>CAVKOT010000226.1:0-4303 GCA_963658045.1 Opitutia bacterium UBA4654
CCTCGGCACCATTCTTCGAGTCCAGGTTACCCGTGGGCTCGTCGGCCAGTATCATCTTGGGGTTGAACACCACCGCACGCGCTATGGCCACCCGCTGCTGCTGTCCGCCCGAGAGCTGGTGCGGGAAGTGCTTGGCGCGGTGGCTGATGTTCATGCGCTTCATGATGTCCTGCACCCGCTGCTTGCGCTCGGCGCGCGGAGTGCCCAGGTAGGTGAGGGGCAGTTCGATGTTCTCCTCCACGTTCAACTCATCTATCAGGTTGAAGCTCTGGAACACGAAGCCTATCTCGCCCTTGCGCACGTCCGTGCGCTCCTTCTCCTTGAGGTCCTGCACCTCGCGGTCTCCCAGCCAGTACTTGCCGCTGGTGGGGTTGTCCAGCAGTCCCAGGATGTTCAGCAGTGTTGACTTGCCACAACCCGATGGGCCCATGATGGCCACAAACTCACCGTCCCTTACCTCAAACGACACCTTGTCCAGTGCCACAGTCTCCACCTCCTCGGTGCGGAAACTCTTGCTCAAATTCTCTACCTTAATCATAATATATTGTGTATGTAAAAGCCCCCTCCCGACCTCCCCCAGGGGGGAGGAGCACTTTGTGTTCTTGTTTATGTGTTTATAGTTTCCCCTCCCCCTTGGGGGAGGTTGGGAGGGGGCTTCTTCTTCACTCATCCTTGATGTGCTCCACCGGGTTGACCGTGGCGGCCATCTGGCTCTGCACGATTACAGCCAGGAACGAGGTGAGCAGGCACACGCCACCTGCGGCCAGTATCAGCGGCCACCACTCGATGCGGTAACTGAATGTGGTCATCCACCGCCCTATCAGCCAGTAGGCCAGGGGAGCGGCCACCACGAAGGCCACCACGGCATACATGAGGAACATGCCTGTCAGTCGGCGGCGTATCTGCGTGCTGGTGCTGCCGAACACCTTGCGCACGGCCACCTCACGCTGCCGCTGCTGGATGAAGTAGGTGCTCATGGCCACCAGGCCCAGCACGCTGATGAGTATGGCCACCAGGGCAAAGAGTGCCACGATTGTGCTCAACTGCTGCTCCTGGACAAACCATCCCGCCATCTTCTGTGTGGCGAATGGACGGCTGTCGTAGTCGGCGATGCTCCGCTGGAACACCTTGGAATACACCTTGTCCACCTGGCTGAGTGCCTCGGCCTCGTCACCCTTCACCCTCACCAGGTAGTGCCAGGGGTTGTATATCCTGTTGCCGATGACCACGAACACAGGGTGCTGGTCGCTGGTGATGGTGCGTATCTTGAAGTCCTCCAGGATGCCGTTGATGGGCAGGGGCCCCTCGTTGAGTGCGGGCTCATTGATGAAGCGGTCACTTGCGGTAATCCCCATCTCGGCCAGGAACTGGCGGTTGACCCAGATGCCCTGTGTGGGGTCGGCCTGGTGGTTGTCCTGGGCAATCTTCAGTCCCAGCGTCTTGAAGAAGCAACTGTCGCCATACATCACCTGCAGGCTCACGGGGTGCCCCTCATGCGTGATGGTGTTGTTGTTGCCACCCTGCAGGGGCCAGCCCATCGAGAGTGCCGCGCTCTGCACGCATGACAGTTTCCGCACCTCACCTATGAAGGTCTGCACCTTCGTGGTGTCACCCGAGATGGACGGCAGTACCATCAGATGCTGCAGGTCATAGCCCATGGGCGCATGGATGAGGTGGCGCGTCTGCATCCAGATGCTCAGTGCGGCCGCCACCATCACGATGGTGGCCACATTCTGCAGGACGATGAACAGGCGCGAGAGTGTCATGCGCGTCTTGAGCCTGAAGGTTCCCCGCACCACATCGATGGGGCGCACGCGTGAGATGATGGCGGCGGGCACACCGCCCGACACACCGCCCACCAGCAACGCCATGGCCAGCAGTCCCACGAGGAAGAGCGGGTCCAGCAGTCCGCTCATGTGAATGTCCGTCCCCAGCAGCCCGCTCACATAGGGGCAGGCAGCCCAGGCCATGGCCGCACCCAGCACGAGCGAGAGCAGGCACATGAGCACGCCCTCTACCGTAAGCCTCAGCACGATGTCCCTGCGCTGTGCGCCCATCAGCCGGCGTGTGGCCATCTCGCGGGCACGCTTCCCGCTCTGTGCCGTGCTCAGGTTGATATAGTTGAACACCGAGAAGAGCAGGATGACCAGGCCCGCCGCAAACAGGATGTTCACCAGACGGCGGTTGCCACGCAGGCTCTGGTGCTCGTCATTGGCCGACGAGGCGGTGTCAGAGAAGTAACGGTCGCTGAAGCGCACGAGCCGTGTGTGGGTGTTGCTCCCCTCCATGGTGTAGTACCAGAAGCCCATGTCCTTGTACATCTTGTCGAAGGCCGCGCCCTGGGTGCTGAGGTCATGGCCAGGACGGGCGAGGATGAACACCGAGGTGCAGGTGGCATTGCCCATGTGCGAGGCCGTGAGGTAGTCGTTGACATAGCGCACATACTCAAAGCGCATGATGATGTCGGCCTGGCCGAAGGAGGTGCCCTCCATGCCGGGATAGACTCCCGTCACATGCACGAAGAGGTCGTCCATGCCGTCTATCTGTATGCGCTTGCCTATAGGGTTCTCGCCAGGCCAAGCCGTGCGCGCGAACTCCTCGCTCACCACGGCGGCCTTCATGTCATCGAGCGCGTGGGCGGCACTGCCCTGGACGAGTGGGATGGAGAACATGCGGAAGAAGGTGCTATCGACGAAGGCCACCTCGGTCTGCAGTGTCTTGCCACCCGCACCCACCTCGCGGTCAGAGTAGGCCACTCCGCAGGTCATCTCCACCTGTGGGAAAGTCTTCTGGATGGTGCGCTGGGTGTACCAGTGGCTACCCTCGCAGCAGTCCATGTGCTCGTCATCGCCGTTGTAGGTACACACCGTGTAGATGCGGTCGGCCTTGTCAATACACTTGTCGATGCTGTACTCCTGCCGGGCGTAGAGCATGATGAGGATGACGAACATCAGACTCACCGAGAAGCCCACCACGTTGACCAGCGTGTAGAACTTGTTGCGTGAGAGAAACACGCCAAATGCCTTTAAGTCAATCATAAGTTATAGCCCCACCCCGACCCTCCCCAAGGGGAGGGAGGTCGCTTGCATGTGGGTAAATGCGTTTTCGTTAATAATTACTTCTTTCTCTCTATTATTCCTTATATATTATAATGTGGCAATAAGTTCCCCTCCCCCTTGGGGGAGGTTGGGAGGGGGCTTCTCACTCATCCTTGAGATACTTCACAGGGTTGGCCAGTGCCACGCGCCTGCAGTTGACCACCACGGCACAGCCGATGATGAGCAGCACCACGGCCGAGATGGCCAGGTAGGTCCAGGGCGAGGGGCTTGCCTTCTCGCTGAAGGAGGTGAGCCACTTGCGCGCAATGCACCATGACAGGGCCGCTCCCACCAGCACCGAGGGCACCGCCACGCGCATGATGTCGGTGAGGAAGAGTGCCAGGATGTCACCGAGGCTTGCCCCATTCACCTTGCGCACGGCCACCTCCTTGCTGCGGCGGTTCACCTCATCGGCCGTGTAGCCCAGCAGTCCCAGCAGGGCTATGCACAGGGTGACCACCACACAGATGGCTATGGCGTTGCGGAAACTCAGTTGCTCGCGGTACTGGTCGCGCAGTTCGGCCTGCCAGGACACCAGCCGCACCATTGCTCCGGGCATCAGTGCCTCGGCCCGGTGCAGCACCTCGTCCATGTCCTTCTGGGTCAGATGGTGGAAGCGCAGGAGCATGTTGGAGCACACCTGGGTGCTGTAGGTGAAGAACTGCGGACGGTTCTTCAGTTGGCTGTTGGCCGTGCTGTAGCCGCCCACCTTGATGTCGGGGAAGATGCCCACGATGGTGAGGCCATCGGTATATGCCTTGTTGGAGTGCCCTGTCACACGCACCCGCTTGCCTAGCGCGCCGTCCTTCCAACCCGCAGCCTCGCTGATGCGCCGGGCAAAGGACTCGCTCACGAGCATCTGGCTGCAACTGTCGTTGCGCTCGGTGAAGAAGGTGCCCTGGCTCAGGCGGATGCCCATCACCTCCAGGTAATTGTCGGTAACGTTGTACATGTCCGTGGCGTTGAACTGTTCGCGGTCGTCCCCGGGCAGCAGGACATTGTCGCCCGATATGCCATACTGCTCCAGTGGAATGCTCCAGGCCGATGACACCCCCTGCACCTGCGGCATGCGTGAGAGTTCCTGCAGGAGGTGCTTCTTGTCACCAGCCGACGCGCCCTGCACATTCAGTATGGCCACGTCCTGGCAGTCGTAGCCCGGGTCAAGGCTCACCATGAGGCCATACTGCGCCTGCACGGTGTAGAGC
>CAVKOT010000227.1:0-4264 GCA_963658045.1 Opitutia bacterium UBA4654
GAGTATCCACTGCACGAACTGGGCATTCGTGGCCAGCATGCCCACACGCCAACCTGGCATGTTGTGGCTCTTGGACATGGAGTTGAACTCTATGCAGCAGTCCTTGGCTCCAGGCACCTGCAGGATGGAGAGTTTCTCGCCCTGGTTGAGGATGAAGCTGTAGGGATTGTCATTCACCACCACGATGTTGTGCCTACGGGCAAAATCCACCAGCCGCTCATAGGTCTCCCTGCGTGCGGGGGCTCCCGTGGGCATGTTGGGATAGTTGGTCCACATCAGGCGCACGCGGCTCAGGTCCATGCGCTCCAGCTCGTCGAAGTCGGGCTGCCAGCCGTTCTCGGGCAGCAGGTCATAGTTGACCACACGGGCTCCCAGCAGGTTGCTCAGACTGGTGTAGGTGGGATAGCCTGGATTGGGCACCAGCACCTCCTCGCCCGGGTTTACAAAGGCGAGCGTCACATGCAGGATGCCCTCCTTGCTGCCGATGAGCGGCTGTATCTCGGTGGCGGGGTCCAGTTCCACCCCATACCAGCGGCGGTAGAAGCGGGACATGGCCGCACGCAGTTCGGGCGTGCCCACCGTGGGCTGATAGCCATGGGCATCAGGCCTGTGCGCCTGCTCACAGAGCACGTCGATGGTCTCCTTGGACGGCGGCATATCAGGACTGCCAATGGCCAGGCTTATGATATCCTTGCCCTCAGCATTCAGCCGTGCCACCTCCTTGCCCTTGCGGCTGAAGTAATACTCGTTCACTGTGGCCAGCCTGTCGGCGGGCCTCACATTATATGCTTTGCTTTCCATCTTGATATTCTCCCAGTATTTTCAACTCGCTGACAAGCGGACTGATGGCGTTCACGGCCTGGTGGAACCTGTGGTCCTGGTCAAACGAGAGGTCAATGTAAAACATATACTGCCACTCCTTGCCTATGATGGGCAGGGACTGTATCTTGGTCAGGTTGAGCTTGTAGAAGGACAACACCGAGAGGATAGCGCTGAGCGAGCCCTCCTCATGTGGCAGGGTGAAGGCCAGGCTGGCCTTGTTGGCCTCCTGTATGCGCCTCATCTGTCCGGCCTTCTCGGGTCGTGCGAGCACCAGGAAGCGGGTGAAGTTGTGCTTGTTGGTCTCAATGCCCGTCTCCAGCACCTTCATTCCATAGATGGCGGCAGCGTCCCTGTGGCAGATGGCAGCATGTCCGCGCAGGTGGCACTGGCTGATGTGGGCGGCAGCCCCGGCAGTGTCGGCCACCTCCACCACCTTCATCTCAGGGTGCCTGGACAGGAAGTCGCGGCACTGCATCAGTGCCACGGGATGGGAGTTGACCTCCACCAGGTCGGCCCAGTCATCCTGGGGCAGGCACATGATGCTGTGGCTGATGCGCAGCTTGTGCTCGCCCACGATGGTGGCCCCACTCTCACGCAACAGCTCATAGTTGTGCAGGAGGCTGCCCGCGATGGTGTTCTCGATGGCCACCAGTGCGGCATCTGCGCCATTGTGCAGATGGGCGAACACTTCCTCGAAGGTGTCACAGCACAACAGTTCGATGTCCTGGCCCTCGAAGTACCTGTGGGCAGCGATGTCGTGGAAACTGCCCTTGATGCCCTGTATCGCTATTCTCTTCATTCCTTTCCTATGTTCCCTGTGGCATAACAAAAGAAAATCCCGCTTCATTGCTGAGCGGGATTTCTGCTTGTGTATGTCTGTTTAAGTTCTGTGTCCACCGTTTGGCATGTTCATACAGAGTCCCGTTCACTTCAGCTTGCTAAAGTAAAAGTAAAAATAGAATCCGTAATAAAACTTACCAGTCTGTGTCATGCTCTGTCTTGTGCGTTTGCTTTCAAATGCACGGCAAAGTTACTGCTTTCCTGCCAATCTGCAAACAGAATTGCCCTTTTTATTGCTTTTCCGCATGAAAATGGCCGTTCATGTCATCCAGCAGATGTGGGTCAATGGCAGCGGCAGCCATCAGGTCGCGCATGGCGAGGTCCCTCTGTCCAGCCATCATGTGCAGGCGGCCACGCTCCTTCAGGAGCCGCGCGTCCTGCGGACTTTTCTCTATCTCAGCCGTGATGGCCTGGATGGCCATCTCGATTACATCGTATTGCATCCTCTTTAGGTCGCTTCGCTTCCAGGTTCTGAGGTTTTAAGGTCGCTTTGCTCTCAGGTTTGTTACCCAAAACCTCACAACCTCATAACCTTAAAACCCCATAACCTTAAAACCTAATAACCTTAACAAATCATATCTTATCCAACGCCTGGCGGATGTCATCGAGGATGTCCTCCACGTCCTCGATGCCTACGGACAGGCGGATGAGGTCGGGAGCCACGCCTGCCTCACGCAACTGCTCGTCGGTGAGCTGGCGGTGGGTATGGCTGGCGGGATGCAGGACACAGGTGCGCGCGTCGGCCACATGGGTGACGATGTTGATCATGTCAAGCGAGTCCATGAAACGCACGGCTGTATCCCTGTCGCCCTTCAGGCCAAAGGCTATCACGCCGCAAGAGCCCTTGGGCAGATATTTCCCGGCCAAGGCATGATACTTGTCACCAGGCAGACCGCTGTAGTGCACCCAGGCCACACGGCTGTCCTGCTGCAGGAACTCGGCCACGCGCTGGGCATTGCTGCAGTGCTGGGCCATGCGCAGGTGGAGGGTCTGCAATCCCAGGTTGAGGATGAAGGAGTTCATGGGAGCGGGGATGGAGCCCAGGTCACGCATGAGTTGGGCCACCAGCTTGGTGCAGTAGCCCATCTGCCCGAATGCCTTGACATAGGTGAGGCCATGGTAACTCTCGTCGGGGGTACACAGGCCAGGATACTTGTCGGCATGTGCCATCCAGTCAAACTTGCCACTATCAACCACTGCTCCGCCCACCTGCGAGGCCGTGCCGTCCATATACTTGGTGGTGCTGTGGGTCACAATGTCGGCTCCCCACTCAAAGGGGCGGCAGTTGACAGGGGTGGCAAAGGTGTTGTCCACCACCAGGGGCACACCCATGCTGTGGGCGATGCGGGCAAAACGCTCGATGTCAAGCACGGCACAGCCAGGATTGCTGATGGTCTCACCAAAGAGGGCACGGGTATTGGGCCGGAAGGCGGCCTTTATCTCCTCGTCACTGGCATCGGGCGAGACGAAGGTGCAGTCGATGCCCAACTTCCTCATCGTGACACCCAGCAGGTTGTAGGTGCCGCCATAAATCTCGTTGCTGGCCACGATGTGGCTGCCGGCCTCGCAGATGTTGAAGAGGGCATAGAAGTTCGCGGCCTGCCCGCTACAGGTGAGCACGGCACCCACGCCGCCCTCCAGCTGGGCAATCTTCTTGGCCACGGCATCGTTGGTGGGGTTCTGCAGGCGGGTGTAGAAATAGCCCTCCTTCTTGAGGTCAAAGAGCATGGCCATCTCATCAGATGAGTCATACTTGAAGGTGGTGCTCTGTATGATGGGCAACTCTATGGGCTCACCGTTCTTGGGTTCATAGCCTCCCTGCACACACAGGGTGGCCGTCTTGAGATTCTTCTTCATTATATATATATAATACTGTTGTTTGGTTTCTGACTCACGGCAACGGCCCATGCAGGCCGCGCTGTCACGCAAAGGTACGGATTTTCCCGCAAAGGGGGCACACTTGTCACCCCTTCTCACACCACGTGGCACAAAAAGGCTGGCCACGGAGTGCCTCCTCTTGCATTTTAGTGTACCTTTGTACCGAAAGCAAGCGCTTGAGACCAAGTGCCCTTATAATCCACACATACACCCAACATGAAACATCTGCTCATCACCATCGCCCTCCTGCTGGCCACAGGCCTCGGGCTGCAGGCAAAATCACTGAAGAACAGGCACGTCATCCTCATCGGCATCGACGGATGGGGAGCCTACAGCGTGCCCAAGGCACACGACATCCCCCACATACGATGGATGATGGAGCACGGCTCCAGCACCCTCAGGAAGCGCAGCGTGCTGGAGTCAAGCTCGGCCATCAACTGGGCATCCATGTTCAATGGTGCGAGCACCGAGCAGCATGGCTACACGCAGTGGGGCTCGCGCACGCCCGAGATACCCTCCATGGTGACCAACAGCCACGGCATCTTCCCCACCATCTTCTCCATCCTGCGCGAGCAGCACCCCGAGGCCGAGACGGCCTGCATGATGGAGTGGGACGGTATCAAGTACCTGGTTGACACCCTCTCCATCAGCCATGTGGCAGTGGCCGGGGACTGGGAGCAGCATCCCTCACGCCTGTGCGACATGGCCGTGGACTACATCAGGG
>CAVKOT010000228.1:0-4235 GCA_963658045.1 Opitutia bacterium UBA4654
GAAGAGATTTTAAAGGTATAATACAAATTTATCCCCACTAAATATCTACTGACCCCAACGGACTCCAGAGCCTGCGGGTGTTTTCCCTGGTTTTCGTCTTACCCAAACAGGGGGCAACAAGAAAAAAGGAGGGACTGTAATCACTACAGTCCCTCCCCGGCAATACTTTTATGAAACATTAGCTTACCAGCCTGTCAGACCAGGCGGTACGGGAATAATCCCATTTTTTCTTCTGTTTTTACTCCTGCGTCAGAATATCCATCCCACACGCAGCAGATGGTCCTTGTGGCTGCCATCGTGGAAGAGGCCACCGAAGCCATAGCCCAGGTACAGGCCCTTATAGACCTGCAGACCCACAGTAACATCCAGGGCAAAGCAATGCACGGCATCCACATGGTCCTCTGCCACCTTCAAGCCGCCATAACCGAGGTCAATGGCAGCAAAGGCCTTGAGGTTGGGGCCGAATGAGGGGCTGAAACCGCGCAGACCTGTGGTCAGTTCCCACTCATGCGCATTGGCATGCTTACCCCAGTCAAAGGCATACTTCGCGCTGAGCACGTCCCATGCCAGGTATTTGTTAAAGCCGTACTGCGCACGGCCACCCAGCTCGAGCTCACTGCCGATTCCACCTTCCACTGCCCAGGTGAGTCCCTTGTCCTTCTGGGCCATCATCACTGTGGAGCCCATCAGAGCCACCACGATAAGAGTCAAAAGTTTCTTCATAACGTCGTTCGGTTTATTATGTGACTGATGCAAAGGTATTACGTTTTTGCCTTTCTGCAATAGTTTTGCACGAGATTTTCATGGTTTTCCTGCACAAGAATGACATAAAGAGTATCACAGGTTGCACTTATCTGCCCAAAAGAATGTACCTTTGCAAAGGAAACAACTTCCAGACAACCACTCAAAAGGTAGAGCAGCATGGCACAGATAGTTTTTAGCAGCATCCTGTATTTACTGGGAATAGGCGAGAACCCTATTCCTCGTGTTAGCCAGCAGAGCGACAAAGACAAACTGGCTCAAGACTGGAATGCCATAGGCAATGACTTCCGCAAGACTATAAAAGAATAATTGAGAACTGCCATTGCAGGAAATACCATGCGGACAAACAATCATAAGATTACGGACTACGACATTGTGCTCGACAGAAAGTTCGGGCAGGAAGGCACTCCCCAACGCATACAAGCAGAGGAAGATGCCCAATCAATCTATTCAGGACAAATCAATCGCATCATACACGCACTGGGGATGCGTGTGGAGGTGGTGAAGCCCATCTACTGACAGACCGCAGCAACTACCGCCCCAGATGTCTGAGCAATTGCTCGGGGCTGGGGTCTTTCATCTCTACCAGTCCACCCTTCGCTATGAGCATGAGGGTGGGAGTGGCGCGTATGGTATAGAGGAGTTTGTCACTCACTTCACCCCGGGGACTGTAGCCATCCACCCACCTGGCGGGGAAAGGCTGAGGCACACGCCTCCAGTGCTGGGTGTCGCTGTCGGGATAGATGGCGAGCACACGCAGGCTCTTGAGCCTGGGCTCGCCCGACAACTGCCTGGCTATGCGGTGGCAGTTGTCACAGTCGGGGTCATAGAAGAAAAGGAGGACACGCTCACCGCGATAGTCACTCAGGCGATGTCGCTTGCCCTTGCGGTCGATAAACAGGAAGTCGGTGGCCCGATGGCCTGGCAGGTTGCTTCCCACTGTGCGTATCCTGTAGTCCAGTGTCTGCCGCTCGGTGGATGTCAAGCCCTTGCGGTGGCGCATGGAGCGCAGCAACGACACATAGACGGCATCATTGCGCAGGGGGGACTCTGGGTCATAGAGGTAATGGTCGGCCAGGGAGGTGAAGGTGTCGGCAGACTGCTTCCGGGCAAAAGCCTTGCCCACGAAAGCGTCACAACTGCGTGCAGCCGCCAGGCTGTCCATGCGTGAGAGCAGGTCGATGAAGTTGACGAAGCCCTGCTCGGTGACATCCTTGTCAGCCAGGAGGGCACGGCTACGGAAGTCATACCGGTCCCAGTAATGCAGTCCCAGGTATCGCATACGCTCGTCTGCTGACTTGAGCGTGGTGGGGACATCGGGAAAGGGAAACTGGCCACGCTGTGCGTACAGCCTCGCACTGGCCAGCAGGAGCAGCAGGAGCAGCCCCCGCAGGATGGGGAGAAGGGAAACATGTTTCATCCTGTCATTCGCATTTGTCATCGGGCAAAGTCTGCCTCGGAAGTCCAGCATAACCTACCTCAAAAAGTATGTTAACTTACTTGCCCGTTTATGTTAACTTACTTGGCGAAGTATGTTAATTTACTTTGTGAGGTAACCTAAGATGCCTCCGTTGGCTTTGTCCGCAGGCAAAGTTACGCCTTTTCTCTTGTTCCTCATTTGAAAGTGACAGGAATATCAATAGCCTTGCCCACCGAGGCTGCCTCCTTACCAAAGTAGTCTGCCTTCATATAGATATGTCCTTCTGCTCCTGATGCCATATCACGCACATTACGCATGGTGACCGGATAGCGACCAGGCTTTTCGCACTTCATGGTGAACCAGCAGTTGCAGTCCACTATGTCAGAAACGTCTTTAGTACTGCTCACTTCCACATCCAGATTAACAGGATTCAAGTCATTGGAAGCGAATTTGACTGTCACGGGGAACAAGTCCTGAGGATAGTCATCAGGAATAGTGAAGAAGAAACCTTCTGTCTTGTCTGTCTTGTCTATCTCGTCTCCCCTTTTTTTTCCTATACTCAGACTTTCTTTGTAGGGCCAAAAGCTAAAATGGCTGATACTATAAAGGTTAACAACTCTGCTCAGTCCATGTTTCTTGTCCTGCAGACGTATTCTTGCCTTGTTCAAAGTCTCACCTATTGTTGCAAGTTCAAAGGACAAATTGCCGTGGCCTGCAGAATACGAGATTGACAGACTACTGCCACTGGTGACATTGTCAGAAATCAGTTCATAACCGAAATCACTTTCGGCCATGCCAGGGTCACCGCTGTAGGTGAAAGGAATATTCTGACTGGCAATATCTGCACCATTGGTATAGACTATTGATGTTTGTCCTGCTTTTCCGTCACGAATGGTCAGAGTGTAATCCCCAGATTTTATCTCTGACACGATGTCTGCCACTGTCCCCCAGATGTCATTGCTAACCCGACCAGCCACAGCCTCTTGGGCAGTGTCATAACCATCGGCAGCACTAAGTCTCTGCACGTTGATTCGGTAGGTGTGATTACGTTTTATCTTGTAGTTCTCATACTTGCTGTCCTGCAGATACACCTTGTGATAACGAATCTTGCCACTTGAATAGGTAGCCTTGAGAATCACGACAAGCGGATTGTCACTGCTGTTGTTTGTCTCATAAGTAAAAGCCTCTTTGGCAAAGTCACCGAGTCCCAGTTGTTCGGCATCGGAGGGCAGGGTGACAAAGTCAAGGCTCGTGTACCACTCCTTTGCACTATTGATTTCTGGAAAAAGAAGCGTCTTTCTGTCAAACGGCACCATGCTTCCCCGGTCAAGGCCACCAGCAAGAGCCAACTGCATATCCTTGATTTCAGACTCGTTTTTGCCATAGTCCAAAGTCACGCGGGCACGGTCACGCAGCATATAGATGACACTATTTCCATTATTCAGGAACTTTTTCATCTCGTCAGCATCAACGGCCTTTTTATAGCCCCAATAGACCATGTGCTCATGGGTGTCATACTTGCTCACCAACTTCGTCATTAGAGTGTTCTCACCCATACCCACCCACTGGGGGGGCATGTTAATGTTCGCATTGGCCAGGAGGTGAATGCGTGCGGTACTGTTATACACCGTGGCCTTGAGCGTGTGAGTGTGTCCATCGCCATCCGTACAGGCCGCGATGGTCACGTCCTTCCCCATGCCTAAGAAATAGCCACCCTTGTCGAAGCAGAGTATCTGCATGCTCCCGTCTTCTATGCCTTCCACGCCCTTCACGCTGCCATTAGCACGAGTGGACTGAGAGTAATCGGCAGTGAAGAGGAAGAGGTTCATCTGCATCATGCCGTTTTTCTCTTTGCCATGCCCTTCTTCACTTATCTCGCTGGTGCAACTGGACACAAGCGTGAGTGCGGCACACAGCACGGATGCAAATATTATATATATATAGAACTTCCTCATTGCTCTTTTCTTTGTTAATTGGTATATGCGAACTGAGAGTTATTGCTTGGACTCCTCTAACTTTTTGATAGGTATAGGCGTTTAGAGCGCACTAATTA
>CAVKOT010000229.1:0-4161 GCA_963658045.1 Opitutia bacterium UBA4654
GCACCCGGCCCAGTCCCTTGAAGTCCCCCTCGGTGTGGAAACTGCCCAACTGCCGTGGAGGTGGTGGTGGATGCCAGCACCGAGACAGTGCTCTATGCTGACGTGCCCGTGAAGGTGCACCTGCAGGTGACATGGACTGAGCCCGGCCTGAAGGGCGACACAGCCACCAACACTCTGAAGCCTGCCCGTGTGGAGACTGGTGCCGAGGTGCGTGTGCCCCTTTTCATCGAGGAGGGAGAGATTATCGAGGTGGACTCTCGCGATGGCTCTTACCTGGGCCGCGTGAAGTAAGTGACCTGTCCTGGGCGGGGGGATGACTTCCTGCCGACACATTATATATAATATATGCGGGCTGCATCCTCTGGTTGGGTGCAGCCCGCATTCTTTTTTCCTGGCACGATAGCGCGGAGTTGCACGGGGCGGCTTTCGTCCCTTTCCGCACCCGCTTTCATGGTTTGTGGCATGCACTCAGCAGAACCATGCCTCGGGTGCATAGAGCGGTTTGTTCACCATCCACTCCTGCTCCTGGTACGGCTTCATTGACAGGCGAAGGCCCTTCAGTTCAGGGTGCTTGCCGATGAAGGTGCGCAGCGACTTGGACTTCACGTTTACTTCGGCCTTTACCTCAATGGGCACGACCTGGTCATGCCATTGGGTGATGAAGTCTATCTCGATGGAGGAGTTCTCTGCCGAGTGGTAGTATATGGGCAGTCCGCGTGCTTTTAACTGCGTGAACACAAACAGTTCGCTAAATGCCCCCTTGTACTCAGAGAACACATTGTCCCCCACCAGCATTGACTCGGCCGATGTTCCAGCCATTGCGCCCATCAGCCCAACGTCAAGCATGAACATCTTGAAGGCATTGATGTCCTCATAGAATTTCAGAGGCATCCTGGGAGCACTGACCCTTGTGACTTTGTAGGCCAGGCCAGCATCGACGAGCCATTGCAGGGCGAGTTCAAAGTCGGCCGCCCTCGCGCTCTTCTTCACCGCGCCATAGATAAATTTCTTGTTCTCCCTGGCCAGTTGCGCAGGAATGCTGTCCCAAGCCATGTTGATGCGTGGCACCTCCCTCTCGGGCGCATGCTTCGAGAAGTCGCGCCTGTAGTCTGTGAGAATCTGTTGCTGTATCCGCCTCACTTCCTGCAGTCCCCTTTGCTCGATGTAGGCCAGTACGGCTGCTGGCATCCCGCCCACATAGTAGTACTGGCGTAGCATACTGGTGAGTTCGGTCTCGAGCATGCCTATGACCGGCCAGTTGGCAGTCCTCAGCACTTCAGCCAACTGGGTTTTGCCCATGGCATCCAGAAATTCGGTGAAGGTCATGGGGTAGAGGCACAACTCCTCGGTCTTGCCCACAGGATAGGACACTCCCCCGTGCAGCGACAGGCCAAGCAGGGAGCCGGCAGCCACGATGTGGATGTCCGGCATGTCCTCGCAGAAGAACTTCAGAGCCTCCAGGGCCATCGGACAACTCTGTATCTCATCAAGCACCACAAGGGTGTCATGGGCGGTGATGTTTACCTGGCTGATGGCCGATAGTGCCAGTAACATGTCTGCCGACGAGCCTCTCTTCTCAAACACCTCCGCTGCCTTCTGGTCACGGTCAAGGCTGAAGAAGGCAACCTTCGGGTACTCGTTCTTGCCGAACTCGCGCAGGATGTATGTCTTTCCCACCTGTCTCGCTCCATTGAGTATCAGTGGCTTGTGCCCGATTTTGCTTTTCCATTCGAGTAAATTCTGGTATATGTCTCTCTTCATCCTCACACTTTTTTGTACGAATATCATTGTAAAGGTACACTTATTTGTACGAATGTCGGGCATGATGGCACACTTTTTTGTACGAATGTTGGCCGTATCGCCACACTTTTTCGCACGAATGTAGAGCCGTGGGGCACACTTTTCTGTACGAATCCCCTGTCCTGGGGGCGTGGCAGGGGCTGTCAGTGGCCCAGGCAGAGGCGCAGGCCCACGTTGAGGCTGAAGTTGGTGGGCTTCTCCTTGTAGATGGTGGGGATGCAGGAGCCGTCACCGAAGTGGTGGCTCACGCCCGGCTCGGCATAGGCTGCCAGGGTGGGGGTGAGGTTGTACTGCACGCCTGCAGCCACGTTGGCCGACATCTGCAGCGGGTGGGAGTGGATGCGTGTGGTCACCTCGTCACCCTTCAGTCCGTCCAGGACGTAGGTGGTGCTCCTCTTGCCTGCCACACGCACCTCGGCCAGGGCACCTCCCTGGGCATACAGGCTGAGGTTGCCCAGGCGCAGGAAGGTGTATCTCAGCGTGACGGGCAGCCCCAGGTAGTGCAGGCTCTGCACGCTCTTCTGGTAGTTGTCCTCTGTCCCGTCCCTCAGGTCAGAGCGCAGGCGTGTGTAGGTGAGACCGCTCCCCACGGCCAGGCGGCTGGTGAGGTCATAGGAGAAGGACGCGCCCACGCGCACGGGCAGGCGGTGGTGCACCGTGTGCTCGGTGGGCTTGCCCTGGTTGAAGATGGCCATCCCGAGCGAGGGCGAGTCCTCCCAACTGGAGTTGTCGGGCCCCAGGGCCGTCAGGGGCGAGCGGCTTATCCCCGTCGCGCTCACCTGTGAGCCTGTCGCCCCTGCTGTGTAGGCCGCGAGGGCCAGCCGTGGGCGTGGGCGTCTGGTGGCAGGTGCCTGGGATGAGCGGGTGGCTGTTAGCGGGTGCCTCTCCCCCCTGGGCAGTCTGGCGGTCTGGGCTGGCTGTGTGCCCTCGGCCCCCTCCATGGCCTGGGCCACAGGCTCGCCATCCCCTGCGCTTGTCACGGCAGGCTCCTGGGCGGCGGCCTCTGCCACTGGCTCGCTTGCCCTCACCGCGTCCTGCCTTTGTGGTGCCGGGCTGTGGGTGGCTCGCTGGCCTGTGGCGGCCATGGCCAGGACAGGCTCACGGGGCGCAGCCTCGGCATGGGTGCCGGGAGCCGCACTCTCGTGGGTTGCGGGCGTGCCCGCTGCCCTGCCCATGGCTGTGGGCATGGTGGCGGACTCCCGCCCGGGCACGAGCACGTACCTGTAGCCCAGCAGCACGGCCACGGCCACGCAGGCCGCCACAGCCATCCGCCTGGGCCACACCACCCATGCCGCATGCCGGCGGTGCCCCCTGCCAGGCAGCCCCTCCTGGTCCATGTGACTGTCCAGAGCCTCCCACAATCCCTGTGGGGGTTCCTCGCCGTAGTCCTTCAGGCGGTCATGTATGTCATTGAGCCATTTGTCCATATCCTATGTGTTATAGTCCCTTCTGTATTGCCTTATCTTCTCTGCCAGCACGGCCTTGGCCTTGTACAGCTGCGAGGCCGATGTCCCCTCCTTGATGCCCAGTGCCTGCGATATCTCGCGGTGGCTCCTCCCCTCCATCACATACAGGTTGAAGACCACGCGGTAACCCTCGGGCAACTCACGCACGAAGCGTTGCAGCACCTCGGGCGGCACGTCCTCCACCTCGGGCGGCTCGTCGGGCAGGCGGGTGGTGTCATCGCTGAGCTCGGTGAAGGTGAGTCGGCTGGCAGCCTTCAGGTGGGTGACGCACTCGTTGGCCACTATCCTGCTCATCCACGCGCGCAGCGCGCCCTGGCCGCGTGGCTGGAAACGTCCTATCGAGGAGAATATCTTGAGGAAGGAGTCCTGCAGCACATCCTTCACGTCCTCGTCACTGGCCAGGTAGCGCGAGCACACTGCCGTGAGGTAACGCACATGCTGGCGGTAGAGCTGCTCTGCCGCAGCCCTATCGCCAGCACCCACTCTGCGCGCCAGCCGTTCCTCGTCTGTCGGTTCGCCGAATATCGTCTGCAGGATTGACATTTCTCTCTTTAGGTTATGAGGTCATTAGGTTTTGGGGATGTTAGGTTGTTGGGCTTTAAGGCTCGCCTTGCGGTACGGAACTGGGCACGCAGCCCCTTGCCCAACCTCACGACCTCTTAACCTAATAACCTCACAACCTCATAACCTCATAACCTCACAAACCTAATATAACAACGTATGCCGGTGTCCTTTTCTTGTGTCATCCACTCACCTTTCTCACTCCACCCTGCTGTTGAGCGACAGCCGCTCCACTGCCCGCGTGCCTGCGGCGGGGTGCAGTTGCAGGTCAAACTCGGCCTGCTTGGGCCCTGTGAATGAGGTCCAGTGCAACTTCAGCCTCACCGTGTCGCCC
>CAVKOT010000230.1:0-4160 GCA_963658045.1 Opitutia bacterium UBA4654
CATCCACCGTCCAGCCCAAGGCTGGACGGTGGATGCAAGTATATTGACTTTGCAAAGTAAGTTAACTTCTCTCACCGTCCAGCCTTGGGTTGGACGGTGAGGAGGCTCCTTGCCTCACCCTCTGTACCCTTCTTGAATGGGAATGGGAGTATGTTTGCATTATGTTTTTTGTATGCACCACCTGCTTGCCCATTCCTCCATTGCACCTGCCCTCATTGGTTTTCCTTGTTTATCAAGTTCACCACCACCTTGACCATCACGTCCTTCTCCTCCACCCGACTCTCGGCTATCATTAGAGTCAGGGCCACGAGAGTGTTGTCGGCTATGCGCTTGTGTCCATTCTCGCCGTAGAGAATGCCGTTCTTCTCCATAAACCACAGGAAGAGCATGGCTGCTATGCGCTTGTTGCCGTCACTGAACGAATGGTTTTTTACAACAAGGTAGAGCAGCATGGCTGCCTTCTCCTCTACTGAGGGATACAGTTCCTCGCCACCGAATGTCTGGTATATCTGTCCGATGCTGCTTCTGAAGGAGTCATCCTTCTCGTTGGCAAACCACTGGCTTCCCCCGAACTTCTCTTTCAGGGCAGCGATGGCATCCATGGCATTCTCGTAGGTTGCCCGGAAGGGTTCTTCCCGCGTTGTCCTTCCGATGGCGAGCGACTGATAGTCATAACGGTCAAGGGTGTCCAGGGCATAGACGTAGTCGCCGATGACACGGAACAGGCCTTCGTATTCCCCTGTTGTCACCTCCTGCTGTAGTGTGATGGCCCGTGACATGAGTTGCACCACGCTTTTCAGGTCGTCATAATGGTCAAGCCGCTTCTGGTTTATGGCATAGCCCTTTATCAGATATTGCTTGAGGATGGCGGTTGCCCATTTCCTGAAGGCTACTCCTTGTTTGCTTTTCACCCGATAGCCTACAGAAATGATGACATCAAGGTTATATATCTTTGTGGGGCGATACTTATATTGAGTATTATGCAAAAATTGCATATTACTTTCCTCGCTTAGTTCTTCCTCTTTGAAAGCATTGGCAATATGCCTGGCAATGACCGATTGGTCTTTGCCAAACAACTCTGCCATTTGGCTCTGTGTGAGCCATACGGTATCGTTCTCAAGTTTCACATTCAACTCGACATTTCCGTCAGCCGAGCGATATATCTCTATTTGGCTTCCCTCCATCACTGTTGTATTTTACTTTCCTATTCATTATCATTACGGGGAACCTGCAACATCATCACACGAGCAATCCATCCAGGACTACTCTTCCACTATCCAGTCAGTAATGTTCCCCCGTCTGGAGTCAAAGCTGATGCCCACCTTGGTGATGGGTTTGCCTTTAAGGGCAAAACGCTGGCTGTAGTTTTTATCATTGATTTGGCTGATGGCTGCCTGCGCACTCCGGTCCATCTTCAGCTCTATGATGTAGAGGTCAGTGTGTGTGAGCAATGCGATATCCACCCTGCCCCGTGGGGTGTGGACCTCCACATCCACCAGATAGTCGGTAAGCAGGGAGAAGATGACGAAGAGCATCTGCTGATAATGTCCCTCATGGTTGGTCACATTACAATAGGGCACCGTGCCCAGGAAGTCTTGCAACAGGTGCAGCGCGCCATCCATGTCCCGTCTGTCAAGAGCCTGGGCTATGCGGCGGGCTGTGTTGGTGGTGGCAAGTGTGTCCTGGCCCACATACGAGGGGATGAGTGCCTTGGTAAGTCCCACCTTTACCTCCCTGTTAGGCACGTCAAGGGTGTAGAAGTCATAGTCGCGATTGTAGCCCTTGATGGTGATGTAGCCACTCTGGTAAAGCAAGGGCATGATGGTGTGCATTCCCTCGGTGGGAGCGTCAAACTCGCTCTCGCTGGCCTCAACATGGCAGATGTCGGCAGGCTGCACCCTAAACTTCCTCATCATGCTGACGAGATAGGTGGGTGTGCCCGAGGCAAACCAGTAAGAGCCGAACTCCTGCTTGGAAAAACAGCAAAGCAAGCTGTAGGGATTGAACACGTCGGGCGACTCCTTGGAAAAATGGTATCCATCATATAACTCCTGGAGCCTGGCAAGGGTCTCCTCCCTGGTCAGTCCCTGACTATGGGCAAGCAAATCGATGTCAAGTGACATCTGCTCCGTGAGTTCCCCCTTGGTGATACCGCAGACTCCAGCATAGGCATCATCCATGGATATGTTGGTGAGATTGTTCAACTCACTAAAGATGCTCAACTGCGAGAACTTGGTAATGCCGGTGAGAAAGACAAAGCGCAGCTTTGCCTCACAGTACTTCAGCGGACTATAGAAGTTGCGCATGACATTACGCAGGCAGTCCAGTTGCTCTCCTTCATGCGCGACATCCAGCATGGGTGCGTCATACTCGTCAATGAGCACCACCACCTGCTTGCCACTCTTCTCGTATGCCGCGCTGATGAGGTCAATGAGCCTGTTGTTCACTCCCACAGCAGGATTGGTGATACCCCACTTGCGCTCTTCCGCCTGGAGGCGGTAGCCGAGGTACTCCTCCAACTGTACCTGTCCCATATGCTTGCCTCCACTCATGTCGAAGTGCAACACAGGATATTTGATCCACTCACTCTCCAACTTCTCAATGGCAAGTCCACGGAACAGGTCTTTGTTTCCCTCAAAGTAACTCTGAAGAGTGGTCACGAGGAGTGACTTGCCGAAGCGTCGCGGACGACTCAGAAAATAATATTTGCTGTCGGAGTGCGCCATACGGTAGATGTACTCCGTCTTGTCGATATAGAGTCTGTCCTCCTGGCGTAGCAGTGAGAACGTTTGCATTCCTATCGGATAAAGTTTTCTTTCCATGTGGCCTCTCCTTCTCAGTTTCCTGCAATATCCCTGCATGGGGGAACATTTGCCAGGTAAAGGTACAACGGTTTTGCGGAATATGGGGGCTTTTCAATGGAATAATTCCCAAAAGTCAGACTTCTCACCAGGACTGTTGTAAAAGGGCATCTCGCGTACAATTTCCCTGCCGCCCTCCATTCGAACCTGTGCTTTTTTTTGCACAGGTTGAAAGTTCGTCCAATTCCAGAACCTTATATATGTTCCTAATATGACGAACGACAGAAGTTCTATCCACGCCAAACAACTCTGCCATTTGGCTCTGTGTGAGCCATACGGTATCGTTCTCAAGCTTCACATTCAACTCGACATTTCCGTCAGCCGAGCGATATATCTCTATTTGGCTTCCCTCCATCACTGTTATGCTTTTATCTACCATTCTTTCACTTCAAGTCCGATTTAAGTTTCTTTTCCCCTGCACATGGCCTCCATGCGCAACAGCGACTTCACCTTCAGCACGGGAATATATCTGCGGAAAGGGAACAGAAAGTTTACTGCCAGCCGCAGCCACGGCTTATAGAAGACCTTCACGTGGCAGTATGCCTTTCTGTAATGGAACTTGTGTATGAGAAAGTTCTGTATGTTGGAATGCTCTGTCAGGCTTCGCGCCCCTATGTTTATTACTTTCAGTCCCAAGTCCGAAAAGCAATGCCTGCTCATCTCATACAAGAGTCCATAGGTCGGATAACTGGAATTATGCATAAATTTGGGTCTTGTCTTCAGCACCCGTTCCTCATAAGTGTCCCCAATTATAACGCTCACTGCCATCACGGCAACCTCTCCGCTAGCCTTGTCTGTGCCCATCCAATATTCCGCATTATGAAGCTTTCGGCAATCCTCGGCAAACTTATCCTTACTGGCAGGGACTGCCTTCACACGGTAATTCACCATTGCCTCGTAATATGCGGGGTAGGCCTGATCGACGAACTCGTCCACAGAGACCATTCTGTAATCGTAGGTACGCAAGGCCTTTCTGATGCTGCCCCTGACTGAGGTGGAATACTGCGGTAACTCTTCGAAAGAGTCCTTTATGATATACCAAAAAGATGTCTCATCACCACAATCATAGTCATAGACATTTCTCACTAAAATACCCCCCCCCACGAAGCAACTCCATAGCCTGGGAGGCGGTCAGGGCATATTCCTTGCTGGCCTCACCGCAATAAACCCATGCCCCATGATACAATCTGTAATTATCCATACACATAGCCTCTATATCATTTTCTCTATTGCCCTAACGGATAGTTATAGTCAAAAGTAAGTGGTTTGAGAAAAGGAATTTCCTCAAAAGAAGTATCT
>CAVKOT010000231.1:0-4157 GCA_963658045.1 Opitutia bacterium UBA4654
GAGCAGGTTGTGCCACTCCTTGTGCCTGGGCTTCGCCACGCTGTCGGCCACGTCCTCGTCATAGAGTTGCCAGTCCTCCACGCCATTGCTGTCGCCCGCATACTGGGCATGTGCTCCCTGGGCGGAGCACACGGTAAAAGCCACTCCTGCCAGCAGGCGGAGGGCGGGAAGAACCTTCGGAAAACGCATGCGCTTAGGCGGTTGGGTGGTTACGAGGGACGCTTGGTGACGATGATGTGGGCCACGATGCCGACAATCACGAGAAGCAGGGCCAGGATGTTGACCCAGTTGTAATCTACCAGCGTGCCTGAGAAATAGCTGACTACCAGGAGGAGCGCACCCAATACGATGAGCACTATGCCTATATAATTCTTCATTTCAATAAAGATGTTTAATGTTTCTTATTCAATTCCAACGCAAAATAACGCATTTTTCCTGAGACAGGAAAGCGTTTCCCCGAAAAAGTGGCGTTGGCGTGCCTCATTCGTACGCGCGGCCTCCTGCCAGCCTCATGCCTGGGCCAGGACGCCCATGCCCCCGCCTTCCACGTGGTCCTATACATTATATATAGGGCTTGTGTGGATGAACGCATCGACCGCTGCTTCGCGCCATGGCCACCACGACTGCCAAATCCGTGGCGTGTGGAAAGAAACTGCCTGGAAATGTTTGCTATTCTGCAAGAAAGCAGTAACTTTGCACCGCATTTGTGCAAACAATAATTCATTTAATCAATTAACGTATTATGAATCAATACGAAACCGTTTTCATTTTAACTCCCGTTTTGTCTGATGACCAGATGAAGGAAGCGGTCAGCAAGTTCAAAGGCGTTCTCACTCAGGCTGGTGCCGAGATTATCAATGAGGAGAGCTGGGGCTTGAAGAAGTTGGCTTACCCTATCCAGAAGAAGAGCACGGGCTTCTTTGAACTGATTGAGTTCAAGGCTGCTCCCGAGACAATCAAGACTCTGGAGATTGCCTACCGCCGTGACGAGAAGGTGCTCCGCTATCTGACAGTCAAGATGGAGAAGTACGCAGCAGAGTATGCTGAGAAGAGAAGAAACAACAAATCAACTAAGGAGGCTTAAAAGGATGGCACAGCAATCAGAAATTCGCTATTTGACAGCACCCGCCATTGACGTCAAGAAGAAGAAGTATTGCCGTTTCAAGAAGAGCGGAATCAAGTATATTGACTACAAGGACCCTGAGTTCCTGAAGAAGTTCCTGAATGAGCAGGGCAAGATTCTGCCCCGTCGCATCACAGGCACATCGCTCAAGTACCAGCGTCGTGTGGCCCAGGCTGTGAAGCGTGCACGCCACCTGGCTCTGCTTCCCTTCGTAACTGACTTGATGAAGTAATATCTGGAGGACAAGACATGGAAATTATACTGAAAGAAGACGTCATTGGCTTGGGTTACAAGAATGACATTGTGAACGTGAAGTCCGGCTATGGACGTAACTATCTTATCCCCTACGGCAAGGGCGTGATTGCGAGCGACAGTGCCAAGAAGCAGCTTGCCGAGGACCTGAAGCAGAAGGCTGTGAAGCTGGCCAAGGTGAAGGCTGAGGCTGAGGCTCTGGCCGAGAAACTGGGCGCACAGCACCTGACCATCACCACCAAGGTGAGCGCAACAGGCGTTATTTATGGTAGCGTGAACAGCCTGCAGATTGCTGACGAGCTCCAGAAGTTGGGCTTCGACATCAACCGCAAGACCATCATCGTGAAGGATGTGAAGACTGTGGGTGACTATGTGGCCGTGGTGAAACTTCACAAGGAGGTTTCTGCCGAGGTTCCCTTCACCGTTGTGGCTGAGGGCGAGACTGTCGCTCCCGCTGCCGAGACTCCCGCCGAGGCTCCTGCTGCTGAGGCTACAGAGGCTCCCGCCGAGGCATAAGAGACAGAATACACAACAGGTTCTGACATAAGCAAAAGCCTGCAAGCAAACTGATGCTTGCAGGCTTTGCCGTTTTCTGGGGCATGTCATCAAAAGGCGGGGAGGTGCATTGGGGAGGTACAGGCATGCGTGGGCTCCTGTCCCTCGGATGAGCATGGAGTGGTGTTGCGATGAAGAGGGTGGCGCGGATGGGGGGCGAAGCCATGTGCTTGTCCTGCATCCTCATGGTGTGGAATGGTCAGTGTGGATTTCTTCCGGAGTGCAGAAAAGTCACTGCACGTGTACCTGTGTTTGGCAAAAAGTGTTAACTTTGCTCTTGATAGTCTCCTGGCAGCGTGGGCAGTACAAGTCCGTAGCATGTGCCATCAGGGCATGATGGGCTTCCCTGTGCGTCACAGGCCAGTGCGGGCACTATAGTTATGACAACCTAAATCCTGGTATATGAGCGAGAGACCGACACTTACTTTTCCCGAGGCCATACAGTTGGCCGCAAGCCGTTTCTTTGAGTTCACAGGCCGCTCCCGGCGTTCTGAGTACTGGTGGGTGATGCTTGCCCTGGCAGTCCTGTCTGCCATTATCCCCGGATGTGTGCTGGTGTTTGACCTTGTGGCTGCACCGCTGACGTTCCGTCGCCTGCATGATACAGGGCGCAGCGGGTGGTGGTATGGCTCGTTCCTCATCTTCCAGTATCTCTCCGTTGTGGTGGGTCTCCTGTTTCTGGGAGTGAGCATCTTCAGTGTTGTCACCATGGGTCTGTCGGCCCTCGCGCTGCTTCCCTTGGGACTTGCCTGGGGCGCGTTGGGCTTTCTCTTCCGCATTGTCTTGATTGTGTTTCTGTGTCAGGACGGCGAGCCATACGAGAACCAGTATGGCCCATCGCCCAAGTATGAGACACTGTAGGGGCGGCTCCCTTCCCTCGGAGAGGCGGGGGAGGGGCCAGGGTATAGCGCAAGGCAAAAAGAAAGGGGCGCATCCTGGATGCGTCCCTTCTATGATACCTTTGGGGTAGTTTCTGATTATTCAGCAACCACAGCAGCGGTGTCGGCAGCGGTAGTGTCAGCTGCAGTAGTGTCCTCTACAGTGGTGTCCTCTGCTGTTGAATCAACGCATACGCTGTCTGAATCGCAGCAGTTACCCTGCTCAGTCTTGTTACCACAAGAAGCGAATGACACAGCAACGATGGCTGCGAACACAAATGCTAACTTTTTCATTTCTCTTTGCTTTTAAATTTGTAAAACAATCAATTGCTTTCTAAAACGCTGCAAAGGTACGCACTTTTTCATTATACTGTGTTCGCTTCATGGTGCTTTTTTTATCGCAAAGTGCAAAGTTTTTTATAAGTACTTGATAGTCAGTGTTGCTTATACCACTTCTTGTGCTGCACAAGCCTTGTTTTTTTGCGCATTTTGTGCTATCTTTGCAGCATGTATGACTTTTCAGGCAAGAAAGCCGCCTATTTCACCCTTGGCTGTAAACTCAACTTTGCCGAGACGAGCGCCCTGGGACGCCAGCTCAAGGATGCTGGTGTGGCGACAGCCGCAGAGGGCGAGACGGCAGATATATGTATAGTGAACACCTGTAGCGTGACCGAAGTGGCCGATGCCAAGTGCCGCCAGGCCATCAGCCGTATGGTGCGTCATCATCCGGGGGCACTGGTCATCGTGACCGGTTGCTATGCCCAGTTGAAGCCCGAGCAGGTGGCCGCCCTTGACGGGGTGGACCTCGTGCTCGGCGCTGAGCAGAAGGGGGACATCCTGCGCCATATCGCCGAGCGCATCGACATGATGCCCGAGGAGCGTGCCCTGCTGGCACACGGGCACGAGACGGTGCGCACGCAGAACATACGCACCTTTGTGCCCAGTTGTTCCTGCGGTGACCGCACCCGCTACTTCCTCAAGGTGCAGGACGGATGCAACTATTACTGCACCTACTGCACCATACCCATGGCACGCGGGCGCAGCCGCAACGGCAGCATCGCCTTGCTGGTGGAGCAGGCCAGGCAAGCCGCTGCCCAGGGCGGGCGCGAGATAGTGATTACGGGCGTGAACATAGGCGACTTCGGACGCTCGACGGGCGAGTCGTTCATTGACCTCATCCGTGCCCTGGACCAGGTGGAGGGCATCGAGCGCTATCGCATCAGCAGCATCGAACCCAATCTGCTCACCGACGAGGTGATAGACTTCTGTGCCCAGAGCCGTGCCTTCATGCCCCGCTTCCATATTCCCCTGCAGAGCGGGAGCGATGAGGTGCTGCGTCTCATGCACCG
>CAVKOT010000232.1:0-4139 GCA_963658045.1 Opitutia bacterium UBA4654
GTATAGCATTGATAGCTACTTTGAGAAGATTCTTTATACTCATGTTCTTGCTTGTCTATGATATAATGTACAGGCGACCTGCGGGAATGATGCTCCCGGGAAGCCCTCGCCATTCAGTCATCTACGGGCTTGGGCAACGCGGCCAGTGCCTCAGCGGCATTCTGAATGTTGGTGTTCACCTTGTCCTCACGTATCTTTCCGTCCCTCAGCATGATGTTACGGCTGCTGTACTGCGCAATCTCGGGGTTGTGAGTCACGAAGATGATGGTGCGGCCCTCACGATAGAGTTGCTGGAAGAGCACGAGTATCTCGAAACTCGTGCGTGTGTCAAGGTTACCGGTAGCCTCATCGGCAAGTATCACGGCAGGGTTGTTGACGAGTGCCCGGGCAATGGCCACGCGCTGCATTTGTCCACCAGACATCTGGTTGCTCTTGTGGTCAAGCCTGTCCCCCAGTCCCACAGCCTGCAGAGCCGCCACGGCAGCCTCACGCCTTTGCTTGGCATTGAAGCGTTTGTTATACATCAGTGGCAATTCCACATTCTCCACGGCCGTAGTCTTGGGCAGCAGGTTATAGTTCTGGAAGATGAAACCAATCTTCCTGTTCCTGAGCACGGCACGCTCAGAACGCTTCATCGTGCGCACAGAGATGCCATCCAGGATATACTCGCCACTCGTGGGTGTGTCCAGACAACCCAACTGGTTGAGCAGCGTGCTCTTGCCCGAGCCCGATGTGCCCATGATGGTGACGAACTCCCCCTCGTAGATTTTGAAACTCACTCCACGCAGAGCCTTCACTATCTCACTGCCCACGTGAAACTCCCGTCGCACGTTCTGCAGTTCTATCACCACCTTGCGGTTGTCCTGTTCCATTACTTCTTGTTCTTGTTTGCGTCCTTCCTCCCACGCGGTCTGGGCATGAAGGGGTTGCTGTTCTGCTGCCCTTCCTCCACCTCTGGCTCCTCGGCGGTGACATCTGTCAGCACCTTGGTGCCTGGCTTCAGTCCGCTGGTTATCTGCGTGAGCGTACCATTGGACATGCCCACACCCACGGCCACGGCCTTCAGGTTGGCTCCATCCTTTACCCACACCTTGTCCTTGGCGTCGTTGTCCGTGATGGTCTCTCCGCTATTGAGCATAGCCTCATGGGGCGTGAAGCGAAGGGCCTTGCTGGGCACAGCCAGCACATCCTTGGCCTCCATGGTGTAGATAACCACATTGGCAGTCAGTCCGGGCTTCAACTTCAGGTCGTCATTGGGCGCACTTATCACCACTTCGTAGGTCACCACATTACTCTCCGTGGTAGCCTCCTGACGTACCTGTGTCACCGCACCCTGGAAAGTGTCGTCGGGGAAGGCGTCCACCGTGAAGGTCACCCTCTGTCCCTCCTTTACGTCACCTATGTCCGCCTCATCCACATCGGCTATCACGCGCATGTCCGTCAGGTCACGTGCAATCTTGAAGAGCGTGGGAGTGCTGAAACTTGAAGCCACCGTCTGACCTTCCTCCACTTCCTTGCTCAGCACTACCCCGTCGATGGGGCTGGTGATTGTGGCATAGCCCAGGTTCGTCTTGGCCTTCTTCACATTCTCGCGCTGCTGCTGCGTCTGCTGCTGCGCCTGCACATAGGAGAGACGTGCCTGCTCATAGTCATTGGCACTGATAAGCCCCTTGTCATAGAGGGTCTTGTAGCGCTCATAATTGGTCTTCTGGTAGTCCAGGTTGCTCTGCGCGCTCTTGAGACTTGCCTGTGCGCTGTTGAGTTCACTCATCAGGTTGGTTCGGTCCAGCTCGGCAATGACCTCGCCAGCCTTTACCACGCTGTTATAGTCCACATAAAGTTTGCTGATGACACCGCTCACCTGCGTGCCGACATCCACACTGGTCACGGGCTCGATGGTACCCGTTGCTGTCACACTGGTCACAATGTCCTGTTTGGCGGCCTCTGCCTCAGTGTAGGTAAAGCCCAGTTTCTTGGAGCACCCTGCCATCATAGCTGCTCCAAGCAGCACTACGGCAGCCCGAGCCACGCTCTTCCTTGTTCTCTTCATATCTCGCATTGTTCGTTTTCTAAATAATCATCAAAGGGAAAGTTTCTCACCTGTGTAGAACTTGAGCAACTGCACATTGAGCAGTGTGGTGTATTTGCTCTGCAGCAGGTCCTGCTCTGCGCTTATCACATGGTCCCGGCCCTGCAGCACCTCCACGGTATTCTTCAGTCCATTCTGGAACTGCTCATTGAGCAACTCATAACTCGCCTCCTGGCTCTTCACCCGGTCCTTGGCAGCCAGGAAGTTCTGCTGGTTGCTGTTGGCATTGATCCAATATTGCTCGATGGTGCTGCTCAGCGCGTTCTTCTTGTCCTGCAAGTCCAGCTTGCTGTTGGCCTGCTCCAGTTTCGCCGTCTTCACGTTGGAGCGGTTACGCCTGTTGTCAAACACAGGCACACTCAGTGTGACACCCGCGCTCAGGTTCAGGTTGTCCTTCATCTGCTTGCCCACGTCATTTCTGCTGGCACTATAATGGCTGTCGCCCATGCTGGCCGAGATGCCGATTGTGGGATAAAAGCCACGCTTGGCAATGTCCAGCTGCATGTCTGCGGCATCAATGGCCAGTTGCGCGCTCTTGATTTCGGGACGGCTCTCAAGGGCCTTTGCATAAGCATCCTGTGCACTGGGAATCAGGGCCAGCACCTGCTCGTCGGTGGGAATCTGCCCACTGACATCGAAGTCGGTGTTCAGGTCAAGTTCCAGGAGAGCCTTGAGTTGGCGCTTGTAGTTGAGCAACTGGGTCTGGCTGCTGGTCACGTCATACCGTGCGCTGCTCAATTGGGCCTCCAACTGCACGACATCGGCCTTGGCCAACTGTCCCTGGTTCATCATCTCCACGCCACGTTCATACTGGCTCTGGGCCGTCTTCTCCAGTTTCTCGTTCACGATAATGGCCTCCTTGGTGTACATGATCTGCACATAGAGTTGGGCTATCTGCTCCTGTATGGTCCGTTCGCTCTGCTCTGTGGTCAGTTTGGAAATCTCGTTCTGCACCTTCTGCCTCTCCACGTTCTTCTGGTTCACCCCACCATTCCACACGGTCCAGTTGGCATTCAGCCCATAACTGCCCTGGTAGGTAACCTTATTCTTGGTGTTGGTCACCTGTCCGTTCTGCACGATGTTGGTCCCTTCCTCAAAAGGGCGGTAGCCCATGCTGTGGCTGGTGCTGAAACTCAGGCTGGGAAACAACGCCCCCTTGTCCTGCCAGAGTGCCACCTCACCTTCCTGCTCGCTGATGCGGTTCTTCTGAATCTGAATGTTATTCTTCAGTGCATGCTCGATGCATTGTTCCAGGTTCCATGCCGTCTGTGCCCCTGCCGCCATTCCGCAGCAGAGAGCCAGCGCACAGGTTGCCAAAGTCTGTTTCCTCATATAAAGCTTTATCTTCTGATTTCCTTGCTATTCCTTCGACTACCTTCGCAGCCATAAGTTTAATCTCTGCAAAATTATTCTCTTTTACCGACACATGCAAAAGGGCTTTTGTCTTTTTAAGCAATATTAGAAGTATTTTTCGATGTAATGGGGACATATTCCCGATTTCCCCAATATCGCCTCATCACACACGGCATTCTTCTGCCGTGCAGCAGTGTTTCCTCTTTGTGTTCTCAAGTGAGCCTCCCCCTAATGGCAAAGCCTCTCCCGTGCCATACGGGAGAGACCTGCCTGAGGATCAGCGCCACCGCTTTACCGCACATGCCAGCAGCACTGCTGGTGGCCAGTGAAGAGGCTGCGCCTGCTTACTCCAACGAGGTGTTGTCGTCATCATCGCCCGCCTCGTCCTTCTTCTTCAAGGCATCCAGGTCGATAACCGACTGGTTGGCCTTCACCGCCTTGAGGGCTGCTGCCTGGATGGCACGGCTCGTGACGGGAGTGAACTCGGCCATGGAGCGCATGTTGGCGAAATCCTCACCTGGAGTAAATTGGATGTTCACCCCCTTGATGTTGTCCTCGGTGAATTCCTTGAGCGAGGCTGCGGGCTTCGAGGTGATGGTGATACCAAACACACCCAGCTCACCGAAGCGCACCTTATAGCCATTGAGCAGTTGCTCCACCAGGCAAGTGCAGGTGTCGCTCACCACGCCCTTCACCG
>CAVKOT010000233.1:0-4113 GCA_963658045.1 Opitutia bacterium UBA4654
ATACCAGTGTGCCCTTGAGTATCAAGGAGGCACTCGCGGATGTCTATTTCCCCATGCTGGAGGAGTTGATTGAGCAACTGGAGCAGTATGCCCAGGCTTGGAAGGACGTGCCCATGCTGGCCAAGACGCATGGCCAGCCAGCCAGCCCAACCCGATTGGGCAAGGAGGTTAAGGTGTTCGCCTATCGCCTCTGCCGCCAGTACGAGATGCTCAGACAGTGTCCCGTGACAGCCAAGTTCGGCGGAGCGACTGGCAACTTCAACGCTCACCATGTGGCCTATCCCCAGTATGACTGGCGTGAGTTCGGCAATAGGTTCGTCTCAGAGAAACTTGGACTGGAGCGCGAGCAATATACCACGCAGATAAGCAACTATGACTGCCTGGCTGCCATATTCGATGCCATGAAGCGCATCAACACCATCATCATCGACCTGGACCGTGACTTCTGGCAGTATGTGTCCATGGAGTACTTCCGCCAGCAGGTGAAGGCAGGCGAGGTGGGCTCCAGTGCGATGCCCCACAAGGTGAACCCCATCGACTTCGAGAACAGCGAGGGCAACCTGGGCGTGGCCAATGCGCTGCTCACCCATTTGGCAGGCAAGTTGCCCGTCAGCCGCCTGCAGCGTGACTTGACAGACAGTACGGTGCTCCGTAATATAGGTGTGCCCATGGGGCACATGCTCATCAGCATACAGAGCACGCTGAAAGGCTTGCGCAAGCTGGTGCTCAACGCCGATGCCATCAACCGCGACCTGGACAACTGCTGGGCTGTCGTGGCCGAGGCCATACAGACTATCCTGCGCCGCGAGGCCTACCCTCATCCCTATGAGGCACTCAAGGCCCTGACACGCACAGGCAAGGGCATCAGTCACGAGACAATACAGAAGTTCATCGAGGGACTGGATGTCAGCGAGTCGGTAAAGGACGAGCTGCGCGCCATCACCCCGCATACATACACCGGCATTTAAGACAGACAAGAGAGATAAATTAGATTTGAGAGAAACGCTAAAGCACTGAAAACACAATGAGTACTGAAGACGAAAGCTGGAAGGAGAAGTTCTCTGAAGGCACAGCAGAAGGAAAGGACCGTGAGGGTTATCGTCCTTCCGAGGGAGAAGGAAACACAAGTGAGAGAAAAGTAGGCGCTAACGGACGCGTGCTGCGTCCGCGCATCAGTCGTCCTGCATATAGCAGTAACGCCTCGCGTGACACGCAGGCAAGACCTTATCAGCCAGGAGCAGCCCGCGAGGGTGGCTACCAGCCCCGCCCGCAGGGTGATGGTGGCTACCAGCCCCGTCCGCGCTTCCAGCGTGAGGGCGGCTACCAGCCCCGTCAGCAGGGCGAGGGTGGCTATCAGGCCCGTCCGCGCTTCCAGCGTGAGGGCGGCTACCAGCCCCGTCAGCAGGGCGAGGGTGGCTACCAGGCCCGTCCCCGCTTCCAGGGTGAGGGTGGTTATCAGCCCCGTCAGCAGGGCGAGGGTGGCTACCAGCCCCGTCCGCGCTTCCAGCGTGAGGGCGGTTACCAGCCCCGTCAGCAGGGTGAGGGCGGCTACCAGGCCCGTCCGCGCTTCCAGGGTGAGGGCGGCTACCAGCCCCGTCAGCAGGGCGAGGGTGGCTATCAGCCCCGTCCCCGCCAGCAGCGCAATGGTGGTTACCAGCCCCGCCAGCAGGGTGGCTATCAGCAGCCCCGATTCAATGCGGGTGGCAATCGCCGTCAGCGCACTGCCGACTACAATCCTCATGCAAAATACAGCATGAAGAAGCAGATAGAGTACAAGGAGACCCACATTGATCCCGACGAGCCTATCCGCCTCAACAAGTACCTTGCCAACGCAGGCGTGTGCAGCCGCCGCGAGGCTGACGAGTTCATAGCCGCAGGCGTGGTGAAGGTCAACGGCGAGACCGTGACCGAACTGGGCACCAAGGTAAAGCGCTCGGACACTGTGCACTTCCATGACCAGCAGATAAGCATTGAGAGGAAGGTGTATGTGCTGCTCAACAAACCCAAGGATTATGTGACCACAAGTGACGATCCTCAGAACCGCAAGACGGTCATGGACCTGGTGAAGGACGCATGCCGTGAGCGCATCTACCCCGTGGGTCGCCTCGACCGCAACACCACGGGCGTGCTCCTGCTCACTAACGATGGCGAGTTGGCCAGCAAACTGACCCACCCGCAGTATATGAAGAAGAAGATTTATCACGTGTGGCTTGACAAGAACCTCACGGCAGCCGACATGCACCTTATCGCTGACGGAGTGACCCTGGACGACGGGGAAATCCATGCCGATGCCATTGAGTATGCCAGCGAGACCGACCGCAAGCAGGTGGGCATCGAGATTCACTCGGGCCGCAACCGCATCGTGCGCCGCATCTTTGAGAGTCTGGGCTACAAGGTGCTCAAGCTGGACCGCGTGTTCTTCGCCGGTCTCACCAAGAAGAATGTGCGTCGTGGCGACTGGCGCTTCCTCACTGAGCAGGAGGTGAACATGCTTCGCATGGGCGCATTTGAGTGAAATCTTTTAGGTTCCAAGGTTCTGGGGTTTTGAGGTCGCTTCGCTTGCTTGCATGCCTGCAGGCTGTGTCCTCAAAACCTCAAAACCTCAAAACCTCAAAACCTAATACAGTTTCAAGATGAAAAGAACAAGGATTGCCGATGCTCTGAAGCGCACGGACTTCGGCGCGGAGATAAATGTGAAGGGATGGGTGCGCAGCAAGCGTGGCAGCAAGGGCATCTTCTTTGTGGCCATGAACGATGGCAGCACCATCAAGAATGTGCAGGTTGTGGGCGATGCCGACAAGTTTGACGAGGACACCCTGCGCCGTATCACCACAGGCGCATGCCTGAGTGTCACCGGCACACTGGTCGAGAGTCCCGCTGCCGGACAGGCAAGCGAGATACAGGCTACGGGCATCGAGATACTGGGTGATTGCGACAACACCTACCCCCTGCAGAAGAAAGGCGCGAGCTGGGAGTACCTTCGCACCGTGGCACACTTGCGCCCGCGCACCAACACCTTTGGTGCTGTGTTCCGCATCCGTCACAACATGGCCATGGCCATACACACCTATTTCCACCAGCACGGATTCTACTACTTCCACACCCCTCTCATCACAGCCAGCGACTGCGAGGGTGCTGGCCAGATGTTCCAGGTGACCACCAAGAACCTCTATGACCTGAAGAAGGACGAGAACGGGAACATCATCTACACCGATGATTTCTTTGGCAAGCAGGCTTCCCTCACGGTGAGCGGACAGCTTGAGGGTGAACTTGCAGCCACAGCACTGGGTGCCATCTATACCTTTGGCCCCACGTTCCGTGCCGAGAACAGCAATACGCCCCGTCACCTGGCCGAGTTCTGGATGGTGGAGCCCGAGGTGGCTTTCATTGACCTGCCCGAACTGATGGACCTGGAGGAGGACTTCATCAAGTTCTGTGTGCGCTGGGCACTGGACAACTGCCGTGAAGACCTGGAGTTCCTCAACAAGATGGTTGATAAGGGTCTCATCGCCCGACTGGAGAGCGTACTCGCTACCGACTTCGTGCGGCTGGACTACACCGAGGGCATCAAGATACTTCAGGAGGCCATCAAGGCAGGCCACAAGTTTGAGTTCCCCTGTGAGTGGGGCGATGACCTGGCCAGTGAGCACGAGCGTTATCTCGTGGAGGAGCATTTCCAGCGTCCCGTCATCATGACCCATTATCCCAAGAAGATAAAGGCATTCTACATGAAGATAGATGCCGAGAAGCCCGTCCTGGACGGTGTGGAACAGGAGGAGACCGTGCAGGGCACCGATGTGCTCTTCCCCCAGATAGGCGAGATTATCGGCGGCTCGGTGCGTGAGGAGAGTTATGACAAACTGATGGGCGAGATCAAGAGCCGCAACATCCCCATGAAGGACATGTGGTGGTATCTTGACACGCGCAAGTACGGAAGTTGTCCCCACGGCGGTTTCGGCCTCGGCTTCGAGCGTCTGATTCTCTTCGTGACAGGCATGCAGAACATCCGTGACGTGATACCCTTCCCCCGCACACCCAAGAACTGCGAGTTCTAAAGGCTGTAGGCGAAGTTCCCTCCCGCCCTCCCCCTAGAGGAGGATGGAGAGTGAAAAG
>CAVKOT010000234.1:0-4111 GCA_963658045.1 Opitutia bacterium UBA4654
GCGATGACTCCATCGCGCACCCGTGTAGATTCCGTTCCTGTGTATTTGGAATTTCCAGATGACTATAGTGGAGAGGAGAAGGCTAAAATAGAGCGTAAACTTACCGAAGCTGTTACCACCAGGGATTTGATAGAGATGGCGGAGTTGGCTTGTGTGAAGTTGACAATGGATTCCACAACAAACCATGACGGACAGATAGTGCTGTCGGAGTCAAAAGCCAGAGAGGCAATAGCTCCGCTGGTTGCGTCAAGCAGGGATTACCTTCATGGCAAGGGGGTCACCGATGCGGAGATAGAGGAGATGCTTGAGGAGAATGGAGCAGATGAGTCGGAACTGGTTCGCCTCGTACTATATGTCTCTACAGATGAGACTGCCAATGACAAGATTGCGCGCAGCAATGCTTCATCAGGAACATTTAATTTGTTGGCGACTCCTGCCTATGCTATCATCTGGCAGGATGCGGCTGCGCAGGCAGGGGGCTGTGCAATTAAGGCTCTTGGAATAGACTTTGCTGGATTTGCTTATGGCACAGCATGCAAGGCCTGGACTAAGGTGGCAATGAGAATCGCATTTAAGAGTATCGCGAAGAAGATGCTTGGCCCTGTAGGTGTTGCTATTGCCGTGGGAGAGTTTGGGTACTGCATGTGGGGATGACAATGTGATAGACATCCACGAAGAGGACATTGTCTTTCTTCGTGGATGACTATAGAATTTAATTCGAAACAAAAATTCTCTCTCTATATAATATGGAGGTGAAATACTTGATTGATTTAGTTGCGCCAGTCTTTTTCCTGGCTTTTATCTCTTGGGCACTGGTGCGTGGCACTCGGAATGGCTATCGTGCTTTCAAAGAACGTGCCTGGTTTGGGGTGCTGTGGAGTGCCTTCTGGCTTGTGGCTTTCGTTGCCATCTGGACGTACCTGGTGTATTCCCAGGATATGGTCTCGAAGTTTTGCCAGGCGGTTGTCGGGCTGTGGAGCAGCATTTTGTGATGAGGACGAAATGCGTATGACTTTGTTGACTTGAACAAGGATGGCTAGGAGATAATCAATAGATGCTGAGAAACTGGGCTTTTCGCCGCCAAAAGAAGAGTTCCTCAGAATTTATGCTTAATTTTGTACTTGCTTGTTGATTCTATATAATTCTCATAATATCGATTTGTTTTATAAGCTATGGTAATAAAGTACATATTCAATCTTTTGGGAACGCCCCTTATCTTGGGTTTTGTCATCTGGGCGTTGGTGCGTGGCATCCAGAATGCCTATAGGGCTTTCAAGGCACGTGCCTGGTTTGGGGTACTGTGGAGTGCTCTTTGGTTTGTGGCTTTTGTCGCCACCTGGGGGTACATAGAGTATTCTCAGAATATGATTCCGAAGTTCTGTCAGGCGGTCACCTGGCTGTGGGGATGTATTGCGGGATAAGGCAGAATGAAGCATCGCTTTCCTTGTTTAGTGAAAGTGAATGTTATCACAAAAGCATGTCTTGACAGCCTGTGATACAACAAGGAACCCGCCTGGCTCATGTGAGTGGGGCGGGTTCCTTGTTGTCCTGGAGCGTGGTTTGCTCGTGGGTGTCAGTGTCTCTTGGACGGGTCGTTAATCTTGGGCAACCACACGCGGTAGCGTTCGGCCTGGTCCCAGGTGTTGCCTGCCGAGGCGAAGTCACAGAAGTGGGTCACAAACTTCTCTGTGTTGTATGCCCCGCGTGGCATGGTGACCTTGAAGGCCATCCACATCCCATCGGGAGCGGTGACAGGCTCCAGGTCCACCAGGTTGCCATCGTGGGTGGGGATGAGGCAGGCCTCGTCCACATATCCATCGTGGAAACGTGTGTCGCGTGCCAGGATGATGGGGCCGCGCTCAATGGCCTGCATATCATTCAACTCCACCACTCGTGCCCGCATGTCCGTGTTGAGCGTGATGCGGTCGCCAGGCTTCCATGCACGCTTTATCAGGCAGTATTGCCCGGCCTTCACGTCCTGCACCTGCTCGCCATTCACCTCCACGTTGTTCTGCTGGCTCCATGCGGGGATGCGCAAGCCTACAGTGAAGGTGCTCTCGCGCTGTGGGCTTACGGTTATCTCTACCTTGCCGTCCTGAGGGTAACTGGTCTGCTGGCTCAGTGTGAGTGTTTGTTTGCCCATTTGTATTTCGGCCTTCGAGGGGATGAAGAGATTGATATCGACCCTGCCTTCTGAGGGCAGTCGATACATCAGGCGCGGTATCATGGCAAAGGCGCGCGGCCCATTGGCGTTGCAACAGTTAATGGGGATGTTACACTGGTGTTCTCCCTCCTGGCGGTAGCCTTCGAGCGGAGTGTATTTCACTATCTGCGAGCCATCGCCCTTCATGCTTGCCATGAGCGCGTTGTACATGGTGCGCTCAATCTGGTCCATGTATTTCTGGTCACCCGTGAACTCCAGCAGACGCTCGCAGAACTGCATCCAGGTGAAGGTCACGCAGGTCTCCATGGTGAGGGCTGACACCCTTGTCTGCAGCGCACGTCCGCCATACCAGCACTCGTGCGAGGCTCCTGAGCCGCAGATGTTGATTTCCTCATCCACGATATGCTGCCAGGTGGTCTCGGCAGCCTGCAGTAGCTCGGGCTTGCCTGTGGCGCGGAAGAGCTCCAGCATGCCCACGTAACAGGACATCATCTCGTATGCCTTCTGCCCGTTCTTGTTGCCATACCACTCGTCGCCTGGCTTCAGGGGCACACGCAGGGCCACAGGCACATTGGCGTGGGCTATCATCTGTGGTCCCCCGGGCTTGTCAAGTTCCTGAACGATGTATTTGGCAAAGTCCAGGTATCGCTTCTGTCCTGTTATCTGATACATGAACATTGTGGGCTCCAGGATGCTGCTGGGTGGCATGCCCATATAGGCTCCGCACTCGATGATGGACTTCTTGCCAGGCCCCACCTGCCCGATGGTGTAGTCGAGCAGGCGTGTGGCGGCTGTCAGCGCGCGCTTGTCCCCGCTCTCCTGGTACCACTTGATGAGTCCCAGCAGAGTATATTTCCGGCCCCACACGTCCCAGCCGTTCAGCTGGTGCTGTGCGTCATAGTCGCCTATGTAGCCGTTCTTCAACTGGCAGGCCATGAGTCCGTTCTCGGCCTTCTGGATGATGGTTTTCAGCTCAGGGTCATGGGTGAAGTGGTACATGCCGATGGCTCCCTGCACCCACTTGCCCCAGAACTCACTTGCCCACAGGTTCTTGACCTCGTCCTGCTTACGGAACACCGAGATGAGCGTGTCCACATTCTCCTTCTTCACGCGTTGGCTGATGCAGTCCTTGTAACGCTGTCCCACATAGCCATTCATGCTCACCGTGCCCACCTTCATCCCAGGTGTCTTCTTGGCGGCTTGTGCTCCTCCTGACACCATGAGTGCGATGGCGGCGGCCAGCAGTGTCGTTCTTTTCGTCATTGGATATTTGAGATTAGTTTTCAGATTGGTGACCGGCAGCCGGAAGTCCCAGGTGGGTGGGGAAGAAAGGCCCCGTCCGCTGCCGTCCTGTGAAGCGTACGCCTGATAAGACTCGAACTTACACGCCCGAAGGCACCAGATCCTAAGTCTGGCGTGTCTACCAATTCCACCACAAGCGCATCTTGCTATGCAAAGGTAATGAAATTCCTCCTACCTCACAAACGGCAGGCTGCAAAAAAGCCGCTGCCCGCACATTTCCCTGTCGGAAGCGTGCGGGCAGCGTGGGGGTGAGGCATCATCCTCTGCTCAGAGGTTGTCCTTCTCGATGTCCTTGAAGTACTTGTAGGTGCCGTGCTTGAGTTCGTCGGTGGCAGCCTCGTCGCACACGATGATGGCGTGGGGGTGCATCTGCAGTGCGCTGATGGTCCACTCCTGTGACACGGCGGCCTCGATGGCATGGTGCAGGGCACGCGCCTTGCCATGGCCGTTGCACACGATGAGCACCTCCTTGGCATCCATTACGGTGCCCACGCCCACGGTGAGGGCGGTGCGGGGAACCTGGTTGACATCACCGCCGAAGAAGCGGCTGTTGGCGATGATGGTGTCGGTGGTGAGGCTCTTCACGCGGGTACGGCTCTGGAGTGAACTGAACGGCTCATTGAAGGCGATGTGGCCGTCGGGGCC
>CAVKOT010000235.1:0-4089 GCA_963658045.1 Opitutia bacterium UBA4654
TCGATGCTGCGGATGTCCTTGATTGTTATAGCCCGCTTTGCTGTTCTCACGCTGGCCGTCTGCACATGAGCGAAGATGTCCCTGTCGGGTGCTTGCCCACCCTCCACCGCCTTGTGGTAAAGGGTGCGCAGAGTACGCAGATAGAACGACACCGTGTTCTGTCCAACATCTCTGTTGAAGAGCCACATTTGATACTTCTCCATTATGTCGGGGGTCATCTGGGAGAAGGTGAGGTCCTGCTGGTCACGGAACTCCACAAATCGGGTGGCGGCATTGGCGTAGTTGTTCATTGTGCCAATGCACTGCATTTGCTCCTTCCTGACTATCTGCTGCCGAAAGAATGTGAACACGCTCTGACTTGATGGCAGTCGTCGTATTTCCCTGGCAAGGTCATCGATGGAGTAAGGGGTGCCATCCACTTCCCGGTCATGAATGATGCGCTGAATTTGCCGCACTTCCCAGTCAATCTTCGACTGGATGATTTGCAAATCATTGTTCGTAATGATAATGGACGACTTCTTGTCATTCCATTCTTCAGGAAAGATGTGATAGCCAGAACTTATCCACCGCAGGCTGCGCTGGTGGATGATGTGATAATATAGAGTGCCTTCCTTGCCTGGCACTGAGGATGCCCGAAACTTTACTCTTACTGTTGTCATGATGCTTACCATTTGTTATTATTCGGTTTCTATACCTTATAATATATGTAAGCATCGGCATCACAAGGCAATGTTTGCCCAAACTAATCGGTGTCTTGCATCTCGTCAACTGGAAGATGGGGCTGGGGTGAATGGAGCAGAGTGGAATAGGACTCTCCTTTGCCCGAGAGGGCTGAGAAGGAGGCGAACTGTGCTGCGCGCGCATCAATGGGCATGCGGGGATGGGTGCTGGAGGTGTGATGCTCCAGGTGTATGATGTCCTCGTAATCGTTTCTTGGTTGCTTGCTATCGTCCATATATTCAAATGTTTAATTTCTCAATATTGGGGACACTTACTTGGCTGGTGCCATGGCCGAATCCGCTCCTGCCGAATGGCCTCCTATCTGCCTGTTACGCTCAATGGCTGTGGCCCCCTCATCAAAATTGAGTCCCTTCAGGATGGCATTCTTACCAAAGCGTTTCTTTATCTGCAGGACCGTTTGCTGCAGTTTCCTCTCACGCCTCAGTTCGCGTTCCCTTTCCTCACGCTCACGGTTTGCCTGCTCATAGTCAGTGAAGAGGTCCAGTTGGACTGCACTACCCTTCCCCTTGAGTCTGTCTTCGCTCACCACATTGTTGGATGTCAGAGAGAGACGGCGCACGAGCAGATTGCGGTCTGTAATCTGGTCAAAGAGGGCAAGCACGGCCTGCGAGATGAGATGTGCCGAGGAGGTGGGAGACTGCATTCGGCAACTCCCATGTGCGGGCTTGGGCACAGGACGACCATAATGGTCAGATACCACCTCGCCCTGATAGAGGGCCCTTATGTGGCTGTCGGTCAAACTGTCGGTGTCATAACCCACATAGAGTACCAGTTGGTCTGTCACCAGTCCCTTGTCCACCAAGTCCAACGCAGCCGCCTCTGCCATCTCGTGTACCACGACCCGCGCCTTGGTCCAAGTGTAAGGACACTGCAAGACCTGTCCGCTGGAGAAAGAGTTTGTCTCGGGGCGATATGCCTTGATGGCCTGCATGGTACACGGCTCCCATCCCCACGCATGGTCAATGAGAAGTTCTGCATTGACACCAAACAACCGGTAAAGAAGTTCGTCGTTATACACCGACTGCCTGGCCACATCCCCCATTGTGCGCAACCCATAGGCTTCCAGTTTGCGTGCGGTACCTCTGCCCACGCGCCAGAAGTCAGTAATGGGCCGATGGCTCCAGAGCGTCTGTCTGTAGGACATCTCATCCAGTTCGGCTATGCGCACCCCATCCTTGTCCGCTGGAATATGCTTGGCCACGATGTCCATGGCCACCTTGGCCAGGTAGAGGTTGCTCCCGATGCCAGCCGTGGCCGTAATGCCTGTGGTTCTCAGCACATCACGTATCATGGTCATGGCCAGCTGGTGAGCCGTCTGCCTGTAGATGCCCAAATAGTCCGTGACATCCATAAGCACCTCATCGATACTATAGATGTGGATGTCCTCGGGTGCCACATACTTGAGATAAGTCTCATACACCCGCGTGCTATACCTTATATAATAAGCCATGCGTGGCGGTGCCACGATATAGTCAACCTGCCAGTCAGGGTGCATCTCAAGTTCTGTGGCATCCCAAGACTTACCGCCAAGAGCGTGTCTGACCTTCCATGCCCGCTCGGCATTGACCTCCCTCACACGCTGCACGACCTCAAAGAGCCGTGCCCTGCCCGCTATCCCGTGCGCCTTGAGCGAGGGTGAGACAGCCAGGCAGATGGTCTTCTCGGTGCGGGTCGGATCGGCCACAACCAGGTTGGTGGTGAGCGGGTTGAGCCCTCTCTCCACGCATTCCACAGAAGCGAAGAAACTCTTCAAGTCTATGGCTATATAGGTGCGGTTGCTGTCGTTCATGCTCTCAGATAAACAGGTGGCCTGGATGACACTAAAGAGGGAAGGGGAAGTCCCGTCCGCCCATGTGTGCGATGAAACTTCCCCCTCCCTGGGTTTCTTCAATAGTCTGCTGTGGGAGGGAGGTCAGCCCCTGTCCTTCCCCTCAGCCTGCTGCAAGGCCCGGCAAAGCTGGTCGGGACAGGAAGTTCTCTTCATGCCGCATCTCACCCCATCCAGCCTGGAGATCACATCGTCGGTCTTCATGCCCACCACCAGTTGTGACAAGCCCTTGGTGTTGCCGTCACATCCGCCATAGAAGCGGCAGCGGGTCACACGTCCATCCTTGACCCCCACCTCGATATACTGGCTGCATGTGCCCTGCGTCTTGTAGAGCAGGATGTTCTCGCCATTCTCCGTAACGACCTTGTTCTCCTGCAATTCCATTATTCCTCGGACTCCTCTGGCTTCATGTTGGTATATACCGTCTGCACGTCATCAAACTCCTCCAGTTTGTCCACCATCTTGTTGATGGTCTCGCGCTGCTCGGGTGTCACCTCCTTCAGGTCATTGGGGATATAGGTAAACTCACCACCGACATCCTCAAATCCGTCAGCCTCCAGTTTCTTCTGTATGGCGTTGTAGCTTGTGGGCTCACCATAGATGGTGATTGTTCCCTCCTCCTCGTCCTCGTCATACTCCTCATCGACTCCGTAGTCAATCATATCCAGGATGAAGTCATCCATGTTCATGCCCTCCTTCTTCTTGAAGGTGAACACACACTTGTGGTCAAAGAGGAATGAGAGTGAGCCTGTGGTGCCCATGTTGCCGCTGAACTTGTTGAAGACGCTGCGCACGTCAGCCACAGTGCGTGTGGTGTTGTCCGTGAGGGTATCCACAAAGATGGCCACACCATGAGGGCCATATCCCTCATAGGTCACACCCTTGTAGTCGCTCTGGTCCTTGCCCATCGCGTTCTTGATGGCACGCTCGATGTTGTCCTTCGGCATGTTCTCGCGCTTGCACACTGCTATCACAGAGCGCAGGGCAGGATTGTTCTCGGGCTCTGGACCGGCAGCCTTCACCGCGATGGCAATCTGCTTGCCCAGTCGTGTGAATGTCTTGGCCATGTGACCCCATCTCTTCAGTTTGGTAGCCTTACGGTATTCAAATGCTCTTCCCATTGGTTTTTATGTGTTATATATCTATATTCCGCTTTTATCTCAATTCTGCCCCCAGTTGCTTGGTCAACTGCTGCACCAGTTTCTGCATGATGGCGGTAATCTGCTTGTCGTTGAGCGTCTTGCTGTCATCCTGCAGGATGAAGTTGACAGCGTATGACTTCTTGCCCTGTGGCAGGTTCTTGCCCTCATACACATCAAAGAGGTTCACTGCACGCAGCAACTTCCGCTCGGTCTGGTAGGCAATCTTCTCAATCTGTCCGAACTCCACGTTCTCGTCCACCAGCAAGGCCAGGTCGCGGCTTACGGCAGGGAACTTGCTGATTTCCCTGTAACTCACCGTCTTGCCCTGTATGCTCTTCATGAGCACACGCCAGTGGAGGTCTGCGAAATAGACAGGAG
>CAVKOT010000236.1:0-4051 GCA_963658045.1 Opitutia bacterium UBA4654
CAACTCCTCGTCGCGCCTGCGCGAGCTGGAGCCCCTGGTGCTGGCCAATCCCTGTCACAAGGTGATGATTGACCACCACCTCAGTCCCCAGGACTTCTGCCAGACGGTCATCTCCCACCCCGAGATGTGCGCCACCAGCGAGGTGCTGTGCCACCTGCTCGACCAGATGGGCGAGCTGGCCCAGGCCACGCGCGAGGAGGCCACCTGCCTCTACACGGGCATGATGTGCGACACAGGTGCCTTCACCTATGCCTCGTCGCGCCCCGAGGTGTATGAGTGCATCTGCCGCCTGCTCGAACGCGGCATCGACAAGGACCGCATCTACCGCAATGTCTTCTGGACCTGCAGCCCCGCGCGCCTCAAGTTGCAGGGTTACATGCTGTATGTCAAGATGGAGGTGATGGCCGAGTGGCATGCGGCACTGATGACGCTCACGAGCGAGGAGCGCACGCGCTTCGGCATCAAGCAGGGCGACACCGAGGGCTTTGTCAACCTCCCCCTCACCATCCTGGGCACCCGACTGAGCGTGTTCCTCAGCGAGGACACCGAGACTGCCGGGCTCATCAAGGTGAGCCTGCGCAGCGTGGACAACTTCCCGTGTGACGAGATGGCAGGACGCTTCTTCAGCGGAGGGGGGCACCGCAATGCCAGCGGCGGACGCCTCATGTGCACCATGGACGAGGCTGTGGAGCGGGTCAGGGAGGCCATACGCGCCTATGCCCACCTGTTAAAATAACCCAATCCCCCGCTTTATCCGTCCCGTGAGGCGGGGCGGATGCCCTTTTTTCCGTAACTTTGCCCTACGAACAAACATATTGGACCATACATGAGAAAGTATATCAGCGTGATGCTGGCATTGCTGGCCTGTGCCTCCTGCCTGTGCTCCTGTAACAATGACGACACATACGCCGACCAGAAGAAGCGTGAGCGCAGGCTCATCAACTCCTTCCTGAGCCGCGACATGGCCATCCTGGACGAGGAGGGCGACACCATCTGCCATGTGGGCAAGATACATCCCATCAGCGAGGTGCAGTTCTATGCCCAGGACTCCACCACGAATGTGGAGAAGAACGAGTATGTCCTGTTCTCCGGTTCGGGCATCTACATGCAGATAGTGCGTGAGGGTGTGGGCGAGAAGTTGAAGAGTGGTGACAACAAGCGCATCCTGTGCCGCTTTATCGAGTACAACATCATGGGCGACAGCCTGCAGCTGCGCGATGACGTGCCCTACTGGCACACCAATCCCGAGATACTGGATGTGTCGAACACCGATGGCAGTATCAATGCCAGTTTCAACACCTCCATCAACGGGGGCGGTGCCATGTACATGACCTACAAGGAGGTGAGTGTGCCCACAGGATGGGTCAAGCCCCTCTCCTTCATCCGCCTGGGACGCCAGGTGAGCGGGGACGAGGGCATCGCCAAGGTGCGTCTCATCGTGCCCCACTCCGAGGGGACCAAGTCTGCCACCAACAATGTCTATCCCTGCTTCTACGAGATACTCTACCAGGAGATGCGTGACTGACACCGTGGCCGGCCTCTACATACACGTCCCCTTCTGCCAGGGGCGGTGCATCTATTGCGACTTCTATTCCACCACCCAGGGGGCGGAATGGAAGTCGCGCTACGTTACGGCACTCTTGGGAGAGATGCGGCAGCGGAGGGACGAGTTGCTCCATCCGCGCGTACATTCTATATATATAGGCGGGGGAACGCCCAGCCAGTTGCCGCCCGAGGCCCTGGCCATGATACTTGACGAGGCCTGTCGCCTGTATGCTGTCGAGCCCGGGGCCGAGGTGACCGTGGAGGCCAATCCCGATGATGTCACCGATGAGTGGCTCTCGGCCCTGAGCCACACGCCAGTCAACCGCCTGAGCATGGGCGTGCAGTCGTTTGACGATGGCCTGCTGCGCCTGCTGCGCCGCCGTCACACCGCATCGCAGGCCATGCGCGCCGTGGAGCGTGCGGCCGCGCATGGCATAGGCAACGTGAGCATAGACCTCATCTACGGCCTCCCCACACAGACGATGGGGCAGTGGCAGGCTGATGTGCGCCAGGCCCTGGCCCTGGGCGTGCGGCATCTGAGTGCCTATGCCCTCTCTTATGAGGAGGGCACGCCACTCTCGCGCATGCTGAGGCAGGGCAGGGTGGAGGAGGCCGACGAGGAACTCTCGCTTGCCATGTATGAGCACCTCATCGACGCGACACAGGCGGCAGGCTATGACCATTATGAAATCTCAAACTTCTGCATGCCTGGGTGGCACTCGCGCCACAACAGCGCCTACTGGCATGGGGTGCCCTACCTGGGCTTTGGCCCCGGGGCGCACTCCTATGACGGGCAGCGCACACGGCGCTGGAACCTGGCCGACCTGGAGGCCTATGTGGCCCCGGCCAGTGGACAGCCTCCCCACGAGCAGGAGTGCCTGACCGATGACGAGCTCTATGACGAACTGGTGATGACGCGCCTGCGCACCAGCGAGGGCCTGCCGCTGGACCTTCTCGCACCCGCTGACCGTGCCTATTGCCTGGCACAGGCCGCACCACACCTGCGCGCCGGGCGGATGGAGCAGACAGGGGGCAGGATACGTCTCACCAGGCAGGGCATCTTCACCTCAAACGACATCATCAGCGACCTTATGAGGGCTTGAGAGGCACCGGAAAGCACTCATTTGCCCGAATGTGTTTTATAACATACGGCACGCACATTGCCGTGTGCCCGAAAACGGCTAAATTTATACCCAGAAACAAGTAACATACTAACGCAAACACACCTCAAGAGATGAAAACTTATCAAGCAAACGAGATCAAGAACATTGCCTTGCTTGGCAATGACGGGGCTGGAAAGACAACCCTCACTGAGGCTCTTCTCTATGAAGCCGGGGTCATCAAACGCCGTGGACGCATCACGCAGCACAACACGGTCAGCGACTACTTCCCGGTGGAGCAGGAGTATGGCTACAGCGTGTTCTCCACGGTGTTCCATGTGGAGTGGAACGGCAAGAAGCTGAACATCATCGACTGTCCGGGAAGTGACGACTTCGTGGGAGCGGCCATCACGGCCCTCAACGTCACCGACACGGCCATCCTGCTGCTCAAGGGCGGATGCGGAGTGGAGGTGGGCACACAGAATCACTTCCGCTATACAGAGAAGTTGGGCAAGCCGGTCATCTTCCTGGTCAACCAACTGGATGACGAGAACTGTGACTATGATGCCATCCTCGAGCAGTTGACCAGCGTGTATGGCCCCAAGGTGATACCTATCCAGTATCCCCTGCAGACGGGCCCGGGCTTCAACTCCCTGATAGACGTGCTGCTGATGAAGAAGTACTCGTGGGGGCCGGATGGTGGCGAGCCCGTCATCGAGGATGTCCCTGCCGACCAGATGGACAAGGCCATGGAGATGCACAAGGCACTGGTGGAGGCTGCCGCCGAGAACGATGAGGGGCTGATGGAGAAGTTCTTCGACAGCGAGACACTCACCGAGGACGAGATGCGCGAGGGCATTCGCAAGGGACTCGCGGCGCGTGGCATGTTCCCCGTCTTCTGCGTGTGCGCCGGCAAGGACATGGGTGTGCGCCGCCTGATGGAGTTCCTGGGCAACGTCGTACCCTTTGTCGATGAGATGCCCCGCGTGTTCAACACGCGAGGGGAAGTGGTTGTGCCCAGCAAGGATGGCCCCACAAGCCTCTTCTTCTTCAAGACGGCTGTCGAGCCGCACATCGGTGAGGTGCAGTATTTCAAGGTTATGAGCGGCACCGTACACGAGGGGGATGACCTGACCAATGCCGACCGTGGCAGCAAGGAGCGCATCGCGCAGATATTCGCATGCGCAGGGGCCAACCGCATCAAGGTGGAGGAGATGGTGGCCGGAGACATCGGATGCACCGTGAAACTCAAGGACGTGAAGACAGGAAACACGCTCAACGGCAAGGACTGTGACAATCGGTTCAACTTCATCAAGTATCCCAACTCCAAGTACAGCCGCGCCATCAAGGCCGTCAATGAGGCCGAGACGGAGAAGATGATGAATGCCCTGCAGCGCATGAGGGAG
>CAVKOT010000237.1:0-4009 GCA_963658045.1 Opitutia bacterium UBA4654
TCTTTCATAAACTGGATTAGTGGACACAAGTGCCAAAGTCACCCTGGACAGATAGGCACTTTCCCCAGACTCGCCCTGCTTTTGTTGTCACTCCACACTCCTGTGCCATATAGCCATCATGCCTGTCTCGCCCCCTCCTTCCAGATTGTGACAAGAGACAATCATGCAGAGTCTCTGCAAGGTGATAAACACATTATTAGTCGGAAATGAGCAGAAACAGGGTGGATTATTAGTCGGAAATGAGCAGAAATGAGGCGGATTATTTGTCGGAAATGAGCATAGTGTGTATATTTGCACTTGAATAATAGGCGTTTGTGCTATGAATGTGTATTTCCCGAGACTCATTGACCAGGAACTGCTGAACTGGAAGGACAGCGTGATGCGTAAGCCACTCTTGATTAGAGGTGCCAGGCAGGTGGGCAAGTCATCTGCAGTGCGTCACCTGGGGCAGAGTTTTTCATATATGGCAGAGGTCAATTTTGAGAAACAGCGTGCCGTGGCTGCCTTTTTCCAGGGGGACATCGACGTGCGCTTGATTGTGGCCAAGATATCGGCATACCTCTCCGTGCCCATCGAGGCCGGCAAGACTCTGCTTTTCCTGGATGAGATACAGGAATGTCCAGAGGCTATCATGGCCTTGCGATTCTTCAAGGAGGATTTCCCCGAGCTGCATGTGGTGGCTGCGGGGTCTTTGCTGGAGTTTGCCCTGCAGTCGCTTCCCACCTTTGGCGTGGGACGCATACATTCCCTTTTCATGTACCCGATGACTTTTGACGAGTTCCTCATGGCCAATGGGCAGGGCGGACTGCTGGCCTTGCGCAGGCAGGCTGACAGTACTCACCCCCTGGACAAGGCATTTCACGAGAAACTGGTCGAGTGTTTCCGCCTGTACCTTTTGATTGGAGGGATGCCAGAGGCTGTGCAGGCCTGGACTCGGACTGCGGACATGAGCAGATGCCGCCAGATACACGAGGACATCGTGCTGGCCTATGAGGACGACTTCAACAAGTATGGCCCGCGTGTCAATCCCGACTTGTTGCGCATGACCATACGCGGTGTCTGTCACCAGGCAGGGCAGAACCTGGTGTTTCGGCAGGTGTCAGCCGACTATCGCAGTGTGCAGATGCGGGAAGCCCTGCGTTTGCTGGGCCTGGCTGGGCTTGTGACTCCTGTGGTGGCCACTTCCGGGAATGGAGTTCCGCTGGATGCCGAGGCCGATGAAACGCATGTCAAGTGCCTTTTCCTGGATTCGGGGTTGCTGCTTGCCGTGCTTCATTTGGATGGCGAGGCCGCACGGGAACTGGTGCAACTGATTGTGGCGGGCACGCCACAGGAACTGGTGAACCGGGGTGGACTGGTGGAAATGGTTGCCGGACTGGAAATCATACGTTATAAGGCTCCTGTACAGCGGTCCAAACTCTATTATTGGGAGAAGAAGGGAAAGAGCATTGCCGAGGTGGATTATCTGGATAATGCCGGTGCAACGGTGCTGCCTATTGAGGTGAAGTCGGGCACGCAGGGCGGAATGAAAAGCCTGTGGATGTTCATGCGTGAGAAACACTTGTCCGAGGCCGTGCGCTGTTCGCTTGAGAACTTTGGGGAGTTCGTTTATGAGGATGCTGCTGACGGTGGGGCGGTGAGGCATGTGCGTATATGTCCGCTCTATGCTCTTTCTCAGCTGTATAGCCACTCTTGAGGGCTTGTCCGGGGACTTCTGATACCCTTCTAATCCAAATATCTTTGAATATTTGCGGAATGTAATCCAAAAATATTCAAAGATATTTGGAATACGTTCCTTAAATCTTTAATTTTGTCAACGCTAAAGGTCGTTGTTATGATAGAAAGGACATTGGAAAAAAGCGTGCGGGAACGTCTTGGACAGGGCAAGGCCATTATTATCCTGGGGGCACGCCAGGTGGGCAAGACCACTATGCTGAGGAACTTGCTGGGTGGTCGGGACGATGTGCTTTGGCTCAATGGTGATGAACAGGACGTGAGAGGGCTCTTTGAAAATGCCTCCTCGACCCTGTTGCACAGGGTGATAGGGAAGAACAGGCTGGTGGTGATAGACGAGGCGCAGCGCATAGGGAATATTGGATTATGCCTGAAACTCATCACGGATAATATCCCCGAAGTGCAGGTGGTGGCTACAGGCAGTTCCTCCTTTGACCTTTCCAATAAGATACAGGAACCGCTCACAGGCCGCAAGGTGGAGTATAGGATGTTTCCTCTGTCATTTTCAGAACTGGTTGCATATAATGGATTGCTGGAGGAGAAGAGGCTGCTGCCACACCGCCTGGTGTATGGCTGTTATCCCGAAGTGGTGAACAGTGTGGGTGAGGAAAGGGAGGTGCTGGGCGAACTGGCCGACAGTTACCTGTACAAGGACATCCTGATGTTTGACAAGATAAAGAAGAGTGAGCGGCTGGTGAAACTGCTTCAGGCCCTGGCTTTTCAGATGGGTTCAGAGGTGTCGTATAATGAGTTGGCCCAGACTTGTGGCCTTGACCCCAAGACGGTGGAGAACTATGTCACGCTGCTAGAGCAGTCCTATATTGTATTTCGCCTGGGCTCCTTCAGCCGCAACTTGCGCAATGAGTTGAAGTTTGCGCGCAAGATTTACTTTTGGGACTGCGGCATCCGCAATGCGGTGATAGGCAACTATCAGATGCTGGAGACCCGCATGGATGTGGGTGCGCTATTTGAGAACTATCTGGTATCAGAGCGTCAGAAGAGGCTTTGGTATGACAGGTCGTATGCCAAGGGCTACTTCTGGCGTACCAGTGCCAAGCAGGGGATTGACTATGTGGAGGAGATTGACGGAACGCTATCAGCATACGAATTCAAGTGGAACCCCCACAAGAAAGCCACAGCACCACTTTCCTTCAGCCGCTCTTATCCCGATGCCAAGTTCCAGGTAGTGACCAGGGACAATTACGAGACATTCCTGCTGGATGATTGAGGCGTTGTTGGCCAGGATGTGGAATTTTGAAAGACAAATAAGAGGGCGTGGCACGAGTGGGTGTCACGTCCTCTTCTGTGACGCTTGGTCTGTTTCGGAAGCCTCACCTCATTAAACAGATAGAAGGATAATGTGGCATGCCCCTCGCTGCTATTTTGACTTAATTAGGGTGGTGTGCTTGGGAGTCTGCTTTACATCCTTTGAGTACTTGTCTTTAATTGATAGCGGCATAAAGTTCATATATTGTGTGCTTCGTGCAAGTCAGTACTCCATCCATTTGACATTTTCTCCCGAAAATTGAGAACATGGCAACTCGGGCAGCAGAACTGTTGCAAAATTTGTTGATTAGTTGCTGGTGGATTGATTTCAGCACGTTCAGGCTGTTGTTCAACGTTGATGGAGATGCAGACTCCCTAATTTGACTTTGAATAATAAACGTCTGATTCTCGAAGTCCTTTAATAGCCGGTTGATGTCGTTGACCGTGCTCATTGCGTTAAAAAGTCCCATATATTTAAGTGCTTAATTGGTTAATGTCACTGGATAATCGTTTCATAACGTTGGACAAGTAATACTCCCACATGAAAATACCTACTTGTTCGCCATTCCAGGAAGTTATTGTTCTTCCCATCATCTTTATCCTTTCATATTCTGAAAGTTTGGATTTGATTTTTTCGTACTTCTCTGCAAGCGAGACCATGTTTGCAAAATGATATTTGATAACAAATAGATTGTTACGACATATCAAGTTAGCATTTGCATGTATAGAGGCACTAATTTCTCTCATCTCTCTGTTGATGGACTCTACTTTTTTTAGAGCATCATTTTCTGTGTATTGAGTGAAAAATCCCATGTGGCTGTTTTGGGGGAGTTCGTGAAGTTTCTATATGTTTTTGTGTTCAATGCGTGTTTTGGTAATATTGGACAACGGGGGGCAAGACTCCAATAATAATGAAGCCAAATACCTGCAATCCAGATGGACCACTTACTATATCAAAGACCCATCCCCAGAAAACTATCCAAATTATTGCGAATGTATAATTCATAAT
>CAVKOT010000238.1:0-3992 GCA_963658045.1 Opitutia bacterium UBA4654
AGAATACATGCCTGTCACGCATGGGGTCACGGGTTCGAGTCCCGTACGCACCGCACGCAAAAAGTGTTTTTCATGGTATTAGATTTTTAAGGTTTGAGAATCAAGGTCAGTGATGATATTGATTCTTTTTTTTTTGCACCTATGCGTGCCTCCCCCACCCCCGACGAGTGTGTTCCGGCTTCCCCAGCGGCACCATTCACATTCCAGGACACATTTATCCCTCCCACACGACATGCCCTTGACTTTTTTCGTTAACTTTGCAATGCAAGAAAACAAGGTGGCACTAACAAGACACAGGACAAGCATGAGCAAACTCACACGACATGCCCTACCAGGGCGCGGAGCCTGCCTGGCAGCGGCACTGATGCTGTCATGCAGCACACTACAGGCACAAGACATCAGGATACACAAGGCTGACGGCTCGGTGGTGGAACTGGCCAGGGGCGATGTGGAGAGCATCGCCTATGAGGAAATGCCGCAATATGAGACCCCACGCACCCAGACTGCCAGGCTCACCCTGGAACTCAGCACCGACTCGGCATGCTACCACCCGGGAGCCACCGTGACCTTCCGCTACAAGGGCAACCGCCTGTCACAGGCACTCGTGCGCTACATGCACCTGGGCCAGGTGCTGCATGAGGAGCCGCTGAAGGGCACCGAGTGGACGTGGCAAGCCCCCTCAGAGGACTTCCGGGGCTACCTGGTGCAGGTGTGCCAGGTCATCGCTGGCAAGGAGGTCATACGGGGCACCATCGCCGTGGACGTGAGCTCGGACTGGAAACGCTTTCCCCGCTATGGCTTCGTGGCCGACTTCGGAAGCAGCAAGGACTCGGCCACCGTGGCCGGCGAGATGGACTGGCTCTGCCGCTGCCACATCAATGGCGTGCAGTTCCAGGACTGGCACTACAAGCACCACTGGCCGTGGGGAGGCACCAAGGAGGGGGTCACCCTGGACACCTACACCGACATCGCCAACCGCACCGTGCACACGAGCAGCATCGAGCATTACATCAGGGCACAGCACCAGAGGGGGATGAAGAGCATGTTCTACAACCTCTGTTACGGCGCGCTCTCTGATGCCGTGGCCGATGGGGTGAGCGCGTCCAGTTTCCTCTATACGGATGCCGCGCACAGCAATCGCGACAGGCACGAGCTGCCTTCGTCATGGAAGAGCGATATCTTCCTGGTCAACCCAAGCCTGCGTTCCTGGACCACGTACATGAACAAGCGCATCGCCGAGGTGTATGACCACCTGGACTTCGACGGTTTCCAGATAGACCAACTGGGCTACAGGGGCAAGCGGTACGGCAGTGACGGAGCCGAGGTGGACATCCCTGCCGCCTTCACCAAGTTCATCAGGGCAGTGAAGGGCAAGTTCCCGCAGAAAAGGCTGGTGATGAATGCCGTGAGCAGCTATGCCGCCAAGGAGATAGCACAGACGGGGAAGATGGACTTCCTGTACAATGAGGTGTGGGACTCTGAGAAGGACTATGCCGACCTGCTCACCATCCTGGAGCGTAACAGGGAATATGGGGGCGACTCGCTCAACACGGTCTTTGCGGCCTACATGAACTACAACCTCTCTGACACGCAGTTCAACATGCCTGGGGTGCTCATGGCCGACGCGGTGATGTTTGCCCTGGGTGGCAGTCATTTGGAGCTCGGAGGCGACCACATGCTGTGCCGCGAGTACTTCCCCAACTCGTCACTCAGCATGAGCGATGCGCTCAGGACGCACATCGTGTGGTACTATGACTTCCTGACCGCCTACCAGAACCTGCTGCGCGATGGCGGCACACTCAACACCTCGCCCACCCTCGTGCCCACAGACACGTCGGGCCAGGTCTCCATCAACGGATGGGCACCACGGCTGGGCGGCGTGACCACCATAGCCCGCGAGCGGGAGGACTGCACGGTGCTGCACCTGCTGAACTTCTCCTCAGCCAGCAGCCTCAGTTGGCGTGACATGGACGGCACGGCCAAGGCACCCGCCATCAAGAAGTCCATCCCCCTGAGCATGACCTACGGCAAGCCCGTGGAGCACGTCTATGTGGCCACGCCCGACCAGTTGGGCGGTGCCATGAACGAGCTGGACTTCAGCCAGCAGGACGGCACGCTCACCTTCACCCTGCCCTCGCTCACCTACTGGACGATGGTGGTCATCCAGTAAGAGGCAGCCCACACACATAGCAGCAGCGGCCCTCTCCCATGACAGGAGAGGGCCGCTGCTTTTCTTATGGATGCGTCCCCAGGGCTTACGGATGCGTCCCCGGGACTTACGGGATGCGTCGCCAGGCGCGGCTCAGATGCTCAGCAGAGCCAGCACGTCGATGAGTTCCTTCTTGACAGGCTTGTCGCTCTTGATGGCGTTGCTGAATGGCACATACACCACCTCGTCATTACGGATGCCTATCATCACGTTGCGCTGTCCCTCCATGATGGCCTGTATGGCTCCCACGCCCAGGCGGCTGGCCAGGATGCGGTCGCCCGCGCTGGGACTTCCGCCACGCTGCAGGTGTCCCAGGATGGAGACGCGCACGTCATACTCGGGGTACTCCTTGCGCACACGGTCGGCATAGTACATGGCTCCACACTTGGGGCTCTCGCTCACGATGACAATGCTGCTCGACTTGCTCTTGCGTATGCCACGGCCTATGAAGTGCTCCAGCTGGTCGGCACCTGTGCTGTCCTCGGGGATGATGGCAGCCTCGGCCCCTGCCGCGATGGCGCTGTTCTGGGCTAGGAAGCCCGCGTCACGCCCCATCACCTCGACAAAGAAGATGCGCTCATGGCTGGTGGCCGTGTCACGTATCTTATCCACACATGACGTGATGGTGTTGAGCGTGGTGTCATATCCGATGGTGCTGTCGGTGCCGTTCAGGTCATTGTCGATGGTGCCAGGCAGTCCTATGCAGGGCACGTCAAACTCCTCGGCGAAGATGCGGGCACCCGTGAGCGAACCATTTCCGCCTATCACCACCAGTGCGTCGATGCCGCGCTTCTGCATGTTCTCATAGGCATGCTGCCGCCCCTCGGCCGTCTCAAACTCATGGCTGCGGGCCGTCTTCAGTATGGTGCCGCCACGCTGGATGATGTTGCTCACGTTCTCAGTGGTGAACTCCTGTATCTCATCATTGATGAGACCCTCATAGCCACGGTAGATGGCCATCACCCTGAAGTCATTGGCTATGGCCGCGCGGGTCACAGCACGTATTGCCGCGTTCATGCCAGGAGCATCGCCTCCACTGGTCAATATCCCGATGCAGTTGATCTTTCTCATAGTTCCGCTCTTGTTTGTTGTCCTTTCACGATGCAAAAGTACGGATAAATCACGGATGTGTCGGTTTCGGGAAGTCCTTATTTATGTTCTGTTTAACAACTTTTACGCGCATGTGACGCGCGCTACTCCTTTTTCCAGGCTCGCGATGGCCCTTCTCCCGCATATTCTTCGTAACTTTACCATTGACTAACCAAAGCGACATCACAAACGTAGTCCTATGAACAGACCACCCATCACACTGCTGCTTGCCGCACTTGCCATCGGCCAGGCAGATGCCCAACCAGGTACACAGGCAGCCCTCAGCCCCTACATCCCAGGCGACACGACAGTCATCCTGGCAGCCGTGGCATCGGGCCACATTGCCGACATCGCGCCCTCGGCCACCGAGGTGCGCGCGCCCTTTGGCCCCAGCGATGCTGACAACTTCAAGAGTCCGCCACGGGTGTATTGGCCCGAGACATGGTTCCACTTCATCGGAGGAAATGTATCGCGAGAGGGCATCACCGCCGACATGGAGGCCATCAGCCAGGCTGGCATATCGGGCATACAGTGGTTCCACGGCAACTTCGGCGGGCTCTGGCCGGGGATTGAAGAGGGTGTGAAGGCACTCACGCCTGAGTGGGAAGACCTGGTGGCCTACGTGGGACAGAAGGCTGACAGCCTGGGCCTGCGCCTCACACTGCAGACCTGCCCGGGATGGGCCATGGCGGGA
>CAVKOT010000239.1:0-3982 GCA_963658045.1 Opitutia bacterium UBA4654
GTCCTGCAAGAGCCAAGGAGAGTGACGTAGCCACGCAGGGCCTGCACATTACTTATATATACAGACAGTGCCGTCTCGTTCGCAGTAAGGGGTTGGGGAAGTTCATCGTCCTTAGGCTGAATCTTTGTGGCAAACTCGTCGCCATAGAAATTCTGTACTGCCTCGGTGGCGTTGGGGAGGATTTGGTTGTTACCTCCGTATATGTTGAATGTCACATTTGACCTGCCTTCTTCTTCCATTGAGATGTGTTTTCCTTTGTCTTTTTTCAACAGTTACCCAACGTTTTTCAATGCCTTTTCACTGAATTGCTATCGGGTTTTCTGTGACGTACCTTTGCATCGTCAACCAACGAAGGGGACATCACCCCAAGCGAGGTTGGCCAGGACAATGCGCAGAGTCTGGTAATTGACACTATTATTCACCATCAAAAAAAGAAAGGACAAAGAGTTATGATTGAGTATTCCGTATTCATGATGGGCAACCCCATCAAGCCTGAGGAGAACCCCAAGGCGTATGCCAAGAACCAGGTGCGTGAGGTGTGGGACCTGAACAAGTTCTGCAAGCACATCGCCTCACACAACAGCGGCTACAGCCGTGGCATGGTGAAGGCCGTGCTGTCAGACATGTGTGACTGCCTGGTGGAGCAATTGCTCAATGGCAACAAAATCAAGCTGGGCGAACTGGGAGTGTTCAGCATCTCCATCAGCAGTGAGGGTGCAGAGTCGCTGGAGAAGTTCACCGAGGAGAACATCAAGGCGGTGAACATCAACTTCAACCCCGGAGAGAACTTTGAGAACATACGCTCGCAAGCCGAGTTCAAACTGGTGGCAAGCCGTGCGGCACAGGCTGCCGTGCTGAAGGCGGAGAAGAGCAACGAGAAGACCGTGGACCTGGAAGCCGCAAAGAAGAAGCCTTCTGCCCAGGACCCCTCGACTCCCGACAGCGGTGATGACAACCTGGAGTAGGGGCTTATTGAGGTTTTGAGGTTATGAGGTTATGAGGTTTTAAGGTCGTGAGGTTATGGGGGGGGCAGGGAGCTGACATTACAGGCTTTGCCTTCGGGAAAAAAGGTTTGTAATTATCCCCACGAGGAAACTCCTGCGCCCCCGCCTCATGACCTGGCCTCAGCCTCTCATCCCTAATCGCGCTTAAACTTAAGTTCAAATTATATGTTTCATTTCATACATACATTCCAAACGATGAACAACGACAAGAGAGATTCCAACAAGTTGTCCTGGGTGGCTATCATGAATGCCATCGTGCAGGCTATAATTGCCGCGCTGACCGCGCTGGGTGTGAGTTCGTGTACTAACCTTATAAAATGAGGACTTCCCATGAGAAAATCTTATCTGATGGCCATCGATGACGTGAGATACCTGGTGCTGCACTGCTCGGGCACCAGATGTGACCAGGACTATACCGAGGAGATGATGCTGCGTGACCACAAGGCACGACACTTCCGCTGTATCGGCTACCACTTCTACATCCGCAAGGATGGCAGGAAGAGCCAGCACAGGATGTTGCTGGAGGCTGGCGCGCACTGCATGCCCTACAACAGGTGCAGCATAGGCATTTGCTATGAGGGTGGACTGGATGAGAACGGGCTGCCATGCAACACCATGACCGCCGCACAGAAAGCACGGATTGCCGACCTGTTCGGCATCCTGCACAAACTGTTTCCCAAGGCCGAAATCGTGGGACACAGGGACTTGCCAGGAACCATCCCCAAGGTGTGTCCTTGCCTGGACACCCGGGCTGAGTTTGGCTATTGAGACCATTTACTCATGCAGCCACACGGTGGCGAGAAGACGACGCCAGATGGCCAGATGAGTGGTGGAGTTTATCTCCCTGCATATCTGAAGGCATGTGTCCACAAGGGTGCTCACGGCCTGGGTTATCAGCGGACTCTCCATGGGGGAAGCGTCATCCTCAGCGGTAAGGCCAGTCAGTGTGATGGCCATGGCACTCATGGACACGGTGCCCACTGGCAAGGACTCCACGGCCCTCACTGGTGAGGTGCTGTCGGTAAGTACCCGGTAGAGGGAGGGGGCAAAGTTGCGGAAAGACTCGAGCTGACGCTCCTTGCCCGCCCCTCCATGGTCATGTCCCTCCCTGCTCGTGATGGTGGTTCCACTCACGAGGCGCTGATTGGCAGCATCAGCCGTGCGGAAATATTCAGCAAGGAAATGATGCCAATTGGCAAAGACCACCCAGGCACTGTCAGCCTCCCTGTGCATGATGCCCACATGGGCATAGTAGCACACAGAAAGGGAACGTCCCTCGCCCTGACGCGGAAAATAGGTTTGCTCTGTGAAGGTCTGCCTGACGACACACTCGGTGAAGTCAGGATGCCTGAGCAGGGCATATCCTTTTCCTGGGACACAGATGATGCCAGACGTGGGGGTAAGGAAAGGCCGCAAGGAGAGGATGGGGTAATGCTCGCTGACATAGTCCCGCTCCTGCCTCATGCAACGGACAAGATAGAGAATGTCCTGAGCCTCGGAGGAGGTAATCTGACGCAAGGCCAGGGCCAAGCAAGGGTGCCCATGGGACAACTGCTGGCAAAGGCGAGTGAGGGATGGCCTGTCCAGCAACGTGCCAGTCATGCGTACGAGCATGGCCCGGCACTGCTCATCGGCATAGCCACGTCCCTGGAGGAGGCCATGAAGATGGTCAAGGGCACGTGCCTTGCGGGTGGCAATGGTCAGGCGGTCAGCCTCGGCATTGTGCAGGCGCACAACATGAAAGTTCCACACATCGGGGATGGAGACCGTGAACTCTCCCAGTCCAAAGGGATTCTTCATATTGAAGACCAACCTGCGCGAGCCACGGAAGCGGGCCAGGTAGCCTTCCTTGCCTGCCAAGGGACCATCCACCACACGGATGACCTCGTTGGGCTCACTGGTCTTGGGATTGAAGGCATAGTCGGTATAGGGACGTTCCAGGATGATGAGCTGGTCGGCATAGTTCTCGTTGAACTCCCGGAAAGCCCTCATCTGCCCCTCGGGCACTGTCCATGGCTCGCCTGCGGGACTATATTCCTGCGTGCGCCTGTAGAGCACCTTGCCATGGGGAAACTTGCTGGCCAGGAAAGAGGAGACCGCCTGATGAGTCCCCAGGACAAACACATGTCCGCTGTAGAGCGGCGTGTCCTTGACCTGGCTCTCGCTCACCTTGCGCACTGTGGTGTGCAGGGGGCAATAGACCTCAAGGAGGTTCTGAGCCTTCCCGTCAATCGCCTGGCGGAGGAGGTCACGCAACAATACCTCCTGATGAGGTGGGGTGCGGACCACATACCAGCGAAGTTCGGTCTTGTTCCGCTTGTCACGAACAAGCCCCATGCCTGCTGTGGGTTGCGGGAGCACAGGCTGGAAGTCATCACTGGATGTGGAATCAAATGTCATGCCGACTGTTCAAATGGGAATATTCCTCAGGCTCCTCTCATGACAAAGCATGAGAGCAACGCATACCTGAAACAGGTGTAATGACAGGGTAATGGAGAACCCTCAGCATATATCTACTCTGTCATTATTATGTGGCTGTAAGCATCCATCGGAATGGGCGCGATTATGATTGTCTTCATGCCACAACTATTTGATACGAATGTCACGGATGTCTTTTCCAACAGACAAGCCCTGTTGTCTGCCACTTTGTAGGAAGTGGACAAACGGTATAACGTCCTAATACACAATATATAAAGTTCATGTTGGCTCAAGATTTCGCCTACCATGCCTGCCTTCTGCTGCTTATCAAGAAGAAAAAGCATGCAGAAAACTTGCATATTAAGGAAAATAATGTACCTTTGCAATTGTTTGTCCACTTCCTACAAAGAAAGAGACGACATTGGGTTGTACTCCCATTGTCGTGAACTCAGTTTTTTCCCTTGATTTTGAAGTCGTCTAAACTATTGAGAGTTTAACATTTTCGTAGGAGTAAGATGGTAAAAGCAATGTAATTCCAAGATTCCCAACTAGTCAAAGTC
>CAVKOT010000240.1:0-3864 GCA_963658045.1 Opitutia bacterium UBA4654
GGACATCACCTATTGGAAAAGTCCCCGGAAGGACTTCTTGATAAGTGGGCTGCCCGAGAGGATAGACATTGTACACTCTGCCAGCCAGCCTGGAGCGGAGGATGTGCATGAGAGCATCCTTTATGAGAGAGACCCTACTACAGGGCTTGTCCTGAAGGAGACAAGGAAGAGAAATGGGCTACTGGTCAGCACTGACGGTTATTCTTATAACGGATATGGCCAGGTCACCAGGCACTATACGGTCGCATACAACTCCACAGATACCCTCCTGACCAGATATACCTATACCCCGAAGGGGCAGGTTCGCACAGAGACAGACTCAAGGGGACTGGTGACGGTGTACCAGTACCATTACCAGCACGGGGCGCTATCATCGGTGAGTGTCCCCGCCAGTTTCCGCATCAATTATGTCTATGACGGGATGCTCAGGCCAACCCGCGAGAAAACACCGATAGGGGAAAGCAGCATATCCATGAATTTCCGCGTGCGCGGGAATGGGGTCTATTGTGTCACAGAGCAACAGATGGACAAGCCTTCCGTTACGACCTACTATGATGCCTGGGGGAGGAAGGTGTCAGAGGCACGAGTCTCTGCCATGGGAGACTATAAATATCGTGACTACTACTATCTGTCCAATGGGGAACTTGGATTTGCGTCCTTTCCACACGGGCGTACCGAGACAGGCACCGCAGGCACGTCCTACAGTTACGACAATGCCCACAGGCTTAACAGTACCACGGACTCCAACGGCAAGACCAGCACCTGGTCATACGGAGTAACACAGGTGACCAGCAGCATTGATGGAATTGGACAGACCACCTATTATTACACACCTGAACTGGTGTCCACCATAGAAGACGAGTCCGGGTATGCCGACTATGAGTACAATACCGACGGGAATGTCGCGACCATCTACACGGAATCGGCGCAGGCGGACTACACTTATGATGCTTATGGGCGGCTGGCAAGGGTCGTTGATATGAATGGTGTGGCGAGAGACTATACCTATGACAGAAACGGTTATCCCCAAAGCAAAAGAATTGGAGACAGTTCCAGGGAGACGGAATATGACAAGAATGGCATTCTTAAAAGTGTAACGAGGAACGACCCAGGCAATAGTCCTCACACAACGCGCTACTCCTACGATGCAAAGTGGAGACTGAGCAAAGAGGAGGGCAATGACCATGTATATAGTTACTCTTATGACGGGTACGGAAGGCTGGCCAGCAAGAGTTTCTCCACCAGGGAGAGACCCGAGGTGTGCCTTTCTACGCAGTTGACTTATGGCAATGGCCATCAGGTTACCCGTAAGGAGAGTAACCTCACAGGCATTGACACGCCCATTACGGAGACTTTCGAGTACAGGAACACCTATCCTGTGTCCCACTGGCTCAACGACTCCCTCGTTTGGCATTTGGAAAAGCAAGATCACTGGGAGAACCCGACAAGGGTGAGCGACCATCTGGGGGGCACTACGCGCGCCTTTGACGACTATGGGCATCTGCTTTCCCTGGACAGGTCAGGACGTGCTCCCCTGCACGAGTCCTATACCTACGATGTCCAGACAGGGAACATGCTCAGCAAGAATGGCAGGACACTGGGATATGACAGCATGGGTCGGCTGACAGCATGGGCCGGCCAGGCACTCTCCTATGATTCCTGGGGGAACATCACCACCATGCCGTCTGTGGGCAACTACACATACGACGGATATCGCCTGGTTGGCATGGAGGTCACTAACCCCGACCTTGACATGGACGACAGCCTGTGCGTCTCTTATCTCAACTCCATAGAGAGACCTGGCTGCATAGAGAATTCCCATTATCGTGCTGATTTCCGTTATGATGGGGATGGGAACCGCCTGCTCATGAAAGTATATAAGAAGCGGGGCAACGCTTATGTCCCTTACCTCACACGTTATTACCTGGGTGATAACGTGGAGGTCACGACAGAGGGAAGCAGTTCATGCTATTTGTACTATGCTGGTGATGACTGCTATACGGCTCCCGCTGTCTTGTATCTGAACGAGGAACAGTATGGGGGTATCTACCAGATTACCAGGGACAACCTGGGAAGTGCGCTGCAATATGAGAACACCTATGGAAGCCGGTTCCGCAATTACTTCTCACCATGGGGCGTGAGGATGCATTCAGGAGATGGCGGTGCATTATATTCTCCAGGAGAGAGACCGGCATTCGTGACCTTCTACAGGACTTTCACAGGACATGAGGACCTGTGGATGTTCGGTCTCCTCAACGCCAACGCACGCCTGTATGACCCTTACTCCGGGCGTTTCCTCAGTCCTGACCCGCTGCTCAACAGCGAGGGAGGCCCACTGCTGTACAACCCTTATGTGTATGCCAACAACAACCCATGCAAATACATTGACAGGAACGGCGAGTTTTGGTGGTTCGTGGCTGCGGCCGTGCTCGCTGGGGGATTCAATGTCATGGGGAACATTGACAACATTAACAGTGCGGGCGACTTCTTCAAGTATTTTGGCATAGGCGCGGTGGCAGGGGCGGTAGGGGCGGCTGTTCCTGCGGTAACTGCCGCAGCAGGAATAGAAGGGGCAGGCTTCATGTCAGGTGCTGCTATTGGTGCTGCATCCGGAGGCTTGTCCAATCTGGCACAGTATGAAATGAACAACGCGTTCCTTGATGCTCCACAGTCTTTCGATGTTAAGGACTTCTTCATACAGACAGCCATCTCTGGTGTAGTAGGGGGCGTTGGTGGGGGTATCCAAGCCAAGGTACAGGGAAACAATTTCTGGACAGGAGAACCTAATGTCCTGCCACAGCCCTTGGAAACTCCTTCGGGGAAGATTCAGACAACAGTAGTTGGGTATGATAAGGAGAAAATTGCAGGTAAGCCGACTCCGCATGAAACTGGGGAGAAAGGAGAACTTAAAGCAATCTCCGAAATGGAAGCAGAAGGCATTGAGGTCATAGGAAGGCATTTTGCATATAGGGTAGAGGGAGTAGAAGGCTATGGATTTACAGATGTGGTTGGAAGAAAAAATGGCATACTTTATATCTATGAGGCAAAAAATGGTATATACGCAAGACCCACGACATATCAGAAGAAAGTGTTTCCTTTAATGGAAAAGCACGCAAACATACAGTTCTTTGGCCCAAAAGCGAGAGAATTCAAACTTCCTACATACCCAATTAACAAATACGTGTTCGATGTAAGGAAATACAATATTCACTAAATAAAATTGGAGAAAAGTAATACATGTACCATCTCAGTCATAATATGAAGAGTAGGAAATGAAAAAGAAAGATCAGATTCGACTTGCACTACAAGAAAAACTGGAGCCACTTGGCTATCGTTATCTAAAGTCCAGGACGGCCTTTAGATTAAAGGTGTCCTCAAGCATTAGTCTGTACATAAAATATGATGCAGACTGCTATCATCAAGGCTTCACAGATGTCACACTTTTAGCATGTGCTGAGTACCGTGACATAGAGGATATCATATACGAATTAAACGAAGAGACTTTGGACGTATGTGGACATTTCGGCTTCTCTTGCAGACTTCAATGGCTTATGCCTGTAAAAGAAAGTGAAGTTTTTTGGGACTTCAGTTTTCGAGACGATGACAGCGAAGAGACGTACAATGCCAAGTTAGAGAAGTTGATAACCAGGATGGACACATACCTCCTTCCCTACATAGAGAAACTGGCACACAGAGAAAGCGCTATAGAAGCGGCGAAACTGTTAGACCGCAAATTCTTGATCCGTGAGGAATTTGTAGTTCCTGTCATGTACTGTGTATGGAATCACGACAAGGAGGCGGCACTAAATTACCTGGAGGAGAAGAGGCTACGACGCTTTGGACTCGTGGAGCCTGGAGAGTGGA
>CAVKOT010000241.1:0-3818 GCA_963658045.1 Opitutia bacterium UBA4654
GTGTATTCTCACCTCGCGGCACTTGAAGCAGCGTATCTTGCTGTTCTGGGTAATCGTCTTGTTGAACAGTTGGATGGCAATCTGCGGAGCCTCCAGCACATTGAACGGCTCCATGACCGTCACGTCCATCAGCCCGTCGCTCATGCTTGCATGGGGAGCGATATAGACGTTGTTGCCATACTGGCTGGCATTGGCACAGGCGATGAGGAAAGCCTTGAACTGCTTCTTCTCACCATCAATCTCCACATCATAAGTGTCGGGATGGTACTTCAGCCCCTCGCGCAGGGTGTTCTCGATATAGGAGAGAAGGCCACGCCTGCCGCTCTGGGCAAACTTGCTGCTCACAAAGGCATCGAACCCCACACCACAAGTGCAGAAGAAGGGCGTGCCGTTGATTATCCCATAGTCCAGACTCTTTATCTCGCAATCGGCAAGCACCTGCAGGGCACCCTCGGGATTCATGGGTATGTACAGGTGGCGTGCCAGCCCATTCCCACTGCCACAGGGGATGATGCCCAGTGCCGTGCGCGAGTGTACCAGACTCCTGGCCACCTCGTTCACCGTGCCATCACCACCCACGGCCACCACCACATCTGTCCCCGAGAGCACAGCCTCGCCCGCCAGTTCGGCGGCATGCCCCCGATGCTCGGTATATGCCACATGCACGTCAAATCGCTCCTCCCTCAAATACTTAGGTATGAGAGAGACTATGCGCTTCTTGTCAGTCGTACCCGAAATGGGATTTACGATAAAAAGTACTGATGTCCTGTTCTGCATAATCAGGCACAAAATTAAGCAAAAAGGCACATTTGTGAACAAAAAGAGCAGGAAAAAGTCGGTTTGCCTTGCAGTTTTTCCACACACGACAGAACGTAATAGGCGAAAAAGCATTACCTTTGCAAAAATTTTCATGCCCGCCTGGGTATTGAGGTCAAACAATTAAAATGGGACTATTAGAAGAGAAACTCGCCAAGCATCCTTTCTATGCATTGTCAAAGGAGGTTAAAGAAAAGGGCGTATATCCCTATTTCCGCGAGATAGAGGGAAAGCAGGGAACCGAAGTAGAGATGGGCGGCCATCATGTGCTGATGTTCGGATCAAATGCCTATACTGGGCTGACGGGAGACCAGCGGGTCATAGACGCAGGCTGTGCTGCCATGCAGAAGTATGGCAGTGGCTGCGCAGGCAGCCGCTTCCTCAATGGCACGCTGGACATCCATGTGCAGTTGGAGAAGGAACTTGCTGAATTTGTGGGCAAGGACGATGCCCTGGTGTTTGCCACTGGATTTACGGTAAACAGCGGTGTCATCCCCCAACTGGTGAGCAAGGATGACTATATCATCTGTGACGATCGCGACCACGCGAGCATCGTTGACGGCCGCCGCTTGAGTTTTGCCACGCAACTGCACTACAAGCACAACGATATGGCCGACCTCGAGCGTGTACTCCAGCGTTGCGAGCCTGACAAGGTAAAGTTGATTGTCGTGGATGGCGTGTTCAGCATGGAGGGCGACCTGGCCAACCTGCCCGAGATTGTACGCCTGAAGCACAAGTATAACGCGTCCATCATGGTGGACGAGGCACACGGCATTGGCGTGTTTGGCCGTCAGGGACGAGGCGTATGCGACCACTTCGGACTGACCAAGGACATAGACCTCATCATGGGCACGTTCTCCAAGTCCCTGGCCTCCATCGGTGGTTTCATCGCAGCCAACCAGGTCATCATCGACTCCCTGCGCCACACCGCACGCACCTACATCTTCAGTGCAAGCTGCACTCCCGCCGCCACTGCGGCAGCACGCGAGGCACTGCACATCATCCAGACGGAGCCCGAGCGCATCGCAGCCCTATGGGATGTCACCAACTATGCTCTGAAGCGCTTCCGTGAGGAAGGCTTTGAGATTGGCGACACCGAGAGTCCCATCATCCCGCTGTATGTGCGTGACCTGCGCAAGACCTTCATCGTGGTTGCGCGCGCCTTTGAGGAGGGAGTGTTCATCAACCCCGTAATCCCGCCCGCATGTGCTCCCTCTGACACACTGGTGAGATACGCGTTGATGGCCACACACACGCACGAGCAAGTGGATGAGTCGGTGAAGAGGCTCAAGAAGGTGTTCCACGAACTGGACATCCTGTAACCCACGACATATCGCAAGGCAATCCCATATATCAGCACCCTGCCCCTCAAAAGGCGGGGTGCTTTCTTTTTTCCACCACCCTCTGCCCAAAAACGCACGCACCTGCGTGGGCCGATGCATGCGCCTGCGTGGACCGATACAGCCGCATGCACCAGCCATCGCGGCGGCATGCGCGAAATGCCCAGGCGTGCCATCCTCGAGCGGACTGCCCTACAGCCCACAATCAACAGGTGCAGAAGAAGTGTCGCCAGAGCAAAATACATGTGGCCTCAGACTCGTGTGAGGGCAAAAATCCATAACTTTGTGCCGAGAGTGCTTGGCCCGACGCCATAAGCATAGCATGACGCTTAGCAAACAAGTCAAAAAGAGAGCAACACATGAACAGCCATAGACAACTGGAGACCATAACCCTGCGCACAGCCACCCCCGCTGACGCAGGACAGATAAGGGAGATATACGCACCATATGTGCGCGATACGGCCATCACCTTTGAGTACGAGGTACCCACCGAGGAGGAGTTCAAGCAACGCATCAGCCACACGCTGGAGCGTTATCCTTACATCGTAGCAGAACTGGCAGACGGAAGCGTCGTGGGATATGCGTATGCAGGGGCTTACTATGAACGCGCCGCGTACAGCCGAAGCGTGGAGGTATCCATCTATGTGGCGATGGGACATCACGGCTCAGGAATCGGGAAAAGGCTCTACGAGGAATTGGAAAGGGAGTTGAAAGAGAGGGGCATTCTCAATCTCACGGCCTGCATAGCATGGATTGACACCCCATGCCGTTACCTCTCACACCAGAGTCCACTCTTCCATCGCCACATGGGGTACGACCAGTGTGCCCACTTCCACAAGATAGGCTACAAGTTCGGACACTGGTTCGACATCATCTGGATGGAGAAGATGCTGGGGGAGCACAAGGATGAGTAACCCCCCACTCTCTACTGAAACGGGATATGCTTGAGCGCACAGTCGAGCCTGCGCTCCAGCTCGTCCAGTTTGCCCATGCGTATTGAGAAAGTCATGTGGCACTGCATGTCACAGGTCTGTTCGACGATGCGTGCCTCCATCAGGCGCGCCACCTTCATCACCACATTCATGTCGGCATAGTCAAAATCCACCGAGCATGTGCCATCCACCGTGCGCACCTCGGTGACAGCAGCATCAAGGGTGGCCGCTGCTGTGGTGCGGTAAGCCTCTATCAACCCACTTGTGCCCAACTTCACGCCACCGAAGTAGCGCACCACAAGGACTATGACATCCGTCAGCCCGCGGCTGTTGATCTGCCCCAGGATGGGCTTGCCCGCCGTTCCGCTGGGCTCTCCATTGTCATTGCTGCGGAACACCTCCCGCTCCGCCCCCAGCATGTAGGCCCAGCACACATGACGTGCGTCATAGTACTTCTTCTGATACTCGGCCACCAGGGCCAGGGCTTCCTCGGGCGTGGTGACATGATGGGCAAAGCCAAGGAACTTGCTCCGAAGTTCGGAGTAAGTTCCTTGGCTTTGTGTAGTGATGGTTGTGTATTCGTCCACCATGGGCATGACTGGACTATGAGAGTTTGTGCACCACCAGTCCGCTACGCAGTTTGGGCTCAAACCACGTGGCCTTGGGCGGCATGATATTGCCGGTATCGGCAATGTCCATCAACTGCTTCATGGACACAGGATAAAGCGCC
>CAVKOT010000242.1:0-3770 GCA_963658045.1 Opitutia bacterium UBA4654
CCGCGAGGCAGAGGCTTGGCACGGACCTTCACTGGTCATTGGCTATGCTCCCTGTATCAACCACGGTCTGAAGGCCAAGGGCGGCATGGGCAAGAGCCAGGCCGAGGAGGCCAAGGCCGTCGAGTGTGGTTACTGGCATCTGTGGCGTAACAATCCTGCACTGGCTGCCGAGGGCAAGAACCCCTTCCAGTTGGACAGCAAGGAGCCTGACTGGGACAAGTTCCAGAACTTCCTTGAGGGCGAGGTACGCTTCCTCTCACTGAAGAAGGCCGCTCCCGCAGAGGCACAGGAGTTGTATGATGCTTGTAAGGAGGCTGCAAAGCGTCGCTACAAGACCTACATCCGCAAGACCCAGGAGGACTGGTCACTCGACTAAATAAATCCGTCCTCACGTTTGGAATAAGCGCAGCTTGCCACCGCCATGTGGCAGCCCATAGATAATCAAGGAAGCATCCATGGATGGCGAGAGCCGCCTGGGTGCTTCTTTTTTTGTGCTCATCCACGGATGAGTCCAGCCTGCCCCCTCGGCTTGTAGCGTCCTTTAAGTCACTTTTTTCACTCATCATTTTCCTTTGGAAAATATCGGCACATCACTTTTTTTGTCGTATATTTACAGGCAAAAACAAGCACATGACCCACAAGAAAAGGCGCATGACACATATCATCCAGATGGGCGACACCACAGGTAAGGCCATCCTGTTCCTGGCCTTGGCCTGCCTTTGTTTGCCTCCAGCACATTCCGAAAAGAAGGAATATCTCTTCCTTTACGATTCCGCAGGCAACGTTATTAGAAGGAAAATCATCCCCATTTCCTACCACGCTCAGAATTGTCCCAGACAAAGCACAGAGTCTGTTGCATCGGTAAAAGTGGATGAGGCATGGTCTGAGGTCGAGGTTTCCATCAACAAGGACATTACTGATGGCGACATGCTGCTTGTCTATTCCTCCAATGGGCTGCTGAGAGCATCCTTTCCCCTAAGCAAGGAAGCATTCACTCTCGACCTCTCCCATCTGCACAGAGGGCTGTATGTCTTCTGTTTCCGCATAGGTGGGCAGAACAGCGAAATTAAGTTCAGCAAGAGCAAATAAGAACATGATGCGTACTGTCCTCCTTTTCCTTCTTTCCCTGTCTGTCCAGACTGCCATGCGAGCCACCATCCTGGTGGGAAGGACTGAGAGTGTGTTCTCGGTCTCCCCTTCGGGCTCGGCAACTTACCAGATACCCATAAAGGTGCAGCCAGGAATCAGCTCTTTCGTGCCTACAGTCTCCCTGTGCTACAACAGCCAGGGGGGCAACGGCATCGCTGGATACGGATGGAGCTTGTCGGGCTTCTCCTCCATATCCATCGCCCCTCGCAGCGTGTATTTCGACGGACAGGCAGAATGCATATACAGGGGAGAGGACAACGCCTTCATGCTGGACGGCATGCGGCTGTTGCACAAGTCTGGCACCAATGGACAGATTGGCGCCACCTACTGCACAGAGAATGACCAGGGCAGCCTGATAGAGATAACCTCATGGGGCAATGGAACGCCTGGGACATTTACAGTCGAGACCACTGATGGCCACACCTATAAATATGGCAGTTCTTCCGGGAAAAGGCTGGCTGCTAATGGCGAGACTTACGAATGGGCCTTGGACTACGCCGAGGACATGCTTGGCAATTACATTTCTTATGAGTACGGCCAGGAAGGCATCCTCTACCCGCTCTCCATCACCTATGGGAAAAACACGCATGGAGAAAGCGGTGTCCAATGCCTCGTCACATTCGACTACGAGGAGAGGACGGACAGCATCCGCTCTTACCTGTTTGGGATGTTGCATCCTTTTACCAAGAGACTCGCACGGGTCACCTGCAAATATGCGGACTATACCTACAGGACTTACGACCTGGACTACTCTGAAGGCACTTTCTCGCACCTGGTATCTGTCACAGAGTCAGGACTCAGTTCCTCGTCTTACCGACCGACAACGTTCACCTGGAGTGACTTGCCTGGCATAAACCTCTCCTCAGAGCCAAAGACTATGGAGACTGGACTATCCAGCAATCCCGATGACGAGTACTATTTCAGCGGGGATGTGGACGGTGATGGGCTGGCCGAGGTTGTCAGTATGGGGTACAGGACTGTGGGTGGCAGGCCGTATGTATATTTTGAGGGGAGGAGATGGGATGCCGACAGACAACGTTTCATATACTGTCTGAGCGGGGACACACAGGCTGGGATTGTGCCCAGCGGAATGGAGGGCCTGTTCCGTTCCATCCATGACGGAGGACTTTGCATGCGTGCCAGCCAGAATGCGGGGAACTCGGTGGTCTTTCCCTATCTGGACATACAGGATGGGGCGGGATATATGGAATTTCATTTTGTCAGGGAGAAGCAAACGCTCAACTATCCTCTGGCAAGTATCACGCGGGAGACTCCCACCTATACCATCATGGATGCGGACAGGGATGGCCTGGACGAGATATTCATGGTGGAGAAGTCAAGGGTGAACGGCACATATCCCGCTCATCTTGTCAAGTGCGACCTGACAAGCGGAAGGCTCACTTATGAGACCATGAACTTCAGTCTTGACGGAATACCCGACAGGATTGTATGCGCAGACTACAACATGGACGGCATGGCAGACCTGCTGGTATGCACATCCACTGGGCACTATATTTACTGGAACAGGGATGGGCACTTCTCGGACACGGACAGATACCACAGCACAGCCTTCGGGAAGTGCGACATCCTAAGGGCGGGCGACTTCAATGGGGACGGACTGCCCGATTTGCTCATTTGCAAAGGAAATCCCACAGAATGGTATATCGCGAGAAACAAAGGTGGTGAGGAGGGCGGATATTTCGACATGCAACCTGTTGGCAGTCTGACCAGGCTGGGTGTGTCCTACAGCCGCAGTGACAACCTGTACTGTCTCGTGCAGGATTTAGATGGCGACGGCAAGAGTGACGCTGTTATCGGATATTCAGAGTATTCGGGCTCCAGGTTCGTCAATGGGCACATCTATATGCTTCAGTCGGACGGGACTGGCCTGAATTTCCACTCCTCGTATGAGTTCAAGGAGGAGAATGATTTCCCCAAGGCCTCGCACATCATACAGGGAGACTTCGACGGACATGGCTCCATGGAATTGCTATTCATGGGTCGGGGACTTGACGGAAAACAGGAGGAAAGGGGCTGGTATCTGGCCAAAAACCCCTTGTTGAATGCGTCAACCAACAGGATTGTGTCCATTACAGACGGGTTGGGAGCGACTGACAGCATTGGTTATGGACTGCTCTGTGACAATCGGGTATATGAGGCTACCAACTCCCACGTCTTTCCTCTGATTCGTTGTTCGGGAGCTTTTCCTGTCGTGACCTCACGCAGGGAGTCAATCCCAGGCGACTCCAGGACAACCCAATATCGATATGGAAATGGGCTTTACCATATCCAGGGCAAGGGATTTCTGGGATTTGAGGACATGAGAAGCGTGTCATCCACTGGCATAGCCACAGACACGCACTCCACGCTTGACTCGACCTTTTACATCCTAAGCCTTCAGTCCGTCACCACAAGCGATGACAATGGCATTCCCATAAGGCGTGAGGACTATAAGTCTCATTACAACAAGGCTGGCCCGCGCGCATACAAGTTGTGGCAAAACTCTCATTTTAACAGAGACCTTCTGGCTGGCTTTGTCAGCGGGGAAGACTACCAGTGCTATGAGAATGGCAGTCCGACCCATGTTGTGCAGTCTGACGACATGTTCACGACAGAGAGGG
>CAVKOT010000243.1:0-3747 GCA_963658045.1 Opitutia bacterium UBA4654
GAAGCCGGGCACGCCGGACCAGGAGGGAACGGGCGCTTCCCTGCAGCTGTCATTCAGGATTGGCGGGAAATCTTCCCTCTCTCCCTTCCCATGGCCCCTTGGGCATGGTGGGGCTCCTTTGGCTGCTGCTTCATTTTTCCGTTAGGTCGTCCGACAGCCCTTTCGTCCTCCTTGGACAGGGAGGACGACATCTTCTTTATTAGAAAGGCATGCCAGAAGGGGGAGCGTAATGTGTCTTCTACGTGTGTAAAGATGTACAGAAGGGAAATGAAAATTTCAGCCGCCAGATGCTGTCACACTCCTGGGGCAGGGAGAGCGCAGCATCTGGCGGCTGTTAGTATGTGGGCGGGCGTTAGCCCTTCCAAAGACCATGCAGATTGCAATATGCCCTGGCACATACATACTGGGCATCTGTGTGGAACACAGCCTCGGGCTTTTCACCTGGCTTGAGTTCCTGGCGGAGCACCTGGGTGGGTGTCACCAGTTCAATCCACTCGATATAGTGGTCGGTTTGCATGGGATGCTCCGAGCATCCCACCATTACGTGGAAACCACCTTGCACGGCCTCCACCATGGGTACATGCTTTTCTGTAACAGCATCTGTGGTGTTTCCCTGCAGCAGGGTCATAGGGGCACCGCAGCACTGCATCACAAATCCCGGATGCAGCACCTCCACCACGCCTCCGCAGGTAGAACAGCGGTAAATCTCCTTTGTACTTGTTTTCATGGCAATTCAATTTAATAAGGTCTGACAATCATCGCAGAGCCGTCCCCCAGCCGGTTTGCCCCGCTCTTATGCCAGTAGGCTGCGACTCTACAGCCACAAAGGTATGTCATTTAATTCATACCTTCCACGCATGTCCCACATATCGAACTTCTTTAGGTACATATAGTTGAATAATCAAAGCCGAATGCTGTGCTGGCCCTACAGAAAACGGTAGCAGCATGGGGGAGTTGCCATGCTGCCACCGCGAAGTCTTTACTCTTGAGGCGAGGGGGAAACTTCCCCCATACTATCACGCCCCAATATTGTCACCAGTCAGTGCCTGTGATGCTTCTTTAGATAACTGATAAGCTGGGCAGGACGGTCGGTCTGGATGAGGGCGGCACCCTGCTGCAGTATCCATCCCCATGCCTCGTCAGGCTCACCCATTTCCACGGCCCTGTCGTCATCGTGTCCTCCGTTGAGTGATGGCCAAAGGCTGTTGATCCATACTTTGCTGCCATTCTTTCTCACAAGAGCCAGCATGTCCAGCACGTGATTGTCCACCTTGCTAAAGCAGCACTCTATGGCCACAGGCTTTACTGCAGCGCATGCGTTGATTTCTTCCTCCGCCTTGTCCTGTGCCACATTGATGATGGGCATGTAGATGACCTTGCTTATCACATCGCCATTCTCGCGCTGCACCTTGTCGATGTGCTTGCCAGACTTGATGACCACCTGGCGTGTGGTGCCCGTTTTCTCCATCAGTGCATAAGCCTGCTTGAAATACTCATAGCCCTTGTCAACATTGATGAGAATCTTACCCTTGCACAGGTTGAGTGCCTCCTCAAAGGTCGGAATCTCATGGCGTGTCACCACACCATGCCCAGCCCTGAGGCGCAGGCTCTTCAGTTCTGCGGCTGTGAGGTCGCTCACCTTGCCATGTCCATTGGTCGTGCGGTCCACCGTGTTGTCGTGCATGAGGAAGAGCACGCTGTCCTTGGACATGTGCAGGTCCAACTCTATCATGTCCACTCCCATGTCGATGCAGTTCTGGAATGCCTGTAGCGAGTTCTCGGGCGCATTGCGCCAGTCCCCTCTGTGTGCCACCACAAGCACCTTCTTTGATTTAGGGTCGTTGAGTTCTTTAATCAGTTTGTCCACTCGCTGCTGCGCTGCCATTGTGAGGGCGATGCAAAGCAGGAGGCTTAGGGATAGGAGTCTCTTCATGTTATGCTTCATTTTAGTTATATGTTCACTAATCAGTACCCGCTGCTTCCCTCTTAGTTGAAGGGGCAGGCATTACATACTACAAATTTACGTAAATCTCCTGGACTGGCAACGCTGCAGCCCCAGGAGATTTGCTTGACCGACGAATGGTATGCTAAATCATTAGCAAGTCAACTCGTTCTAAACAAACCCTATTATTTGTTTCTCGTCCGGCACGTCTTGTGTGTCCGTGCGCAATGACGAGCGGCGTTGTTCTTGGCTCAGCGAGTGTCTGAAGCAGATGTTTCGCGACTCCACCTCGCCTGCCAATCTCAGATATCGCATGATGCCTCTTGAGGGGTTTCCACCGCGGGCGAAGTTTTCCTCCTCTTGTATGAGATGCTGCACCTCGTGCAGCAGCACCCCTTCGGTCTGGTTTTCGAATGGCGAATTGAGCGTGCCCATGCAAATCATCATGCCGTACCTCTCAGGATCGAAATATCCTGCTAACTTGGGGAGGTGTGTGTATCTGGCATACAGACGAAGCCGCTCAAAGGCAGGGTATGCCGTGAGCAGAGTGGTGTCGTGCATGCACAGGCGGATGTTGATGGACTCACCGAAATGGCGTTTCAGATGGTCTTCTATCTCAGCTGTATTGTGGAATGGGTCGGCCACTTCATACCGCCATTTGCCGTCGATGCCAATTTCCCAACCCGTCTGTTGTTTTATCATGTGCGTGTCCATGCTTTCGCGAAGCAGTTGGACAGCTTCTTTTTGCGCCTTGAGAAGACTTGATGAGATGGTGCTCTCGTCAAGTCTTCTTGCACCAATGATACCTATGTAGCTCATATTACCATGTGTCTGGTGAATTGATGATGTCGGTTTTGTCGTTAAGATAATCCTCGATACATTTCCTGACTCCGTCAATTGCGGCCGAGCAAGGCATGGCATCAAGGAAAGCCTGTGCCACAGACTTGTCGGGCGACATGAACAGCATCTCGTCTTCGAACTTGGCATAGTAGAGTCCGGCAGTGTCCAGATATTCGCTGTTGAGAATGTCTTGCAGCAGAACTTTTATCTTCGGGGGGAGACAAACTGTGACGGTCTTGGCCTTGTTTTCTGTCACTTGCAACAAATCACGACATACCTCACGCTGTTCGACAAGCGAGGGTTGTACCTTTTGCTGTTGACTAACTCTTGTTGTAGAAAGGCGATAATAGGCTTTCCAATTCATGTAGCATCGTCGCAGGGCATCTGTGGTGCTGCGTTGGGTGATGGATAGTCCATCTAATGCCATCGTTTCTTGCGCAAGACAATAGCACTCGGAATGTCTGAACACAGGTTTACCTTTTTGTTCCTCTATGGCTACGGGGGAGGATATGCGCAACATGAGGCTCTCCCTTGTTGGAGGCATGGGCACTTCGTCCACATTCTTCCAGTCGAGAATATCCCAAGGCTCGTTGTCATCGCGTTCGGAGCGCGACTCGTATTCCTTCACATCACCATAAGTTATCTGGTCGCGAGGCACGACAATCACAGCATCCATCTGGGCAAGCGTCTGAATGATGGTCTGCAATGATTCTGACTCAAAAAGCAACTCTTCCGTCTGATAGTGCATAAGCCTCTTGCGCTTTTTCTTGTTTGACTGTTCATGGTCTTCCTTTGCCTTGTCGTATATAGAGCTTATCGGCGTGCCAAAGAACAGGGAGCGTATATTGTCAAATCGCTTGTCCTTCTCAAATTCCTTTGAGTGCTTGTCGTTCACGCTTACCACATACTTTAAGCCGGTGTATGGCATCAGTGAAAAGTTAACGCCAAGACCTGCTATTGTATAA
>CAVKOT010000244.1:0-3691 GCA_963658045.1 Opitutia bacterium UBA4654
ATCTTATAACACATTTATTGTTCCTAAATGTGTCTACCTATTCCAGGACAAGACAAAGTGCAGGCTACGGGCTTGTCTGCGGCAGAGATTGAGAGGTTGAGATAGACTCAGAACCTCATCCTGATGTCCGCACCCACGAGGATGGGTGCACCCTTCTGGCTGAAGCCACGGCTCATGCTCTCGAAGTAGAAGGAGCGGTAATGCTGGTTGGTCAGATTCTTGCCCCACAGGCTCAGGTCGGCCTGTCCATGCGAGAGGGTGAGGCGTGCGTCCAGTGTGCCATAGAAATGTTCGCTCGTGCCGTTGTCCTCGGTCCAGTATATCTTTCCGCGTCCATTCCAGTCGGCTTGCAGGGTGATGCGCTGTAGCCATTTGGCTAAGGTCCAGGAGTAGCGCGCTCCCACGTTGAGCGTGTGCAGGGGGATGAATGGCACATGCTTTCCCTTGTAGGAGATTCCGTCCTGTAGGCTGTAGGTGCGGAAGGTGCTGTGTGTGTAACCATAGGTGGCATGGGCAGAGAGCGCGTCCGTTATTTGGCCGTTGGCCGACAGTTCACATCCAACGGCACGGCTTCGTCCTGCATTCACCGTGATACGTCCAAGTCCGTTTTCGGCCATGCGTGAGACCTGCTGGTCACGCACTTCGGTCAGGAACACGGCTGCGTCCATCCGCATGCGTTGGCCCAGGAGGCTGATGTGCGTGCCAGCCTCATAGTTCCATGCGTATTCGGGCTTGTATTGGCTGAGCATGCGCGTGTTGATGTCGGGCTGCTTGGCCATGCCTTGCAGCAGTCCTGTCACTTGTTCCTTGACGTTGTTCGGCACCATTGGCTGACCCTCCAGCACAGGTGTGGTCACGGTGGACACATCCTGCATGATGTCGGCCTGCATCGTGCGCTGGAGTGCGCTGCTGAACTGCTGGATGTTGAATCCACCGCTGCGGTAGCCGCGTGAGATGGTGGCATAGAGGTTGCTCTCGCGTATCTTGTATTGCAGCGAGAAGCGGGGGAGCAGTTGCAGATAGTCATGTGTTAGCTTGCCCGTGAGTGCGTTCTGGACGTGGTAGGTGGCTGTGGGCACAAGTGTGAGTTCCCTGGTACCCGAGGGCATGGCCAGGTTGCCCGTCATGCCATATTCGTGCATGAAGTCATATCCTGTGTCATAGTCCAGCCGCACCTTCTCGTAGTCCAGCCGCAACCCTGCTGTCAGGTCCAGCCCCTGGATGTTCAGCAGGTCGGTGACGGTGCTCTGGTGATAGATGGCTCCGCTGCCTGTGGGCGTGCGGAAATGTCCGCCAAAGAGCAGACTGTCACCCAGGATGTTGTCATTGAAATGCATCTGCATCGTCATCGGCCCTTGCTCGATGGCAGGCAGGTGTGCATTGGCTTGTGCGTTCATGTTGGCGTTTATCCATTGCACTCCCTCTTTCTGGAATGTGACAGGCGCGCTGGTACCCAGCCACTGGCGAAATCCGCTGATGCCTGTGCTCCATTCCCAATGTCGCCATGCCCCTGGGCGGTTCTTTATGGCCACCTCCTGGCTGAGTGTACGGCTGTTCTGCCGTTGCAGGAGCGTGTAGATGTCGGCCCGGGTGAAGTCCTGGTCCATATTCATGCGGTCACGCAGATACTGGAAGCCAGCCACGTAACTCATCACCGCCCTCTGCCAGTTGTGTTCGGCCTTGAATCCGAGGTTCAGCAGGTGACGCTCATAACGGTTGGTGCGGTTGAAGTCCACCTTGCCCAGCGAGCTGGCGATGGCCGAGTGGAAGGGGTCTGCATCGGGGATACTCTCCAGAGTGTAGGGGAAAGCCCCCTCTCGACTGTACTCATAGTTGGCATGGAAGTCCAGTCGAACCACGTCCGTGGGTTTGGCCACCAGTCTGAACCGTGCACTGGCATCATCATCCGCGTCAGCCCTTTTGCCTGTGTACTGGTTTGTGAAGAAGCCATTACTGTGTGCATAGCCAAATCCACTGGAGAAGCCCAGGCGGCTGGACAGGCGGTGATAGTGTGTCACGCGTACTCTGGCAGTGCCGTGGGTGGCTCCCTGCAGTGTGAGGTCTGTGCCCTGGTAGTCCAGCGGGTTCTTGGTATATACCCGTATGAGTCCTCCCATGGCATTGCGTCCATAGAGTGTGCTTTGCGGTCCCCGCAGGATATCGATGCCCTGCACGTCGCTCAGGTCAAAGTCATAGGCACTCTTGTCCACCCATGGGATGTCATCCACATAGAGGCCCACGGCGGGCGTGTTGATGCGGCTTCCCACGCCGCGCATATAGATGGCCGTAGTCTGTCGGCTGCCGTAAGTCGGGATGTAGAGTCCGGGCACGATGGACGAGAAGTCCTTCATGCTGCGTATTCCCCGGCTGATGATGTCGTGTGTGCCTATTGTGGTGGCTGCCAGTGGCTGGTCCCGCAGTGCGCGGTTGTCCTTGGCATTGCTCACGGTCACCTCCTGCATGAGGGTGGTGTCGGGCCTTTCCTGGGCGTGTGATGCCGTTATGCAAAGCACCATCAGCGGTGCGCATAGTATTTTCATTCCTATCCTGAAAAACAATGTGGATTTAACAATCCGTTATCATTCCTGTGTCAATTGTGGCGCAAAAGTACACAATTATTGCCATAAAGTAAGGAGGCTGCGGGCGTAAATTTGCGTGTGACACATAATTGTAATAACTTTGCATGAAATATAAGTGAACCATTTGAACCGACAAACAGATGAGCAACCAACGCTACATGATGCGCGGAGTAAGCGCAGCCAAGGAGGACGTGCACAACGCTATCAAGAACATCGACAAAGGCATCTTCCCGCAGGCCTTCTGCAAGATAATACCCGACATACTGGGTGGTGACCCGGAATACTGCTGCATCATGCATGCTGACGGTGCGGGGACCAAGAGCAGCCTGGCCTACACCTACTGGCGTGAGACGGGTGACCTGGCCGTGTGGAAGGGCATAGCGCAGGATGCGCTCATCATGAACACGGACGACCTCCTGTGTGTGGGCGCTGTGGATAATATCCTCGTGAGCAGCACCATCGGACGCAACAAGATGCTGATACCGGGCGAGGTGATCAGTGCCATCATCAATGGCACCGACGAACTGATGCAGGAGATGCGAGGGATGGGCATCGGCATCTATGGCACAGGCGGTGAGACGGCTGATGTGGGTGACCTCGTGCGCACCATCATCGTTGACAGCACGGTGACTTGTCGCATGAAGAGGGCAGATGTGATAGACAATGCCAACATTCGTCCGGGTGACGTGATTGTGGGTCTCTCCAGCTGCGGACAGGCCACCTACGAGCACGAATATAACGGAGGCATGGGCAGCAATGGTCTGACCAGCGCGCGACATGATGTCTTTGCCAAGTACCTGGCCGAGAAGTATCCCGAGAGTTATGACAAGGCTGTGCCTGACGAACTGGTCTATAGTGGACATTATCACCTGGATGACCCTGTGGAGGGCAGTCCTGTGTGCGCGGGCAAACTTGTGCTCTCACCCACGCGCACCTACGCCCCCATCATCAAGCGGATGCTTGACGAAATGCGTCCGGCCATTCATGGCATGGTGCATTGCACGGGTGGTGCGCAGACCAAGGTGCTTCATTTCGTGGGCGAGAACTGCCGGGTGGTCAAGGACAACATGTTTCCCATTCCCCCCTTGTTCCGTATCATACAGGAACAGAGC
>CAVKOT010000245.1:0-3678 GCA_963658045.1 Opitutia bacterium UBA4654
GCCCGTGCCCGTATAGAGGTCATAGACAAGTTCGTCACCCGTGAGAGCAGCAAACTCCCGCGCTATCTTATATAATATATAGGCCTGGTCGGTATTGGTCTGGTAAAAACTCTTGGGACCCACCTTGAAGCGCAGCCCCTCCATGGTGAGGTAGATATGGTCGGTGCCCCGATGGCAATGCACAGGCAGGTCACCAAAGGTGTCGTTGAACTTCTGGTTATCCACCCACAGCAGGCTGCTCACCTGGGGGAAACGCTCCGACAGCCAGTCCAGGAGATCCGTGGCCTGGCTGCGCTCCTCGTCTGTGAGAATGCAGAACTGCACGAGGAGCATCAGTTCGCCAGTGTTGCTCAGGCGAATCATCATCCCACGCAGGAGCCCCTTATGTTCCCTCTGGTCATAAAAGGAGAGGCCATGGGCATAGGCATAGTCGCGTATGCCATTACGCAAGTCGTTGTTCACGCCATCCATCAGATAGCAGGTGTCGATGGGAAGTATCTTGTCAAAAGAGCCACTGGTGTGGAAACCCACGGCACCAGGCAGGCTGGAAGTCTCGCCTGAGGCTATCTGTGCGGCGGTGAGCCAGGCCTTGTTGGAAAAGCCAAACTCCAGTTTGTTCCTGTACTCACGCGTCTTCGCCGACCCTAGAATAGGGCTGCATGCAGGCAACTCCACCCCACCGATGCGCTGCAAGGCATCCATCACTTGCTGCTGCTTGGCCGTGAGTTGGGCCTCATAGGAGAGACATTGCCACTTGCAGCCGCCACACACACCGAAGTGAGGGCAGAAGGGCTGCACACGATCCTTGCCATATTGATGGAAATTCACGGCCACAGCCTCGGCATAATGGTGCTTCTTGCGGGTCACCTGCAAGTCCACCACGTCACCAGGAACCACATAGGGAACAAAAACAACCATGTCGTCAACCCTGGCCAGTGCCTTTCCCTCGGCTGCCACAGCCGTTATCTCAACGTTTTCCAACAAAGGCAAAACTTTCTTCTTTCTGGACATAAACTATAGTCTAACTTGTAACAGAATGCAAATTTAGGCATTTTCACAACAAAAAAGTCCCAATTCCTTGCTTAAATAGCCAAAAGAGGGTACATTTGCAAAAGTGATAGATAATTGTAGTAATTAACTTAAAACACACTATGAGTCAAAAACGTGTTTACACCTTCGGCAATGGACAGGCCGAGGGAAACGCCCAGATGCGCGAACTGCTGGGCGGCAAAGGTGCCAACCTTGCTGAAATGAACCACATTGGTGTGCCTGTACCTCCAGGCTTCACCATCACCACTGACACCTGTAACGAGTATTACAAGGTGGGACAGGATAAAATCGTAGAACTGCTCCAGGATGACGTGGATGCTGCCGTTGCACACACCGAGGCTCTGATGAAGTGCAAGTTCGGCGACCCAAAGAATCCTCTGCTCGTCTCAGTGCGCTCTGGCGCACGTGCCTCCATGCCTGGCATGATGGACACCATCCTCAACCTGGGCTTGAACGATGAGGTGGCCGAGGGAATGGTGGCAAAGACCAAGAACCCGCACTTCGTGTATGACAGTTATCGCCGCTTCGTGCAGATGTATGGTGACGTGGTGCTCGGCATGAAGCCTGTGAACAAGGAGGACATCGACCCCTTTGAGGCCATCATCGAGCAGGTGAAGAAGGAGCAGGGAGTCACCCTGGACAAAGACCTGTCTGTAGAGTCCCTGAAGAAACTGGTTGAGCTCTTCAAGGCTGCCATCAAGAAGCAGACTGGCAGCGACTTCCCCTCTGACCCCAAGGAGCAGTTGTGGGGTGCCATCTGTGCCGTGTTCCGCAGTTGGATGAACGAGCGCGCTATCCTCTACCGCAAGATGGAGGGCATTCCCGACGAGTGGGGAACAGCCGTGTCTGTGATGGCCATGGTGTTTGGCAACATGGGTGACACCTCTGCCACTGGCGTTTGCTTCAGCCGCGACGCAGGCAATGGCGAGAACCTCTTCAATGGCGAGTATCTGATCAACGCCCAGGGCGAGGACGTGGTGGCTGGCATACGCACCCCCCAACAGATTACCAAGATTGGCTCACAGCGCTGGGCCAAGCGTGCTGGTATCTCCGAGGAAGAGCGCGTGGCCAAATATCCCTCAATGGAGGAGGCCATGCCCGAGCTCTACAAGGAACTGGATGCTCTGCAGGACAAACTGGAGAAGCACTACCGCGACATGCAGGACATGGAGTTTACCGTACAGGAGGGCAAACTGTGGTTCCTGCAAACGCGTAACGGAAAGCGCACAGGTACAGCCATGGTCAAGATTGCCATGGACCTGCTGCACGAGGGTATGATAGACGAGAAGACGGCTATCCTCCGCTGTGAGCCCCAGAAACTTGATGAACTTCTGCACCCTGTCTTTGACAAGGAGGCCTTGAAGAAGGCCAAGGTCATCACACAGGGCTTGCCCGCCTCTCCTGGTGCAGCATGCGGGCAGATTGTGTTCCATGCCGATGACGCAGAGGTTTGGCACAACGACGGCCACAAGGTGATTATGGTGCGCATTGAGACCTCACCCGAGGACCTTGCCGGCATGTCAGCCGCTGAAGGTATCCTCACCGCACGTGGTGGCATGACCTCACACGCTGCCGTTGTGGCCCGTGGCATGGGCAAGTGCTGCGTGTCTGGTGCTGGTGCCATCAATGTCAACTACAAGAACAAGACTGTAGAGATAGAGGGTGTTATATATAAGGAGGGTGACTACATCTCCCTCAATGGCAGCACAGGACAGGTTTATGCAGGACAGATTGCCACGAAGGCGGCAGAGCTGAGTGGTGATTTCAAGAAACTGATGGACCTGTGTGACAAGCATACCAAGATGGAGGTGCGCACCAATGCTGACACCCCCCATGATGCAGAGATTGCTCGTCAGTTTGGAGCCAAGGGCATCGGACTCACCCGCACAGAGCACATGTTCTTTGACGGACAGAAGATTATTGCCATGCGCGAGATGATTCTTGCCGACACGGTTGAGGGTCGTGAGAAGGCTCTGGCCAAACTGCTCCCCTATCAGAAGGCTGACTTCTATGGTATTCTGAAGGCCATGGACGGACTGCCAGTGAACATCCGTCTGCTTGATCCCCCATTGCACGAGTTTGTGCCCCATGATGAGGCCGGACAGGAGACCATGGCCAAGGAGATGGGCGTGAGTGTCGAGGAGATTCAGAAGCGTGTTCACTCACTGGCAGAGAACAACCCCATGCTGGGTCACCGTGGCTGCCGCCTGGGCATCACCTTCCCCGAGATAACAGCCATGCAGACTCGCGCCATCCTGGGTGCAGCATGCCAGCTGAAGAAGGAAGGCTTCGACCCGCACCCCGAGATTATGGTTCCCCTCATCGGTATCCTCTACGAGTTGACGCAGCAGAAGGGGGTTATCAAGAAGGTGGCCGAGGAGGTGTTTGCCGAGGAGGGCGTACGCATCGACTTCGAGATTGGCACCATGATTGAGATACCCCGCGCAGCCCTCACGGCAGACAAGATTGCCACAGAGGCCGAGTACTTCTCATTTGGCACCAACGACCTGACCCAGATGACCTTCGGCTACTCTCGCGATGACATCGCAAGTTTCCTGCCTGCATACCTGGAGAAGAAGATTCTAAAGGTTGACCCCTTCCAGGTTCTTGACCAGAATGGCGTGGGTA
>CAVKOT010000246.1:0-3571 GCA_963658045.1 Opitutia bacterium UBA4654
GTAGAGGAACGATATATCAGCCTGCTGACCGACTTCGGGTTCAAGCGCATCTTCGGCACCGCGCCCAACAAGGACTTGCTCATCAACTTCCTGAACTCCCTGTTCGAGGGGGAACAGGTGGTGAGGGACGTGAAGTTCCTCAACAGCGAGCATGTGGGTGACGTGTTCGCTGAGCGAAAGGCCATCTTCGATGTCTATTGTGAGAATGAGCAGGGCGAGAAGTTTATCGTAGAGATGCAGAATGCCTTCCAACAATTTTTCAAGGACCGCTCACTCTTCTACTCCACCTTCCCCATCAGGGAGCAGGCTCCCAAGGGACTGGACTGGAACTTCGAGCTGAACCATGTGTATGTGGTGGCGTTGCTCAACTTCAACATGCATGAGGAGGCTTTCGACCCGCACGACATTAACCACGACATCGGGCTGCTTGACAAGAAGACCTTCCGCGTGTTCAACGACAAGCTGACCTTCAAGTATGTGGAGATTGCCAAATTTGACAAGACGGAAAGTGAGTTGCATACGCTCTACGACAAGTGGCTCTTCGTCCTGAAGCACCTCTCACGCCTGGACAGCCGCCCCAGGGCACTGACCGAACAGATATTCACCAAACTGTTTGAAGAAGCGGAAATATCCCGCTTCACCCCCGCTGAGCTTTGGGAGTATGAGGACAGTCTGAAATCATACAGGGACATCAAGAACTCCCTTGACACAGCCAGAGCAGAGGGAGTGGAGCAAGGAAGGGAAGAAGGAAGAGCGGAAGGCGAGAGAAGCAGGGCCGCCTGCATTGCCAAAAACATGCTCAAGGCGGGGATGGACATTAAGACTGTATCACAGATGACGGGCCTCTCATTAGAGGACCTGGAAGCCATGTAATGGCCTATGGCCACCCCTCTTCCACGGCTATATACTATCTACTTTGACCACTAAAACCTTATATCATGGCAAGAAGAAGCAACACGGGCATACCTGGCCTCTCATTCTCATTGAAGAGGGCACTCGGCATCACACAGGCCAAGCAGAAGATTGCACGCGCAACAGGAGTGCCTACCTCCAAGGCAGGCATCGAGCGTAAGATAGGAAAGACTGTACTCAACCTTATATTCGGGAAGAAATGATGAACGTTACAGGAGACAACACAGACTTCAACCTCCAGCGATTTCTGGAGGCACAGGATTCCTATGGCTCATACGACCAGGCTGTGCGCGAACTGGAAGAGGGATGCAAGTGCAGCCACTGGATATGGTATGTGTTCCCACAAATGAGAGGTCTGGGATTCAGTTATAATTCCCAATTCTACGGCATATCATGCCGCCAGGAGGTAGAGGCTTACCTTGCCAACAAAACGCTGGAAGAGAGGCTTAGGAAGGCGTGTGGCCTGCTCCTAAAGCAAGCGGAGTCGGGGAAAGGCATGCGGGAGGTGCTGGGTAGCACAGATGCCATGAAGGTGCGCTCCAGCCTGACACTCTTTGATGCCGTCATGCCTGGTGACCTATATGGCGAATGCCTTGACAAATGCTATGGCGGAAAGAGGGATGGCAGGACACTGGCCATGCTGGCCTGACCGCCCCATCCAACCCAGCAGGCACTATCTGACAAACACAAGAAGAAAGCCGTGCGGCACCTCAGCATAGAGGATGCGCACGGCTTTCTTGTCATTAGCCTTCATTTTCGCCTGTTTTTGCACGTCACTGGCATCCATACCCAAGACGGGGAAAAGAGCCACAGGGCGACCGCAAATGCGGAAAATAGGGAGGCGGCTATAACTTATCAGTCTGCCAACTTGGCCTTGATGAACTCGCGGTTCAGACGGGCGATGTTGGAGATACTCTCACACTTGGGGCATACAGCCTCACAGGCACGGGTGTTGGTGCAGTTGCCGAAGCCCAACTCGTCCATCTTGGCCACCATGGCCTTGGCACGCTTGGCAGCCTCGACCTTGCCCTGAGGCAGGAGGGCGAACTGGCTCACCTTGGCTGAGACGAACAGCATGGCAGAGCCATTCTTGCAGGCAGCCACACAGGCACCGCAGCCGATGCAACTTGCGCAGTCCATGGCCTCGTCAGCATCCTCCTTGGGGATAAGGATGGCATTGGCATCCTGAGCCTGTCCTGTGCGGATGGAGGTGTAGCCACCTGCCTGCATGATCTTGTCAAAGGCATTGCGGTCAACCATACAGTCCTTGATGACAGGGAAGCCTGCGCTGCGCCAGGGCTCTACTGTGATCACGTCGCCATCCTTGAAGCGACGCATATAGAGCTGGCATGTGGTGGCTCCGCGCTCTGTCTTGCCATGAGGTGTGCCGTTGATGTAGAGCGAGCACATGCCGCAGATACCCTCGCGGCAGTCATGGTCAAACACGAAGGGCTCCTTGCCCTCGTTGATGAGTTCCTCATTGAGGATGTCGAGCATCTCCAGGAATGAGGTGTCATCGGGGATGTCCTTCATCTCGTGTGTATCGAAGTGTCCCTTGTCCTTGGGGCCGTTCTGCTTCCAATACTTAACGGTAAATGATATATTCTTAGCCATATTGCTTAAGGTTTTGAGGTTCTGAGGTTCTGAGGTTCTGAGGTTCAGGCCTATTGGTGTGAACGCTTATAGATAAGAGAATTTAGCATTCTGTTCACTTCATCGTTCAAACCATCAACAACTGCGTAATCGGCCTCGCTTATCAAAGCCTGTTGCCTGGAGATGAGCATCTGCGTGTCCAACTCGTTAGAGGACCCCAATGAGATGTACAGGAAATGCAGCACCTCTGTGTTGCTTGAGCGTCCATAGCCCTCTGCGATATTGGAGGGTATGGATACCGCTGCCCTTCTCATCTGACTGACAAGACCAAACAATTCCTCCTTAGGAAAAGATTTTGTTACCCGATAAATCTCTCCCGTAAGCAGCATGGACTTTCTCCATACCTCCAGGTTCTTGTGTGGCCCCATCATAGTATAGTTGTCTTGCGACCTTACAACCTAATAACCTTACAACCTAATAACCTATATTTAATTCTTATAGTTACGTGTCTGTACCTTAATTATCTCGTAATGCAGAGGCTCCTTGATGAGTTCGGGGGCCTTCTCGTCCTGGCCCTGGTACTCCCAGCAGCCCACATAGAAGAAGTGCTCGTCATCACGCTTGGCCTCTCCCTCCTCGGTCTGGTGCTCCTCGCGGAAGTGTCCACCGCAGGACTCCTCACGGTGCAGGGCGTCATAGGCAATGAGCTCACCCATGATGATGAAGTCACGCAGGTGGATAGCCTTGTCCAACTCCACGTTCAAACCCTCCTTTGTGCCAGGGATGAACAGGTTGGTGTTGAACTCATTGCGGATTTCCTTCAGCAACTTGAGGCCTTCCTCCAGGCCCTCCTTGGTGCGACCCATGCCTACATGCTCCCACATGATATGGCCCAGTTCCTTGTGGATGGAATCAACAGAGCGCTTGCCCTTGATGTTCATCAGACGGTCAATCTCGGCCTGCACACCCTTCTCTGCCTCGGCAAACTCGGGCATGTCGGTAGAGAGACGAGGCCAGATAGCCTGGTCAGCCAGATAGTTCTGGATGGTGTAAGGCAGTACAAAGT
>CAVKOT010000247.1:0-3512 GCA_963658045.1 Opitutia bacterium UBA4654
ATTGAGGACACTAAACAACTGTGTTTTTTATAACTCTTATCCCGAACTGGGGTAACATCTAACTGAACACCCTACCAAACAAGCGGGCGGATGCGACCTCTGTCGCACCCGCCCGCCTTTGTCTCTGGGGTGAGTTACACCTCGCGTTGTCCTATATACCTATTATTATATACGCGCGCATGGGGGACTTTCCCTACAGGCGCACCTTACGCACCAGCGTCCCGCCCTGCACACGCAGGACGATGACCACCACACCCTGCGCATCGGGCAGGGATAGGGAGGTGCTGCCGGACTCGACAGGCTGGGCCTTGAGCATGCGGCCCTGCAGGTCATAGACGCACAGGGTGCCTGACTGGGGCGTATCGACATGCACCTGGCCACCGCTCACACGCATGCTGGCTGCGGCCAGGGTCTCACGTGAGGGAAGCACCGAGGTGCCACTTCCCAGGCTGAGGAGCTGCAACTCGGTCAACTGCAACTGCGCCCCGCCATTCACCCGGCTTACCACCAGGCGGTAGTGAGGATAGGTGGCTGCCGTGGGCAGGAAGTAGAACTGTGTGGTATAGCGGTGCGAGAAGTGCTCACCAGCGCGCTTGTCCACGGTCACCCACGCCTCGCCGTCAGCCGAGCCCTGCAGTTCCCAGTCCATGGGGTCAAGGTTCTCCTTGTCCTTGCCGGCCGTGAGGGAATAGGTGTCGATGGTGATGGGGGAGGCATAGGAGAGGGTGATGGCGACCGTGTCGGTGAAGTTGGCCTTGTAGGCCGTGAGCCTGTTCTGGTCATTGAGATTGCTCACCACCTCTGATGCACTGAACCCATCGACCGATGCGGTCACACTCTCGGGAGCAGTCATCTGGGTCGTGCCAGGTGTGGCGAGCACTGTGCCATAGAGTTCAAATCCCGTGAGCGAGGCGGCCTGCCCATCCTCCTGCCCCGTCTTGGTGACAAGCAGCTGGAACCTGTTGAAACTCTTGCTGGTGGCCATCGTGCTGGTATAGTGCGAGCCGCGGGCGTTGAGCGTGACATTGCGTGTGGAGAGGGCCGATGAGGTACCGTCGTCAGCCAGTCCGCGCACACTCACGGCAACGGGGGTCTGTGCCCTGTCGGCAGCGGCAACCAGTGAGTAGGCGATGGGCCTGACGGTGATGGGCGACTCCAGCAGCCAGTAGAGGCTGTCACCCGTGACGGTGCTGAAGGTCTCGGCACGGTCATCCACCAGTGAGGGCTGGCTGCTGCCGTCAGGGGCCTGCACCTGCATGATGCTGGTGACATCGGGATAGAGGGTGCCCATGTCCAGGTTGCCAAACAACTGCCACTGGGCCAACTGGCTCTCCCCCTCGCCTGTCATGCGCAGGCGGTACCAGATGTAGGGGAGCGCGTCCTGCAACCTGAAGGTGGCTGTGGTGGCCGGATAGGCAAACTCGGCATCGGTGCGCGTGTCGATGGCCTTCCATGTGGTGCCGTTGTTGGAGCCCTCGAGCACCCATGCGGCAGGCTGGCCCTCGCTGGCCGTGGTGAGCGTGTAGTGGGTGAGCGTGTAGTTGCCCGCCGCGCGATAGACCACTCCCGACTCGGGCATGGTCACGGTGGTGAGTCCCTGGTGGTCGATGAGGGCGGCACAGGTGTCCACTGTACCGCCGTCAGCGGTGATGTCGGTGGGTGAGATTGAGCGTCCCATCAACTGCCACTCCGAGAGGTTGATTGAGTCCTGGGCCTCCTGGCCACGCAGCACCAGACGGAAGTGGGTGTAGTCCCGCTCAGCCTGCAGGTCACACTTCACCCGCTGGCCACGTGCCATGAAGGGTGACTCGCCCACCTCATGCAGTGTGCTCCACTCCTGGCCGTCGTTGCTGCCCAGGAGTGTCCAGCCCTGAGGGTCGGCCTTGGCATTGTAGCCAGAGAAGAGGGTGTAGCCCTGGAGGCGCACAGGGGCGGGCGCGTCATACTGCACCCAGGCCTCGCCCCCACGGGGCATGGCGGCTGCCCACTGGGTGACGGGGCTGCCATCGGTGAGCAGGGGCAGCGTGCCCAGGCTGTCACCCATCGAGGTGGTGAACGTGCCCAGGGGACTGGTCACATCCTGGTAGAGGGATGCCTTGGCCTCAAACTGGAACCAGTTGATGCTTGCGAGGTTTGTTCCCGCGCTGCCCGAGCACACCAGGTAAATGTCATGCTTGCCGGTGACGGGGCGGTCGAGGGCACACTCCAGCGTCACCCATTTGCCCAGGTCATCATCGCCCTGCGGCTTGACAGAGCACACGAGAGTGCCACGAGGGGCCGACGGGGAGTCCAGATAGACATCCACCGACGATGTGGTGCGCAGCAGTTGCACGCGCATGAGCAGGTGCGAGGCATAGCGTGAGCCGAAATCGACATTGCGGTAACCCACCGAGTTGCCCTTGCGCATGGCTCCCGCACAACCCGTTCCGTCATCGTCATTGCCGGTGTCCACGATGGGAGTTCCCTTCAGAAAGTTGAACTTCTCGGCCTGCATGGGGCTGTAGGCATCCCTCTGTTCCACGACACCCAGGTGGGCGTTGAAGGCGGCAGAGACAGCCGTGAAGGCTCCCACGCCGTCCGTGTCAAAGTTGCCTCCGTCGGAATAATAGAAGTCCTCGGTGGTCTTGGTGAGCCATGCCGACATGCTGATGCCCTTGGAGTTGCGGTTGTTCCAGGCATGATAGGCGTTGCGTGCCAGCCAGTCATACCACTTGGGCTGCCCCATCGAGGCAGCGTAGCGTCGCACATAGCGCATGAGGATGCCCTTGAAGCCCGTGAGGTCGCCGTTGACCGTCTGGCACACATGGATGATGCCGTGGCTGTTGGCCAGGTTCTTGGCTGTCCAGTTCATGATGGCATCGGCATCCTGGCGGTACTGCGCCGTGCCGAAGTGCTCGTAGAGCATGACCGCCGCACCCAGGCAGGTGCCCTGGTTGTAGGTGGATGCCCAGTAGTTGCCCACCTTGCCCTCCACTGGGTCACCGCTGTCAAAGACCTTGCCTGTGGCAGCCCCCGAGGAGTTCTTCTCGAAGAGCAGCGCACGCTCGCCGGCATAGATGGTCTGCGCCTTCTGGAAATAGTCCTCGCGTCCGAGTGCAATGCCCAGGTAGCAGGCACACACGGCAGCAGGGCCGTTGATGCACGAGTTGGTGCCACCGTTGCCCTGCTTCCACACCAGGGTGCCGTTGTCATACTTGGCAGCCCTGCGGTACATGCCATCGAAGTTGGTCTTGGCCGTCGAGAGGTATTTTGTGGTACCTGTCATGAGGTAGGCACGCACGCATGCGATGCACATCCAGGTGATGTCATCATTGTATTCGTTATAGCCGTTGCCACTGATCCAGTTGCCTGTCTTGCGGGCGATGAAGTTGTTGTAGAGGTTCTCAAACATGGTGGCATACTGCTTGTCGCCTGTGGTCTCCAGCGCGTCAAGCACGACCTCAAACATCTCGGCATCGCCCCACCATCCGCCGTTGCCTATGACATAACCGGTGTTGGCCTTGTGGTAGTAG
>CAVKOT010000248.1:0-3385 GCA_963658045.1 Opitutia bacterium UBA4654
AACCGGCTCAGATCAGGGTTGCTGGTGATTTGCTCCCACAGAGTCTTGGTGGCAACGTTGCCGTTATCACCGCCCTCATAATGGTCATCCCAGGTGTCGGAGCATCCGGGGACAGCCAAGATGGCTGTACCCAGGATGAAGGTTCCGATGTATTTATTTAATTTCTTGTTTGCCATAATTCTCTTGAATTTATACAATATAATACTGTACGTAGATTCTGCGGTTTACTGGTCATACTTAGACTTGTTCCACACGGGGTTCTGGAGCAGTTGTCCCTTGCTGGCCTTCACATCCATGTAGTAGATGGGGCAGTAAAGTCCATAGCGGTTCTTGAACCTGTTCTTCAGAGTCGTGTAGTAGTTGGAATAGGCATTTCTCAAGAATGTGTCCACCATCTTGATCATACCCTTCTGTCCATTGCCAATATGACGCTCGTCGGTGCTCTCGCGCTCGTCAGGTGACTCTGAGGCAGAGTCGGAGTTACGCTCGGCAAAGCGCACCAGGTCAAACCAACGCTTACCCTCACCAATCAACTCAATCTGGCGCTCGTTCATGACCATACGCACGATGCTTGCGTCATTGGCGGCATTACCATTGGTTGAGCCTGAGTTCAAGTCTGTAGAAACAGGCTTTGCCTCATTGTAGTTACAGAATGAGCGGCGGTGAATGGCATTCACAATGTTCTTGGCCATGGTGTTGTTTGAAGCACCACCGATGCAAGCGAGAGCCTCTGCCTTGATGAGCATCACGTCTGTCATACGATAGATAATCCAGTTGTTCCAGCTGTAATCCTCGACCATCACATTCTTAATCTCTCGATTGGTCTGCTGGCCAGTCCAGTTCACGGTAGGCCTCTCCCACTTGATACAGTAGTAACCGCTCAGGGCAGTGCTGCTGGAGTTGTACTCCTTGACAATCAGGTTCTGTACGCCCACCCACATACGTGAGTCATACTTGGCATTACCCCAACCGCCATAGCACTGTCCGAGAGCATCTGTGCTCACCTCCAAGTGTGAGGTGTTGGTGTAACCATACAAGTTAGATGCCACTGAGTTCTTCTGTTCGCCGCTTGAGAACTGCAACTCAAAGATGCTCTCCACACTGTTTCCATCACGGAAAATCATATTCTGTGCCTCCAAATCAGGTGCTGTTGTCTGATAAGCACCAGTGAAGTCATTCTCGATCATGTCACAGTTGGTGAGTCCGTAGTTCTCAGTCTCCACCAGAGTGGGATTGTAGGAACTGGCGAAGCGGTCCTCATTCTGCTTGGCAAGTGAGGCCAGGGAGCGGTCGGCATAGTCGGCTGCCAACTGGTAGTCACCCTTCACCGTGTGGGCCACAAAGCCCGTGTCAACCTTCACTGTATCCTCCAGTATGCCACGCCCCTCGTGCAAGGAGGCTCTCCAGAGGTACATGTCGGCCAACATAGCATAGATGGCACAATTGGTAATCAGTCCCTTGGAGTCGGAATTGCTGACAAAGCGGTTACGGGCCTGTCCCCTCACACTCTCACAGTCAACAATGATAGAGTCCAACACCACCAACTGGTTGGTCTGTGGGAAGACAGCCACCTGCTTGTCCGTATTAATCACGCGTGTGGTATAGGGCACATCCTTGAAGGCACGAATCAGGTAGAAATAGTTCAAAGCCCTCAATGCCTTCATCTCGGCACGCATCTGATACCACTCAGCAGTGGTAAACTGTGCGTCCTTGGCAAGCACCTCGTCACCATGGGCAAGCACCTTGTTACAAAGGTTGATGGTCTTATAGACGCTCTCCCAGTCAAACACCGTCATACTGGAGTCGGGCATACCCTTCATAATCTCATTGTAGGTGTCGTAGTTTCCCATATCTTTGGTGCGGGTTCTGTTCAGGTTGTAACTGTCAGAACGAAGGTCACCCCATACGGCCAGTTTGCCTATTGTGCCAGCCATCTGGTGATAAGCGCCATAGCGAACACCCTCGAGGTCGTTCTTGTCCTCCCAGAATTCCTCTTCCACAACCTTGTCCTGAGGATACACGGTCAGCCAATCCTCGCAGGATGAGGCAGTGAAGGCCAACACCCCAAGCAGGCAGGAAGACATTGATATATAAATCTTTCTTTTCATGTCAACTTAATTTTAGAAACTGAGGTTTGCACTGCATGTAAATGACTTGGTACGCGGAGTTCTGCTGTTGTCCGTACATACGGAGAAACCCTGAGGAGACACATCGGGGTCAACACCGGTGTACTTAGACCAGCACCATACATTGTTGGCAGAAGCAGAGAGGGTCAACTGACGGATGCCATACTTCTTGAGCTTCTTGGCATCGAACTCATATCTCAGCTGCACATACTGCAGGCGAAGGTAGTTACCATTCTCCACATAGCGGTCACTGGGCAGTGAGTTGTAACTCTGGAAGCCGTTGACAGCAGTCAAAGCACGAGGAATGACGGTCTCGTCACCATTCTTGCGCCAGCGCCATGTGGTGGCGAAGCTCTGGTTGGTGTTGGAGCGCATGCTCTCGTAGTTGGCACGTGCCAGGTTGATAATCTTGTTACCCATACGGAAGTTGAAGCCCGTGTTCAGAGAGAACCTTCCATAGTACAATGTGAATCCGAAACCACCGTTGCACTTGGGGTTAGAGTTACCAAGATATACCATATCATAGCGGTCAATCTGTCCATCATGGTTGACATCCTCATAGATGGCGTCACCACCCTGGAACTGCTTGCGATAGCTCTCGTTGTAGCAATAGTACATGGGCAAGGGAATACCCTTGGCATCAGTCAGCATGTTACCGTCAGCATCGTATGCGATAGGACAGGTGAAGTTCTCGCCACGACGCTGTGCGGCAGCAGCCGTGTTGATGGGATTGCCCTGAGCATCATAACCACTGTTGTTCACCTCAGCATAGCCGTAAGAGCTGATAGAGGCTGTGGTGAAACCATTGTGGTCGTAGTCATAGCGATATACACCCTTATAGCGCAGTCCATAGATAGAGCCCAGAGCGTTGCCAATCTGCACACGGTTGTTGTAGGACAGGTTACCGGGCTGATAGGTCTCGGCACCATTCAGTGCCTCGAGAATCAGGGGATCCATCTCCTCCACCTTGTTGAAGTTCTGGGCAATGTTGCCACGCAACTTCATAGAGAACTTGCCTACCCTGGCAAACTTGGATGTGTAAGCATTCAACTCCCAACCCTTGTTGCGGAGAACACCCACATTGGCCTTTGACAGGTTGCTGAAACCGTTGGCACTGGCAATACGCAGGTTGTTCATCAGCAGGTCTGTGGTCTTCTTGTTATAGACCTCCAACTCAAAGCTCAGCAGGTCGTTGAGCAAGCCCAAGTTGAAACCTAAGTTCCACTGCTTCGTCTTCTCCCACTTGAGCTGTGTCAGAG
>CAVKOT010000249.1:0-3372 GCA_963658045.1 Opitutia bacterium UBA4654
GGGGCGTGGCCCCATCCTTGCCACAAAGTTAGCCAAATTTATCCAGCAGCGAAAGCCTATCTGTCCCAAAGGGGCACGCCGAAGCGCAAAACTTCGTAAATTTGCCCTGGGAGTTCCCTTTCCCGCCTATACATTATATAATATATAAAGCACGCCATACCCGTGAGCATCCTTGCCGACATCACCTCACTGCTCCTGCCCCGGCACTGCCCGGTGTGCCGGCGTCGGCTTGGGCCCGCCGAGCCCGGGCTGTGCCCCCTGTGTGCCATGTCCCTGCCCAGGGTGCAGGCCGCGGGCCTGGATGACAACGCCATGCTGCGCCGCCTGTGGACGCGGGTGCCTGTCGAGCATGCCTTTGCCCTGCTGGCCTACCGCCACAGCTCCCCCTTCCATGGCCTGCTCGTGCGCATCAAGTATGAGGGCGACACCTCGCTGGCCCTGGGGCTGGGCGAGTGGGTGGGACATGAGGCGTTGCTCGCGGGCCTGTCGGCACATGCCGATGTGCTGGTGCCCGTGCCCCTCACCAGGCGGCGCATGCGCGAGCGTGGCTACAACCAGGCGCGCCTGCTGGCCGAGGGGGCCGCCGCAGTCCTGCACGTCCCGGTGGAGGACATGCTCGTGAGGCAGCAGCAGAGTTCCTCGCAGACCACCCTCTCGGCCGAGCAGCGCGGCTTCAACGCCAGCGGCCTCTACGAGGCCCGCGTGCCGCAGCCCTATCGCGGCGGGCACATCGTGCTCGTGGATGACGTGATGACCACGGGCTCCACACTCGCCCAGTGTGCCGAGGCCATACTGGCCGCCGACCCCACTGCGCACGTCAGCCTGCTCACCCTGGCCTTCTCGGGCGCATGAGGTGTGTGGGGCATGCCGATGCGATGGCTTGCGCAGCGGCATGCGATGCTCCATGCAGGGGCATGCGCAGGCCATCGCATCGGCATGCCCTCAGCAGTGCGCCGGCCTCCCCCTCCCAGCCCTGTGGCGGTGGCGGGGCGGGATGACCCCTCTCCCCTGGGGCCTGTAAAGCCCCTGTGTGACACTTTGAGCGCGTTTTAGCGCATTTTGCTTACAGATTACTTGTGAAACACACGCTTTTTCTGTAATTTTGCAGTCAGATAAGAACGACCAACCAACAGTATTTGTTTAATATCTTAATCTATGGACGCAAAGAAAGTCTTGGAAGATCTGAAAAGACGCTTCCCTAATGAGCCAGAGTACCATCAGGCTGTCGAAGAGGTGTTGGGCACTATCGAAGAAGAGTACAACAAGCATCCCGAGTTTGAGAAAGCCAACTTGATAGAGCGCCTCTGCATCCCCGACCGTGTGTATCAGTTCCGTGTGACATGGGTAGATGACAAGGGCCAGGTACAGACCAACATGGGCTACCGCGTGCAGCACAACAATGCCATCGGCCCCTACAAGGGAGGTATCCGCTTCCATAAGAGTGTCAACCTGGGCATCCTGAAGTTCCTCGCCTTTGAGCAGACCTTCAAGAACTCGCTCACCACGCTGCCCATGGGCGGCGGCAAGGGCGGCTCCGACTTCAGCCCCCGTGGCAAGTCCAATGCCGAGGTGATGCGCTTCTGCCAGGCTTTCATGCTGGAGCTCACACGCCACATCGGTCCTGACGTGGATGTGCCCGCAGGCGACATAGGCGTGGGCGGCCGCGAGGTGGGCTACATGTTCGGCATGTACAAGAAGCTCACACGCGAGTTCAGCGGCGTGCTCACCGGCAAGGGCCTGGAGTTCGGAGGCTCACTCATCCGCCCCGAGGCCACTGGCTACGGCAACGTATATTTCCTGCAGGAGATGCTGAAGACCAAGGGCGACACCGTCAAGGGCAAGAAGGTGCTCATCAGCGGTGCGGGCAACGTGGCTCAGTACACCGCCGAGAAGGTGCTCCAGCTGGGTGGCACCGTGCTCACCATGAGCGACAGCGACGGCTACATCTATGATCCCGACGGCATCGACCGCGAGAAGCTCGACTATATCATGGAGCTCAAGAACATCTACCGTGGCCGCATCAAGGAGTATGTGGAGAAGTATCCCACTGCCAAGTATGTGGCCGGTGCGAAGCCCTGGAACGAGAAGGCCGACATCGCACTGCCCTCAGCCACGCAGAACGAGATTAACGAGGAGGCAGCCAAGGCACTGGTGGCCAACGGTGTGATTGCCGTGAGCGAGGGTGCCAACATGCCCTCGACACCCGGAGCCATCCGCGTGTTCCAGGAGGCCCGCATTCTCTACTCTCCCGGCAAGGCCTCAAACGCTGGCGGCGTGTCAGTGTCAGGACTGGAGATGTCACAGAACAGCGAGCGCCTGTCATGGACTTCAGAGGAGGTGGACCAGCGCCTGCACGCTATCATGGAGAACATCCATGCCAACTGCGTGAAGTATGGCACCGAGCCTGACGGCTATGTCAACTATGTGAAGGGCGCCAATGTGGCCGGCTTCATGAAGGTGGCCAAGGCCATGATGGCACAGGGCATCGTGTGATGACATGACACTTCTCCACCAGGAGAGAACCGATAACAGCGCAAGGGCGTACCATCCATGTGTGGCACGCCCTTGCCGTCTTGCTGACAAAAACATATATCCGACATGACTCTCAAGGACACATCCTTTGTCGATCTGATGCTCAAGCGCATCTGCAACGTCCTCATCATTGCCAACCCCTATGACGCTTTCATCCTTGAGGATGACGGGCGGGTCGATGAGAAGATATTCTCTGAGTATGCGCGCCTGGGCCTGCGTTTCCCGCCGCGCTTCATACAGGTGGCATGCCAGCATGCTGCCGAGACCCACATGGCCACCGAGAAGATTGACCTGGTCATCTGCATGCCCGCTGCCGAGGACAACAGCGTCTTTGACATCGCGCGCTCCATCAAGCACGACTATCCCAGCGTGCCCATCGTGGTGCTCACGCCCTTCAGCCATGGCATCACCAGGCGCATGCAGAACGAGGACCTCTCTGCCTTTGAGTATGTGTTCTGCTGGCTGGGCAACACCGAACTGCTCCTGAGCATCATCAAACTCATGGAGGACCGCATGAACCTGGAGCACGACATACGCAGCGCGGGCGTGCAGATGATACTGCTGGTGGAGGACAGCATACGGTTCTACAGCAGCATCCTGCCCAACCTGTACCGCTTCGTGCTGCAGCAGAGCCTGGAGTTTGCCACCGAGGCACTCAATACCACACTGGAGACCCTGCGCATGCGCGGCCGCCCAAAGATAGTGCTGGCACGCAACTATGAGGAGGCGTGGCAGCTCTACCAGCGGTTTGCCAACAACACCCTGGGGGTCATCAGCGACTGCCGCTTCCCGCTCCAGCCGGGTGGTGGTAAGGATGAGATGGCTGGCTACACCCTGCTC
>CAVKOT010000250.1:0-3369 GCA_963658045.1 Opitutia bacterium UBA4654
CTTGTCGTTAATCTTCACGCCCTGCAGACGATATACGTCCTGCACCTCATTGACGATGTACTCCTGGACTGCCGTGGGGCCCTTGATGGCAAGGATGTCGGCAGGTGTGATGGCTCCATCAGACAGGGGTGTGCCAGCACGCACGGAGTCGTTCTCCTGCACCAGTATCTGCTTGCTCATGGGCACCAGGTACTTGCGCACATCGCCCATCTTGGATGTGATGGTAATCTCGCGGTTGCCACGCTTGATCTTACCCATCGTCACCTCACCGTCAATCTCGGTCACCACAGCAGGGTTGCTGGGATTGCGGGCCTCGAACAGCTCGGTCACACGGGGCAGACCACCAGTGATATCACCACCGCCACCTACGACACGTGGTATCTTCACCAGCACATCGCCAGCCTTCACCTCCTGTCCATCAGCCACGGCAATGTGTCCGCCAATGGGGAAGTTATAGTTGCGCAGGGGCTCGCCATTTTCATCAAGCACATGCACGGCAGGCACCTTGGTCCTGTCCTTGGACTCTATCACGATGAGTTCGCGCAGGCCTGTGGCCTCGTCACTCTCCACACGGTAGGTGACACCCTCGATGACATTCTCAAACTGCAGTTTACCTGCTGACTCTGTCACGATGACGGCGTTGAAGGGGTCCCACTTGGCCACCACATCGCCCTTCTTCACCACATCACCTTCCTTGAAGTACAGTTTGCTGCCATAAGGCACGTCCTGGCTCAAGAGCACGATGCCTGTGGTGGGGTCAACAAAGCGAATCTCGGTAAGGCGGCTCACCACCACCATTGCCTTGTTGTTCTCCTCGTCCACGATGTCAACGGTGCGGAGTTCGTCAAACTCGATGCGTGCGTCATACTTGGCACGTATCATGGCGTTGGCAGCAGCGTTGCTGGCCACACCACCGGCGTGGAAGGTACGCAGAGTCAACTGTGTTCCAGGCTCACCAATGGACTGTGCAGCAATCACACCCACGGCCTCGCCCTTCTGCACCATACGGCTGGTGGCAAGGTTGCGTCCGTAACACTTCATGCACACGCCCTTCTTGCTCTCACAGGTGAGCACCGAGCGGATCTCCACCATCTCGATGGGGCTGTCCTCAATCTCCTGGGCCTTGGCCTCGTTGATTTCGTCACCAGCCGCACAGATAAGTTTGCCCGTGGTGGGATGTATGATATCATGCACTGACACACGTCCCAGGATGCGCTCATAGAGGCTGCTGATGACCTCGTCACCATTCTTCAGGGCTGTGCACATGAGGCCACGCAAGGTACCGCAGTCCTCCTCGTTGATAATCACATCATGGCTCACATCGACCAGACGGCGTGTGAGGTAACCGGCATCGGCTGTCTTCAGGGCCGTATCGGCAAGACCCTTACGGGCACCGTGGGTGGAGATGAAGTACTCCAGCACAGACATGCCCTCCTTGAAGTTGGACAGGATGGGGTTCTCAATAGTAAGAGGCTCGGCACCTGCCTTCTGGGGCTTGGCCATCAAGCCACGCATACCACTCAGCTGGCTAATCTGTCCGGCACTACCACGAGCACCGCTGTCCAGCATCATATACACGGCATTGAAGCCCTGGTCGGCCTCCTTCATGGTCTTCATGAGGACGGCCGAGAGTTCGTTGTTGACGTGTGTCCAGGTATCAATCACCTGGTTGTAACGCTCCTTGTCGGTAATGAATCCCATTCCGTACTCAGAGGCGATGCGGTCAATCTCGTCGTTACCCTTCTTGATGAGTGCCTCCTTCTCCTTGGGGATGATGATGTCACCCAGGTTGAAGGACAGGCCACCCTCATAGGCCAGGCGGTAGCCGAGGTTCTTGATGCCATCCAGGAACTCACAGGCACGTGCCACACCAACGGTCTTGATGACATCAGTGATGATGCCACGCAGGGTCTTCTTTGAGATAACATCATTGAAGAAGCCCACCTCCACAGGGATAATCTCGTTGGCTATCACACGACCCACGGATGTCTCCACCATGTGTTTGCCGATAGTTCCGTCCTCGAGCTTGTCATCCACAATCACACTGACGGGGGCATGCACATCCACACGCTTCTCGTTATAGGCGATGATTGCCTCCTCAGGGCCATAGAACTTCAGCCCAGAGCCCTTGGCACCTGGACGGAGTTTGGTAATATAATACAGTCCGAGCACCATGTCCTGAGAGGGAACGGTGATAGGAGCTCCATTAGCGGGATTAAGGATATTGTGTGACTGGAGCATCAAAATCTGAGCCTCCAGGATAGCCTCGTTGCTCAAGGGCAAGTGCACGGCCATCTGGTCACCATCGAAGTCGGCGTTGAAGGCCGTACATGCCAGGGGATGCAACTGAATGGCCTTGCCCTCAATCATCTTGGGCTGGAAGGCCTGGATACCCAGACGGTGCAGCGTGGGCGCACGGTTGAGCAGGACGGGATGACCCTTCATCACATGCTCGAGAATGTCCCAGATGATGGGGTCCTTGCGATCCACAATCTTCTTGGCACTCTTCATCGTCTTCACGATGCCACGCTCGATGAGTTTGCGGATGATGAACGGCTTGTAGAGTTCTGCGGCCATCAGTTTGGGCAAACCGCACTCACCCATCTTCAACTCTGGTCCAACAACAATCACGGAACGTGCAGAGTAGTCAACACGCTTACCCAGCAAGTTCTGACGGAAGCGTCCCTGCTTGCCCTTCAGTGAGTCACTGAGTGACTTCAGGGGTCGGTTGTTCTCTGTCTTGACCGCGCTGCTCTTGCGGCTGTTGTCGAACAGACTGTCAACGGCCTCCTGCAACATACGCTTCTCATTACGCAAGATTACCTCGGGAGCCTTAATCTCTATCAGACGCTTCAGGCGGTTGTTGCGGATGATAACACGACGGTAAAGGTCATTGAGGTCACTGGTGGCAAAGCGTCCGCCATCCAGGGGAACCAGAGGACGCAACTCGGGTGGGATGACGGGAAGTATCTTCATAATCATCCACTCGGGCTTGTTGCGGCCACGACTTGCGCGGAAACTCTCCACTACCTGCAGACGCTTCAAGGCCTCATTCTTACGCTGCTGTGCGGTGTCCTGGCTGGCCAGGTCGCGCAACTGGTAAGAGAGGGAGTCGAGGTCAAGCTGGACAAGCAGGTCATAAATGGCCTCTGCGCCCATCTTGGCAATGAACTTGTTGGGGTCGGAATCATCCAGGTATGCGTTGTTCTGGGGGAGTTTGTCCAGCACCTTCAGGTAGTCGTCCTCTGAAAGGAGGTCCAGACGAGCCAGGGGGGTGTCGGGATCATTCTCCATCACGCCAGGCTGTATCACGACATAGCGCTCATAATATATAATGGAGTCGAGCTTCTTGGTGGGGATGCCCAGGAG
>CAVKOT010000251.1:0-3351 GCA_963658045.1 Opitutia bacterium UBA4654
GTCCTATGTGATGAAGTCTGTAACGGTACATGGTTACAGCGGCAGCGGGTCGGGCAGCGACTGGCATGGGTCAGATGATGGGTTCAGTACAGGTTCTGATGACTGGAGCGGTTCTGACACGGATGAGAAGGGTAGTGATGAGGATGGCAAAGGTACTCCATCTGGCAATGGAGGCGGTGGCACAGGCACAGGTGGAAATGCTGGTGGTGGTTGGGGTGAAATTTCTAACAATAATACTAATAAAGAGCCAGATGCAGGAGATGGTGATGAAAATGATATTCATTATTACACCTATCAGGAAGTGGAAAAGATGATGGATGAGGGAACTTGGATGGGTGGCTATATAAAAGGCACAGGCTATATTCCTGCAGACTATGTTGAAGTTAAGCCACTCACTTATGCCTCTTCAGGAGAGGCTTTCCTTCAACGTGCTAAAAAATATGATGGTGTTCCTTATAGATATGGTGGTGATAGTATGAAAGGGATAGATTGCAGTGGACTTGTTTCTGCTGCTTTAGGATTGAAAGTTAAATGGTCAACTCATTCTGGCCCTATTCCTGGAATGAGTAGGGTTTCTTATTCCAAAGTGGAAGATTTAATGAATGGTCTTGTCTTACAAAAAGGTGATGTGCTAGTATGGAAATGGAAAAATTCGGCAGGAAAAGAATGTGGACATGCTGCAATATATGTAGAAGGAACAAAGTTGTTTCATGCCCATGGAAAACGTGTGAGTGAGACTTCAGACATGAATAGGTATTGGTTGAGTGAGTCCACAAGAAAATGGATGGGAATTCCTGTAGTTTACAGATTGCCTTAGAATGTGACATATGTTGAATAGCGTGTTTAGGTGGGTTGTGGCCTCTGTCTTTGTATCAGTCTCACTCTCACTCCGAGTTTTTGCCTCTTCGGCTCGTGTAGATAGTGTGCGGCCAGAGAAGATATGGAGCATACCGTGTGATTCTGCTTTTCCACATGAGGAATACCAGGATGAGTGCGGTATCGAGGAACTTGTGCTGAAGGGGTTCTCTGCGGATGAGGATGGGCGGTTATACGTGCTGGGCGGAGAACCTGTGGCTGGCATTGCCTGTTATGAGGGTGACAGCCTGCGGTGGAGGCGTAACATGGAATCGTCGTTCCGACATTCTGTGAATGCCTTACTGTGGACTTTTGGTGATTCAGTTTGCTTTTTTGACGAGGAGCGTTTACTTCTTTATACTCTTGCCAAAGATGGCAAGGGAGAAATGGTGAGAAAACGTATTGGCATGGAGGACAATGACACAGTCCTATGTGGAGCATGCGGTGCTGATGGAGCAAGGCTTGTGGTGGCATGCCGTGACAGTGTTTTAAGGGACGGCTGTGACTTTGCAGCCATTGCTACAGAATACGCAGTATCCAATAATGGAGTGGCGAGAAAGGTGGGTACTGTAAACGTGGATAGTAGAGACAGGGGGTGGACTGACTTTCGTGACACTTTCTGTGGAAGGTTTCCTGGTGGAACTCTCTTGCGCAATGCTTACGAGAATGAGTACGAGAGATTTTTCATTCAGGATAATCATAGTGACCTGCTTCATGAGACTCGTGTCTTTGACGGAAAGGCTGGATTGAGCACTTTGGTTACTGCTTATGATGAGAACTGTGTGGGCTTTGTGCTTTCTGCAAACACCGCGGTCCTGTGTGGCAGCGACCTTTATATAGCGGGCTGTAAACGGTGTGACGGCTACGCTCTTGTGGTGCGGAAGTATCATGTGCCAGAGTTGGCTGCCTTGTTGAAAAAAGAGTATGAGGTACGAAAAACGTGTGTAAACTTTTGTGGAAAATAAATAAAGGTGTATATTTGCCACCAGCAATTCCTTATTGGCGAATAAGGATGGAGATGAAAAGCATGATGCTGATGATGATATGAATGCTATTGTTCATAGTGGTGTTACTGATGGTACTCAAAGAGATGGAGTATAGTAAATTTTTATTAACTAAACAAAATTAAAATTATGGCTAAAACAGCAGCGAAGGGGACGAAAGATAATCCCTATTCAATGAGTGAGTGTGAGAAGATGCTTGACGCAGGTACGTGGCCAGGCGGCTATGTGCGTGATGACGCGGGCACAGTGTCCTATGTGATGAAGTCCGTGACAGTACAGGGTTACAGCGGCAGCGGGTCGGGCAGCGACTGGCATGGGTCAGGCTATGAGTTCTGCACAGGCTCCTATGAGTGGCATGAGACTGATACAGACAACAAGGGCTGTGATGAGGATGGCAAGGGCACTCCCTCTGGCAGTGGAAATGGTGGTACTGGCACAGGTGGAAATACTGGTGGTGGCACTGGCGGTGGAGGAGGTTATCATCCTGCCACGCCCAATGCCAATGATGGGAAAAATGGCTCATTCCTGTATAGTGCCACTTACTATACAGAGAAGCAGTATAATCAGATGTGCAAGAGTGGAACGTGGACGGGTGGAAACATCTATACACTCGGCTATGTAGGAAGGGACTGTATAATATCCCCATGTCTTACTTCCATTGATGCCAATGACAACTGGTTGTCCGTGTTCAAGGAAAAGTCATCCGCAATCTGCAAATCCCTGGAGAAACTCGGCAAGGAGATAATGCCCCTGGCTTATGTGCAGGCAATTGCCCGCTATAACTCTGCCACAGGCTCTCCCCTGTACTTTGACACAAAATCATTGGGAATAGATGACTTGCGTGGATGTACTTGCAATAAAAATAAAGCAGGTGAAATAACAGGCATAAATTTACTGGATGTACATAATCTTCAAGCGCAGATGAGTGGAAAGTCACTCTCGGAGCGGGCTGTGGTCTTGAGTACGGCAATGACACTGGGCAATGTGTCCTTTGAGCGTGTCTCTGATGGAGTATATACCATAAAAAAAGACAAGTATGACTTTGACATGCACAATTGGTTTAAGGAGCCTTTCAGAAACGTATCTACACTGATAGGGTTCATGGTAAGCGAGGGGGCGAGTGTGGTGGCTGATGCCGCAACACTTGACGTGCTTGACGTGTTCGCGCCTGTGGTGGGCAGATACATGGATATTGTCACAGGGATGGTTCGCCGCCATGTGCTTGGTCAGACATCTTTCTATATATATATATATCCGGAACAGTCAAGGTGGATGAGAAGAAATGAGGGGTAGAAAGAGTTTGTTTGTTGCGGTGGCAGGACTGACAGTCCTGCTGCTGCAGTTGGTGTCCTGTGACTTCGAGCCAAAGGATGTTGTGTTCTATGTGTGGGAGGAGGAGGAATGGGAGGATGGTCGTCATGTGATGTGTCACTATGACGACTCCCTTTTCTCGCATGGGCTGCCTGACTCTTCCAGGTGCTACCCATACACG
>CAVKOT010000252.1:0-3329 GCA_963658045.1 Opitutia bacterium UBA4654
TCGTGTATCGTTGATATTTTGGTTAGCCCTTGCCACGGACTTTGTCGGGTGAGCCTATTTTGCCTCGTGTATCCTTGTACCATTTGTAGAATATGTTATAAGGTACTTTGTTGCGTGAGCAGAACTGCTCAATGGAGATGCCGTTAGGCATTGCCTCCGTCTGGTACTGGAAATAAAATCTTTCCAAATCTTCGCTGCTGTACATAAATCTGATAATTTAAGTTCGGATGCAAAGATAATGTTTTCATTTTTGAGCCCTAATTTGAGTGCTTACCACGCTCAAGAATTCAAGCGAACTTGATTCCCTTCGCTCAACAAACTTTTACAAAAGAACTTTCCGAAACAATCCCAATCCGACCATCCATGAATCTTCACTGTACTGATAATGCTGTGATAAGTGGCCGCCATCCTTGCTCCCTCGTCACCACCTAAGTGGAACATGCTATCTCATCGGATTATCAGTGGATGAACGGCACGCTCGACAGCATTAAACACATAGACATTGTAGCCGTCTGACGTTATGTCCTTCAACTCTGCGTCACAGAAAAGTCTGTCAAGACATCACGATTTCACGAACTGTCGTCACAGAAAAAGACAACAATATGATTTGCTTGTAAGTTTCGGGGCGGTTGGACAAGTTACGTTCCTTCTTTGAGAGATTTTTCTCATTGGAAAAGGTTTCATTCTTGGAAACCGAGTTGCACGAGAGAGAAGATCCATGCCATCATCAATTTGCAAGACTAAAACATTATCATACTAACTATTAAGCCATCGCTCCAAATATTCATTAAAAGCATCAATGCCTATTACTTCAACTTTAGGAAAAGGTATCGCCTCTAAAACGTTAAAATGTTTGTCTTCCGTCACAATACATTTCGCATCGCATGCTATAGCACAATCCACAAATTTATTGTCATCCTTATCAGCATCTATCAAACCAAATGTAAAATGGGGATTCTTTCGGATGACATTCGGGCGTGTTAATATTGCATAGACTATTGCCTCGGAAACTTGAGGAGAAATATTTCGAGCCAACACCTCAGAATACTCTTCTATAATTTCATTGGACACACACAAGCAATAATCGCCTTTTAAGAAAGCATTCCAAATTCTTCGATAAGGACTTTTCGGAGCGATTGACATAATCAAACAGTTTGTGTCCAACACAATATTCATAATCCAAACAATTATAATGTCGGCTTGTTGTAGGGTGTACGCTCATGCAGAAGGCGGAAACTTTCAATACGCTCTTCGTTTAAAGAACCTTCATCCCACATTCTGCCCATTTCTGCATCAGCCATCTTTACAAAATAGTCTGAGATTACCTTGTTTAAGTCCTGCAAAGCCTCGGGCGTTTTAATGAACGACAACATATCGAGGAGTTGCAATTGAGCTTGATTCATTGATGCTACCTGTGCCATATTGTGCTACTTTTAAATGATATGGCGAAGATAGTCTTTTTTACCGAAACTGTCAAATCATTCATGGAAAACTTGTGGTTCTGGACACATATAGTTGTCTGCGAGCAACTATTGTAAACTACGATTTCACCGATTCATGCCAAATATGTGTCAAGTCTCACATCCAGGATGTCCGCCCCAACGATGGTGATGCGGTTGTCATAGATGCGGTGCTCGTGACCATCTATGACCTGGCGGGTATAGCGGTCAGGCTGGAACTGTAGGATGTGGCAGAGGTTGTGGCTCACGAGGTCCACGTTACTGTCGATGATGATAATCCTCGCCTCACGATTGTCACGCAGCATGTCACAGAAATAGGCATCCGCTGAGGCAAAGGAATAACCAATAATCACTATCCTGCCAGCACGCAGCATCAACTGTGATGCCCGATACCAGGTGTCAATGTACCGTTTGGAGATGATGGGCTTCAACTTCAGGGGTGGAAGGAACGAGGGTATCGGGATGGCACGATGGCCTGTGCCAAGACTAATCTCCTGCGCGAGACGATTCTGGAAGAAGTCGGCCAGGTCAAGCGTGACAAGGTCGCCCATCTGCATGTCATTTTTATTCTCAACATCCACATACTCCATAATCGAGCCATGGAAGTAAAGGGCGGTGCTGGATGCACGATGGGCAAAGGTGGTATAGTTGAAGGTGAGTATCTGAACGTCAGCGTCTGCCAGTTGTGCATAGAGGCCTGGGGCGTTCGGGGTGCCGTCGCACGCCTGGCGGAACTCTTGGGCTATGCGCTGCTCCTGGCTTACGAGGTAGGCCCAGAGTAACCAGGAGATGTAGAGGTAGTCACGGACGTGGCTTGTGCGATTGGTGTAGAAGCCATAGAAATACTGCGAGAGGAGCTGCTCGATGTCCAGGATGTTGCGGTAAACGTGGCGCAGGATGGGATTGGACGACTCGCGCATGCTCTTTTGCAAAATCTCGATGATGATGCTCTTGAAGGTGTCAGTATAATTGAGGTGACTGAAGTCGATAATGGTGTCGTCACTCACCACGGTGTCAAATACCTCGGTTATCAGAGTCTCTGTCTCGGGGTCAATGGTGGCTCCCATCTTGATATCGACCACCTTACGGAAGAGGCGGACGATGAGGGCACCCATCTTGCGCTGACGCTCATCGAGGCTGGTGTTTTGCCGGAGTTCGTCGCTGATGTCATGGCAGATGGTAACCAGTTCCCTGTCAAGGTCCTTGGCCAGACGCTCAATAGCATTGCTCACGAACTTGTCAAAGTGGAAGCGCACATTGCCTATGGCCTTGCGCAGGATGGCATCTACCGCACGGCCTTCCTCGGTCTCCAGATACTCGACAATGCATGGAATGAGATTGGCCGAGGTGGGCAAGCCCATCGTGGTATCTGCCCCTGCTCCCAGAACAACCAAGGTGATGGGGGCATCCTGGCAGCCAAGAAGGGTCCGGGCAAACTGGTCACCGACGTAAATCTGGTTGAGGTGGGTGGCGTTGGGTGCAATCTGGTTATTGCCGTTGTGTATGTCAAATGTGCTGTCGCTCATGCTGGGTGTCGTGGGCTGAAAGATATGGCTCGAAATCGGGGTGCCAGGTTACCAGGGGAAGTATCTTAGGATACATGGCAAGGTATGTTAAGATACTTGCCCAGGTATCTTAGGATACTTTTTCGGGGTGCTTATCCCCTTGCTTGACGCATGGCCCGCTTGCGGTCTGCCCATACTTTGTTGATGGCGGCCCGTATGTTGTCGATGGTACGTCCCTTCTCCCATTTCGGGACAAAGGGAAGAAGGAGAATGATGAAACTCTCCTTGACGATAAGTTCGTCGGTGATGCCTGGCTCCTGCTGGCACATAGTGGCCACCACCTCGGCCAGGGCCCTCGCTGTCC
>CAVKOT010000253.1:0-3317 GCA_963658045.1 Opitutia bacterium UBA4654
GTCGCACAGCCAGGTCATGGCCGGGGTGAGGGCAGGGTAGGGGTAGAAGTCATTCTTGAGATAGTCGTAGATGCCCTTGGTGTTGTCGGTGAGAAACTGGCTGCGGAAATAAGCCTGTCCGCCCAGTCCCTGCTGGCGGATGTAGCAGAGCTCGCGCTGGATGACTCCCCATTCCCAGTCCTTCTCCCTCGGACTCATGAAGTAGATGCCCAGTCCGGGTGCGATGATGCGCCCGAAGGACTGCTCCTGCCAGTCGGCGGCGAAGGGGTAGAAGTGGTTGCCCTGGAAATACATCATCGGGCAGAGCATGTCCATGACGCCCTCGCGCAGCCAGCCCTGTGCGTCCTGATAGACCGTGGTGAGCGCGGCCCACCCCTTGGCCGAGTAGCGTGCCACATCCTGGTACTTGCCCACGGGCGAGCAACTCACCCTTATCCAGGGCTTCACCCCCTTGATGCGCTGATAGGCCGTGCGGGCTATGGCGGTGATATTATCGCGTCTCCAGTCCCGCTTGCTCTGCCCCTTGCCATATTTCTTGTAGGTGGCTGCGTCGGGGAAGGACTCTGGATTTTCGGGATAGCGGATATAGTCGAAGTGGATGCCGTCCACATCATAGTGCTCGGCTATCTCCTGGCAGATGTCGGCAATGTAGTTGGCCACGCCAGGCAGACCAGGGTCCAGGTAGTAAGTGTCAGCGTGCTTCTTGAGCCATGAGGGGTGCGTGTGCAGCAGGCTCTTCTTGCCTATGCGCTTGGCCTGTGCTATCTTGAAGCAGGGTACGGTCACCACCCAGGCATGCAACTCCATGCCACGGCGGTGCGTCTCCTCGATGGCAAAGGCCAGGGGGTCATAGCCTGGGCTCTTGTCATATTGTCCTGTGAGAGCCACGTCCCAGGGCTCGATGTGACTGGGGTAGATGACGCTGCCGCGCACACGTGTCTGCAGAAACACCGTGTTGATGTGGCAGGCCCGGTACATGTCCAGTATCTCCCTCAATTCCTGCTTCTGCTGCTCCACCTTGCTGGGTGATGTGGCCTTGGTCTTGGGCCAGTCCAGCCCTCCCAGGGTGGTCAACCACACTCCGCGTACCTCCCTCTTGGGGGAAGAGTGAGCGGGCGAGAATAGTTCCTGTGCGTATATCGCTGTACAGAGCACGGCTGCCAGAGCCAGAGCCCAAATCCTTCTTTGCGTATTCATGCCCGCAAAGATAGTCCAATTTATCGTTTTTTCGTAATTTTGCACGACGGATTAGAAGAAAAAGCATTATTTATGATTACATTCTGCATTTCTCTCCTTGCATTGGTGCTGGGATATGTGTTTTATGGCGCAGTGGTGGAGAGAGTTTTTGGCGTGGAGCCTGACAGGCCCACTCCCTGTTACACCAAGGGTGATGGAGTCGATTTCATCCCCATGCCCACCTGGAAGGTGTTTCTCATCCAGTTTCTCAACATTGCAGGCACAGGCCCCATCTTCGGTGCCATCATGGGCATCCTCTTTGGCCCGGCTGCCTATCTGTGGATAGTGCTGGGATGTATCTTCGCGGGTGCCACCCATGACTATATGAGCGGAATGATAAGTTTGCGCAAGGGAGGCATCTCCATTCCTGAGTTTGTGGGGGACGAACTGGGCCCTGGCATCCGCCTTCTCATGCGTGTGTGCTCAATGGTGCTCATGGTGCTTGTGGGCGCTGTGTTTGTGGCCACTCCAGCCAGTTTGCTCTCCAGCATGACCTCTGGATGGGGAGCGTGTGGCACTGTTCTCTTCTGGTCGATAGTCATCTTCCTGTATTACATCCTGGCCACCCTGCTTCCCATCAGTGCCCTGATAGGCCGCATCTATCCCCTCTTCGGGCTGGCCATGCTGGTCATGGCTGTTGGCATCGGCGTGGGCATCTTCACCCATGAGGGCTGGATGCCCGAACTGACCGACCCTCTCTCGGGGCATCATCCCAAGGGGCTCCCCATCTTCCCCATGCTCTGCATCACCATTGCCTGTGGTGCCATCAGCGGGTTCCATGGCACTCAGAGTCCCATGATGGCCCGTTGCATCAAGAGTGAGCGCATGGGCAGGCGCGTGTTCTATGGTGCCATGATAGTCGAGGGGCTGGTGGCCCTCATCTGGGCGGCAGCCTCCATCAAGTATGCTGGCGGCTACCAGCAGTTGGCCGACATGGGCAACCCCGCTGTCGTGGTAAGCACCCTGTGTGGCAGTTGGATGGGCAGGATAGGTGCTGTGCTGGCCATCCTGGGCGTCGTGGCCGCTCCCATCACCAGTGGTGACACGGCCCTGCGCAGTGCCAGGCTCATGGCGGCCGACTTCCTGCATTTCCGTCAGGACAAGCTCTGGCGGCGTCTTGTGCTCAGCCTGCCCATCTTCCTGGTGTGTGCCCTGCTGATGGTCATCAACTTTGATGTGCTGTGGCGCTATTTCGCATGGTTCAACCAGACGCTGGCCTTCATGACCCTGTGGGCTGTGAGTGTGTGGTTGGCCAGGAAGGGCAAGTTCTTTTGGGTCACGCTTGTGCCAGCCATGTTTATGACTGTGGTGTGCACGAGTTACATCCTGGTTGCTCCCGAGGGGTTCCAGTTGCCCTTGTCAGTGGGCATTGGCAGCGGACTGGCCTTCATGTGCTTGCTGACGGTGATGTTTGCCGTGTGGCTGCTGCGCCTGCGAAACCATACAGCCGCATAACCAGCATAACCGCGCAGCCGTAAGTTAAAACATACTAAAAAGCGGGGGCGATCCTTGCTGTCATGGGAAAATACCTCTAACTTCGCTCCCATTAAACCCATAATGACTATAAAGAATATCGCAATGAAGACATCCACAATGAGAAAAGCCATGCTGACGCTGCTGATGGCAGCGTCGGGGCTGTCGGCATCTGCCCAGTTTGAGAAATATACCTCTTACCTTAATACCTCACTCACCGGCATGGGACTCTCCTACAGCAAGGACTCCAAGTTCAAGTTGGGCGTGCAGGCCACGGGAGGCTATTTCGTGGAGGACAGTTGGATGATATATGGCCGTCTGGGTTATGAGCACCAGGGGGCACACGGGGAGATGAAGAACCGCAATGACCTGCAGGTGGGTGTGGGCGGCAGGTACTACATCGAGCAGAATGGCATCTTCCTGGGACTGGGACTGATGTTCCAGCACGCCACCAATGTGAAGTTTAGCCAGACGGTGAGCCGTACGCCTGGTATCGAGGATGGAACGCCATATGTGGAAAAGGTGGTTTATACCCATTACGGCAACCGCAACTATATGCACCTCACACCCGAGGTGGGCTATTGCTTCTATGTCAACCAGTATCTGAG
>CAVKOT010000254.1:0-3315 GCA_963658045.1 Opitutia bacterium UBA4654
CACCGATGTGGTGGGCGAGACGGTGACCTCGGCCATGGACGAGAAGTCGTCGCTGACCACCTCACACCCCGACATCAACCAACTGTACAGCAACATCCAGTGGGGACAGCGGAGCAACTTCCTCAGTGTGCCCACCGACTGTCCGCAGCGCGACGAGCGCCAGGGCTGGACTGCCGACACGCAGGTCTATTCCATGGCTGGCCTGTACAATGCCGACACACGCACCTTCTATGAGAAGTGGATGCGTGACATGCGTGACGCTCAGCGCGCCGACGGTGCCTTCCCCCACATCGCACCCTATGCCTGGGGCGTGGGCTTCGGGGCTGCCGCATGGGCCGATGCGGGCGTGATACTGCCCTGGAAGGTCTATCTGATGACAGGTGACCTGCAGATAATCAAGGACAACTGGGCATCCATGGAACGCTATATGCAGTTCCTCGCCAACCAGGGAGACTCCAACTACAAGTACAATGGCGGTGCCACCACCTATGGCGACTGGGTGTCCTATGTCAACACCGACTCACGCTACTGCAGCGTGTGCTACTATGCCTACGACGCCTCGCTGATGGCCAAGATGGCACGCGCACTCTCAAGCGGCGAGGGCGACTCCTATGCCCAGAAGGCTGCCCAGTATGAGCAACTCTTTGAGAACATCAAGGCTGAATGGCAGAAGCGCTACACCGAGACTTCCACAGGGATGCCCACCATACGCACCCAGTGTGCCTACCTCATGGCACTGCGCTATGACCTCCTCAAGAACGAAGTGGCACGCAGGCGCACCATCAACACCCTGCGCAGCCTCATCTCCTCCAATGGCTACAAGCTCAACACCGGTTTCCTGGGCACAGCCATCCTCAACCAGACGCTCACCGAGGTGGGACTCAACGACGAGGCTTACACCCTGCTGCTGCAGCGCAATGACCCCTCATGGCTCTACAGCATCGACCAGGGAGCGACCACCATCTGGGAGCGTTGGAACTCCTACACCGTGGCATCGGGCTATGGTCCTGTGAGCATGAACTCCTTCAACCACTATGCCTATGGCATCGTGGCCGAGTGGATGTTCCGCTACATGGCGGGCATCGCTCCCGACACCGAGGCTCCTGGCTTCAAGCACTTCATACTCGCCCCCAACCCTGACCGCCGCTCCGTACTGCGATTCTCGCAGAAGCGCATCACCATGGCCGATGCCTCCTACTGGAGCCCCTATGGCATGGTGAAGGCGGCATGGCACTGCGATGGCGGCAGCGAGATGACCTATGAGGTGGAGGTGCCTGCCAACACGACAGCCACCCTCTACATGCCCGTGGCCAATGGGTATGAACTGCAGGAGAGCGGTGTGCCCGTGTACAACGTGCCCGGCATCGAGTACAAGGGAGTGCAGAACGGCAAGGCCGTGTGCCTGCTGGGCTCGGGCAAGTACAAGTTTGCCATTGCCACCGCCACAGGTCTTTCCCCAGTGACAGAGTCCGTGTCCCCCGCCAAGGGGAAGCCTGTATATAGCCTGTCAGGGATGTATGTGGGGAACGACACAGAGCAACTCCCCCAGGGAATATATGTGCAGCAGGGGAGCAAGTTCACCAAGTAGCCCCAGGGGGAGCGGCAAGAGCCCCCGGCACTGACATAACCGACAAGAGGCGAAGCCCCCGTACAGGGACTTCGCCTCTTGCCATTTCGCACCAGGCCTGCGCACTACTCATCCTGCGGCAGCACGATGGGGTCGCCCTTGCGATAGCCTGCGGCAGGGTCACACACGGCCACGCCCACGAAGGAGTCGGCACAGCCGTAATAGAGGAACCAGCGGGAGCGGTGATACACCAGCCCCTCCACAAACACCGTGCCTGCGGCATACTGCCCGCTCTTCTCAAAGGCGGCCATGGGGCGGAAGAATGGCCGGTCGAGCCTGGCCTCCAGCCGCAGGGGATTGTCCCTGCTGAAGAGCATCTGTCCGGCGGCGTAGGTGTTCGACGGATAATTCTCGTCGCCATTGGCCCCAGGGCGGTTCTTGCCATTGTAGAGCAGCACGATACCCTTGTCAGTCAGCACGGCAGGAGGGCCGCACTCGGTCAGCTGGCTGTCAAAATAGCCCTTGCGGGGACGCGCCAGATACCTCAGTGTGCCATCGGGCTCGGTCACGGGTGTCCAGTGGATGAGGTCGTCCGAGGTGGCAGCGCACACCCACGCCTCGCCCCAGTACATCAGGTACTTCTCCTGCCCGTCCACCATGACCCTGGCGGCCTGCAGGCGGCCATCGCGCACCTCGGTGAGGATGGAGCCCGACTTGCAGGGAAGGTCAGCGTAGAGCCCATTGAGGGCCAGGCGGAACGCGGGTCCATGGTGGGCCCAGTGGCGAAGGTCGCGGCTGGTGGCTATGCTCAGGCGGAACCTGTAGCGGTTCCATGCCGTGTAGGTCATCACATACAGGGGGTGCCCATCCACCTCTGCCTCCACCACACGGGGGTCCTCGGTGCCGCCCTCCCACTCGAAATGCCTGGAGATAAGGCTTGTGTCGGGAAACATCACAGGCTCTGGCGAGCGGCTATCCACGGTGACCCCGTCGGCCAGCGTGGCCAGCCCTATCCGCGAGGTGCGGTGTCCCAGCCCCGCGTCGGGGTCATCCTCGGCCCGGTAAAGCACACACACGCTCCCGTCACGCACTACGGCGGCGGGGTTGAACGTATCGGCACACTCCCACCGCACACTCTCGCCACGCATGGGACACAGGAAGCGGCTGCGGCCTGTGGGGCTCACCAGCGGGTTCACGCCCTCTGGACGCACAAACCCGCCCAGGGCCCAGTCGGGCAGCACATTGTCATCGGCCTGCGCGCACAAGGCTCCCGCCAGTGCCACAAGCATCATTACTGTTCTCATTTTCATTCTCTCCCGGTTAACTTTCTTGGTTGGTACTTTCCAACAAAGTTAGCAAGATTTACTGAGAAACACGCCCCCTTGCAAGGAAAAGAGGCTTCCTCCCCCGCCAGGAGCCTGCTTCCCGGCCCCATGCAAGCAGGCTCTCCCCCACGGCCAGCCCTGTCCCCCACCGTCCAGCCCAAGGCTGGACGGTGAGAGGAGTATGCTTACTTTGCCAAGTAAAGTACTTGCGTTGACCGTCCAGCCTTGGGCTGGATGGTGAATGACAATGCTGCGTCATCCCGACAGGCCCGATGCGATGGTTATGCCAGTCTGCCTCATGGCAACAGACAGTGGGCTCCACACGTCCAGGCAGGCCTGGTCCAGAAACCAAAAAAGGCGGGTGGCCGCATCTTGCGATGCTGGCCATCCGCCTTTGGGATTATGCCTCATTGCTTTCCCCGT
>CAVKOT010000255.1:0-3296 GCA_963658045.1 Opitutia bacterium UBA4654
CCCCTTACCTTTTGCCGTCTTTCAAATGCCCATTGCCCGCGCTATGCTTCTCCGTAGTGGTTCGGGGATTTCCTTTGCCCCATGAAAGGGCACAGGGGGCGAGAGTCTGCCGCCCTTGGTATAAAAGTAGTGCGAGCCCTCGGCGTGGTCGAATGCCCAGCCCTTGGCCTTTATTCTTCTGTGAAATTCTGTATATTAAATTTTTTATTTATTCGGTGCTGTAAAGGTAGTAAAATTTCTACTCTTCACCGAATGTTTGCCAAAAATATGCTTGGCATGGGCACATTTTTTTCCAAATTTACACCCAACCGCTCTGCAGGGCGTTTTTTTCCTCTTGTTTTTCTCTTTCTTTCCCTCTCCATCCTCTATAAATATATATAATAGGTATAGACAAGGAAAAACATATATGAATGGGAGCCTCTACCCCACCCCTTTCCCTATCCACAGCGGATGTGAATAACTATATGGAAAACTACATGAGTTATCATTCACTTATCAACACTTTCAACAGTCCCCAAAAGGCCAACAAAGATATTCACAACAGCCACCACTTTATCAAACCCCAATCAACATGACAGGCAAAGTTATCAAGCGCGGATGACGGACAAACTTATCAAATGGAAGTTTTCACTATAGAGTGTTGACAACACTTGCGGCCATTGGCGATAGGGTGAAGATACTCAACACATAGCACATGCATTAAAAGGGTTGATAAGCCGCCATTTCCCTGTGGATAACCAGGGGTGCTGGTATGGGGAAAAATACCAGTCCACAGGTATCAACATTATCAACGCCCTATCATCATCAACATCTTCTTTCTTTTAAAAAGAAACAAAGAGGTATTATAATAAGAGATGTGCGGATAACAACTGGGCGCAGCAAGGGACACTGCCCCAGAAAGAGAAGGGGGAGAGTGTTATGGAAATGGGAACAAAGTTTATAGGAAGCGGAAGGGACGCTTTCTCCTTTCCTTATTTATACGGACTTTTGCAGGCAGAAAAGTAAACCAAACAAAAAACAGGAGGAAAGAAGAATGGAAGACAGGACTTCACTGAACCGCCAGTTGGCACAGATGCTCAAGGGCGGAGTCATCATGGACGTGACCACACCCGAGCAGGCACGCATAGCCGAGGCAGCAGGCGCCTGTGCCGTGATGGCGCTGGAGCGCATCCCCGCTGACATACGCGCGGCTGGTGGCGTGAGCCGCATGAGCGACCCCAAGATGATCAAGGGCATCCAGGAGGCAGTGAGCATCCCCGTGATGGCCAAGTGCCGCATAGGCCACTTTGCCGAGGCACAGATTCTGCAGGCCATCGAGATTGACTATATTGACGAGAGCGAGGTGCTCAGCCCGGCCGATGACGTGTATCACATCGACAAGCGTCAGTTCCAGGTACCCTTTGTGTGTGGTGCCAAGGACCTGGGCGAGGCTTTGCGTCGCATAGCCGAGGGTGCCACGATGATTCGCACCAAGGGCGAGCCCGGCACGGGTGACGTGGTACAGGCCGTGCGCCACATGCGCATGATGCAGAGCGAGATTCGCCGCCTGACCAGTCTGAACGCTGACGAGCTGTATGAGGCAGCCAAGCAGCTGCGCGTGCCTGTGGACCTGGTGCAGTATGTGCACGACAATGGCAAGCTGCCCGTGGTGAACTTTGCCGCAGGCGGTGTGGCCACTCCTGCCGATGCTGCACTGATGATGCAGCTGGGCGCCGAGGGCGTGTTCGTGGGCAGCGGCATCTTCAAGAGCGGCAACCCCGAGAAGCGTGCGCAGGCCATCGTGAAGGCTGTGACCAACTATGACAACCCCAAGATGCTGGCCGAACTGAGCGAGGACCTGGGCGAGGCCATGGTGGGCATCAACGAGCAGGAGATAGAAATTCTGATGGCAGAGCGCGGAAAGTGATGAGAGTAGCCATTATGGCTCTGCAGGGAGCCTTTGAGGAGCATCGCCAGGTGCTGGAGCGCATGGGCGTGGAGGCATTCCTGGTGCGCAACATCGGTGACTGGCGCCAGCCCAAGCAGGCACTTATCATCCCCGGTGGCGAGAGCACGACCATGACGCGCATCATGCACGACCTGGGGATGTGGGACGAGGTGCGCCAGGAGATACAGGGCGGCCTGCCCGTGCTGGGCACCTGTGCCGGACTCATCATGCTGGACCGCCTGCACCTGGACACCATGGACATCCTGGCCAAGAGGAATGCCTATGGCCGGCAGTTGGGCAGTTTCCACACCGAGGGGGACTTCAAGGGACTGGGCCGGGTGCCCATGACCTTCATACGCGCCCCCTACATTGACCAGGTGGGCCAGGACGTGGAGGTGCTGGCCCAGGTGGACGGGCACATCGTGGCTGCCAGGCAGGGCAACCAGCTGGTGACGGCCTTCCATCCCGAGCTGGACAGTGACACGGGCATACACCGCATGCTGGTGGACATGGCCGCCGGCAAGTGACTGCCGCACTTGCAGAAGAAGCAAGGTGGAAGGGGGCGAAATGCAGTCCCTTCCACCTTATTTCTTTTCCATGGCTTGTACAATTCAACTTTTACCACTAACTTAGCGGTTGATTACCAACCCTAATGCGCACTTTATGAGCAAGGTTATTACGGAGAAACCACATCTGTCGGAGAAAGACTGCTTCTATATGGTGGATCGCGACAAGGAGGCGTTCACCTATCCCCTGCACAAACATGAGGCCATGGAGCTCAACTTCGTGGAGCACTGTGACGGGGCCAGGCGCATTGTGGGTGACTCCATCGAGGTGCTGGGGAAGTATGACCTGGTGCTGGTGGGCAGTGGGCTTGAGCACGCCTGGGACCAGTATGACTGCCAGAGCCACTCTATACATGAAATCACCATACAGTTTCCCCCTGACCTCATGGGCGAGCAGTTCCTGGCCAAGAACCAGTTGAGCAGCCTGCGCGCCCTCTTCCACAACGCCAAGCGTGGCATAGCCTTTGAGCTCAACACCATCATGGAGCTGTATGGCAAGATAACGGCCATCACCCAGTCGCAACCTGGATTTTACCGTATGCTCAAGCTCCTGGAGATTCTCTACGAGTTGTCGTTGCAGGAGAACTACCATCTGCTGGCAAGCCGCTCCTTCTCCAATGTGAAGAACACCCCCGAGAGCATCCGCGTCCGACAGGTGGAGGAGTACATCGACAAGAACTACAAGCGTGAGATACGCCTGAAGACACTTGCTGACATAGCCGAGATGACGCCAGCGGCCTTCAGCCGTTATTTCCGCACGAAGACGGGCAAGACGGTCTCTGACTACATCATCGACATCCGTC
>CAVKOT010000256.1:0-3292 GCA_963658045.1 Opitutia bacterium UBA4654
GTATTGGGCTGAAAGCCCTAAAGCCTATAGCCCAGGGCATCGCCCTGGGAGAATGACGCATATACAGCGATACGCCCTGTAGGGGCAAAAGCCATGCAAGCGAGTGCTTTTGCCCTTACAGGGCGTATTATCATTCCGAAAACCTCTCCCCAGGGCGTTACCCTGGGCTATGGGCAAATTGCCTCTTCGGGGCGCGTTGTCCTGCCTGCTGCTTGTCCTTGGGGGAAATTTCGGTTTGTTGTTTATGGGGTAGAGGGTGGGGTTGGATGGTATTGGGCTTGTGGCTTGGCCTTGTTTGTTCATTTAAGAGCATAAACATTGAAACACGCGGAGCATGCGGACTCTTTACTTGAAAGACAAGAGCAGGCCGACGTTGGTGCGCGGGGGGCGAAGGCGCAGAAAAGGCTGGTGTGTCCGCGTATTCCGCGTGTTTCAATGTTCAAGTTCTTGTGTCAGACTTGTTTGATGGAGCGAGTGCGGTGCGCAAGCAGTCTTTCCGCGCCAGCACGTATCAATGGGGTAGAGGCACAAAAGCCTCGCCGTAACCAAAATGTATGCACTGAAAGACTACCTCTACAATGGGGCCCTGTGCCTCAACAACCTTGCCCGCCCGGGGCATAAGAAACTGAGCACACTCATGCTCTACACCACCACCCGCTGCCAGTCCCGCTGCCAGCACTGCTCCATCTGGAAGAAGCCGGCCCAGCACCTCTCGCTCCCCGACATCCAGCACATCATGGCCAGCCGCTGTGTCACCCCGCACACGACCGTGGGGCTCGAGGGCGGTGAGTTCGTGCTGCATCCCCAGGCCGAGGCCATCATGCAGTGGTTCAGCCGCCACCATCCCCGTTACACCCTGCTCTCCAATGGCCTTGCGCCCGAGCGCGTCACCTCCCTCACCCGCAAGTACCGCCCCCAGCGGCTCTACCTCTCGCTCGATGGTGACCGCGACACCTACCGCCGCATGCGTGGCGTGGATGGCCACGGGCGTGTGATGCAGGTGCTCGGGGCGTTGCGGGGCGAGGTGCCCATCTCGCTCATGTTCTGCCTGTCGCCCTGGAACGACTTCAGCGACATGGAGTATGTGGTGCGCCTGGCGCGGGAGCAGGGCGTGGATGTGCGCATTGGCATTTACGGTACGATGGACTTCTTCGACACCACGGCCGAACTCCTCTCCACCGACCGGCAGGATTTCGTGGGCCGCATCCCCGCTTGCATCCACGACACCGAGGAGAACTTCGACTTCGTGGCACTCTATGACGAATGGAAGCGGGGGCACCTGCACCTGCGCTGCCAGAGCATCCTGAGCAGCCTGGTGGTGCATTCCAATGGTGACGTGCCCCTGTGCCAGAACCTGGACGTGCGCCTGGGCAACATCCACGAGCGCTCCCTCGATGAGATTTTCAACTCCCGCCAGTCCATCGAGACCCAGTGCCGCCACTCGCGCGGGTGCAATGGCTGCTGGATCAATTTCCACCGCAAGTATGACATCATCCTGCTGCGCAACCTGGAGCGGCTGCTGCCCAAGCGTGCCATCGAGGCCGTCTATGGCCCCTACCAGTGGACGGCCGACAGGAACGAGACCTACAGGCATTATCTGAACAGAACCATCCTAAGCAATGAACATTACCACAGAGTTGATTGAGCGGTACCGCCGTATGCGCGGGTTGAGGCAGCTGCGTGGCCTGTGCGCGGGCAAGTATGCCTTTGTGGGTGTCGGCAGCCACAGCACGTCCTGCCTCTATCCCGTGCTGGCACACCTGCATGTGCCCTTGAAGTATATCTGTTGCCGCACCCCAGGCAAGCTGCCCCTGGTGGAGCGGGCCTATCCTGGCGTGTGTGCCACCACCTCGCTGCGGCAGGTGCTGGGGGACGATGAGGTGAGGGGCGTGTTTGTGTCGGCCTCGCCCCATTCCCACTTTGCGCTGGCCTCGCAGGTGCTCGGGGCAGGTAAGAGCCTCTTCATCGAGAAGCCCCCCTGTGCCAGTCTCGCCGAGTTGCAGATGCTGCAGGACCTGGAGGCCCGGTGCCATGCTCCCGTGGTGGCAGTCGATTTGCAGAAGCGCATGGCCCCTGCTGTGCAGGTGCTCCGAAGGGCGTTGCACGGGCAGCGTGCCCTCACCTACAGTCTGCGCTACCTCACCGGGGCTTATCCCGAGGGCAATCCCCTGCTCGACCTCTTCATCCATCCCCTTGACCTTGTGTGTCATCTGTTTGGGCGGGCAGAGGTGCGGGCGGTGGAGCGCGGCGGCGGCACCCTGTTCGTGCTGTTACGCCACTCCCATGCCACAGGCTGTCTTGAACTCTCCACCGCCCACTCCTGGAGCCATGCGCGTGAGAGCCTGGAGGTGAATACCCCGCGTGGCACCTATGCGCTCAGCCAGATGGAGCGGCTCACCTTTCGCAAGTCGCAGCGCGTGTGGATGGGAATTCCCCTGGATAAGGTGTTGCCAGGGACGACGGTTGAGGAGGAGTTGTTTGCCAGCAACCCCTTTGTGCCCACCCTGTCCAACAACCAACTCTACGTCCATGGATACTACTCCTCGGTGCGGCGGTTTGTGGAACTCGCTGAAGGGCATGACGGAGCGAATGAGCAGAGCCTGGGCTCGCTCACGGACACCTATCGGGTGCTGGAGGAGGTGGCGCGGCGTGCGGGGACAGGCTCACACTGAGGCATGACGCTGCCCGCAGGCCACCATTTCGTGGAGAGGAAGGATGACACGTCACAGCATGGCTGCTGTGGCGCGTATCTTGTTGAGTATGGCCATCGTGTGGCTGTCGCTTTTCGCTGTCTGCAAATTGTAGTCGCTCTGCATGTTTGCCAAAATGTAAGCCTTGATGTTGAGCGCAGCTTCGATGCGCAAGGCATAGTCTGTGGTAAGAGGGCGCTTGCCGTTGAGAATCTCGTTGAGCACTGTATATGAGCAGCCTATCAACGAGGAAAACTTCCGTTGGGAGATGCTTCGTGCCTCAAGCTCGTCCTTGATAACCTCTCCAGGGTGTATCGGAGTTGAGGGTATCAGTTCTCCTGGGCTGTATGTTTTTGTTGCTTCCATAGGTGCGTCTTGTTTTATTTATAATGGTTACTGATGTCTAACAGGTGGCAAATCTTGATGGTCAAGTCCTCGCTCTTGTCTTTGACAATAAACTCCAAACGGTATTTCCTGCCGCATCTTATTGATGATATTCCCTTTTTGTCTCCTGTGAGAACCTCATAATTCAGGCTTCGGAACACGAATAAGTCCTCTATGCGTTTTGCATTGAGTAGTAGGGTTACCGCTTTCTGGTAACT
>CAVKOT010000257.1:0-3274 GCA_963658045.1 Opitutia bacterium UBA4654
GACCGTGGGTCATCAAGCACAAGGACAAGTACGTAATGACCTATTCGGCCAACGACACCGGCTTTGGCCACTATGGTATAGGCGTGTCGGAGTCTTCCTCCCCATTAGGCCCTTGGCAAAAATACGTCACTAACCCCATACTCACGACAGACGCCAAGCGGGGAGTCTCCTCTCCCGGGCACAACAGCATCGTAGAGGGGTACGACAACAAACTTTACATCATCTACCACCGCCATGCCGACCCCGCCTGCGAGAAGCCCAACTGGGACCGGGTCGTGTGCATCGAGAGGCTGAAGTTTACCCGGAAGGGGAAACTGCACATAAAGGAATGAGCTCCGTTTCTTGAGCATCTGCTCAGCCCCTTACGTCACAAGCCATTCACATAAACTCCAGGAAACGGCACGCCTCAAGGGAAAATTCGACAATTTTCATGCTTATATAGATAAAAAAGGAGGGAACGGGTCCCTCCTTTTTTATTATTTTCGTACTTTTGCAGTAATGGATTTCCCTGGCACATGCCACACAAGCATCACGAAACCAGGGAGATTGATTTTGTCATCTGCCTTCTGATATGTTTCTCTGCCAGGCACAGACATAAGACACAGAACGACTTCTTGATAATTTATGACGTTCAACCATATAAGTGATTTAACTATGACGACAAAACTACCCAAACGCGGTTTGGCTCTCATGGTCTGTGCCATGATGGCTCTCGCGCCTGCCTGGGCTGACAGCAAACAGCCAGCACTGGTGGTGTGGGACGGCGAGACCGAACTGTACAGTTTCTATGTGTCAGACAAACCTGTGCTGAAAGTGAACAATGGAAACGCCATCATCCAGTCTGATGGTGAATGGGCAGAAGAGGCCAATCTGGAAATCGTGAAAAACAAGTGCTACTACAGCATCCCCATGTCAGAGTCATCCCACTACAAGGTTACGCTGGAGCAGCGTGACCACATCGGCATATTCGGCCATCAGGAGCCCACTGGGGTCAAGGAAGCCGATGCCACCATCACGCGCCCAGCCTTCTCCATCAAGGACGGCATCCTGCAAGTGGCTGGCCTGGAGGCAGGCAAGCCTGTTACCGTTGTCACCACCGACGGGAAAGTCATTGCACAGACAAGGGCCGACAGGAGTGGCCATGCCTCTGCCTCCCTGCACATGATGAAAGGTACGGCCATCATAAAGGCCGGTAATGTCTCATTCAAAGTCATGGTAAAATGAAGTGCATCAGGCTTATCATCTGCCTGCTGGCCATGGTGGTGGCAGCAGGAAACGCATACGCCCAGGGGCTGGGGTTCTATCTGGGCGGCAAGAGAGTGGAACTCACCGAGGGGGACTCCATCCAATTCACCGACAATGACCAGGGAGAAGTGGAGGTCAAGGTGACCAAGGACGGCAACGTGGAAGTCTATCAGGGCAAGGAGATGACCTTCTTTGGGGACATCGAGCGCTATTTTCTCGATGTGAATGGTGCCATGCACTATTTCGACCAGAACCAGGCTTACGGTTTTGGTTATGGCGGCATCATGCACGTGAGGGATGTCCTTACCGCCGACCTTTTCCGGACTTAAAACGGATATAACTGGTTCTCCAGTTGGTCCTCGAACAGGGCTGTAGGACCCGCCTATGCCCCATGCGCATATACATGGCATTTCTATGAGAATGCCATAACCGCCATCAACAAACTGATAGGGGCCATTGACGAGCGCACAGCCAACGACAGGCAGAAGGAATACCTGGGCATGGCATACGCCTTCCGCGCCATGCACTACCTGGACATGGCGCGCATGTATGAGTACCTGCCCTGCGCAGCCACAAAGCCCTACTCCTACACGGGAAAACTGCTGACTCACCTGACCGTGCCCATCATCACCGAGAAGACCACACCCGGGCAACTGGCCCTGCTGACACGCGCGACCCGCGAGGAGATGAGGGCCTTCATCGAGTCAGACCTGGACAAGGCCGCCTCGCTCCTTGCCCATTACCAGCGCACCAGCAAACTCCTGCCCGACCTGGCCTGCGTTTATGGCCTGCAGGCACGACTGAGCATGTGGGTGGAGGACTATGGCAAGGCCGCACAGCTGGCGCGCAAGGCCATCACACAGAGCGGGGCCACCCCACTCACCGAGGCCGAGATGCTGGATGTGGAGAATGGGTTCAACACCACCACTCCCTCGGCATGGATGTGGGGAGCACAGCCCCGCGAGGATGACGAGGTTGTGCAGTCAGGCATCGTCAACTGGCCCTCATGGATGAGCAACGAGGCCCTTTTCGGCTATGCCACCGCAGGCACTCACCTGCGCATCACACCATCCCTGTACAAGGAGATAGGTGCGGGCGACATGCGGCGCAGGCTGTTCAGAGTGTCAGATGACTACAGCGAGCCACATCTGGCCAGCACCGACATGAGCACCCTGCCCAAGTATGCATCACTGAAGTTCCGCCCCTACAAAGGAAACGCCGATGACTACCGGGTGGCTGCCCAATCGGCCTACCCACTGATGCGTGTCGAGGAGATGTACTTCATCGAGGCCGAGGCCAAGGCACACTCCTCCATCACCGATGGTGTGGCCCTCCTCAATGACTTTATGAGCAAATACAGGATGCCAGGCTACCATTTCCAGGCAGAGGGCACCCAGGAGCAGGATGCCATACAGGAGATAGTGAGGCAGAAGCGCATCGAGTTGTGGGGCGAGGGCCAGTCCTTCTTCGACTACAAGCGACTGGACATGTCCGTTGACCGCACCCAGGGCGAGGACACGCTGTACATCCCACGCATGGAGCAGTTCTCCACCGCGGGCAGCGGAAGGCCCGCATGGATGAACCTGTCATTCCCCCTGAGGAACTACATGAAATACCGATGGAACAGCATCGGCCTGGAGAACCCCGACCCCTCGGGCCTCTATTATGTGGGAGGAGGAAGCGTGCAGGACGAGGCCACGCATTACAGCGTGACATTCTCCGACGGCATCGTGCGCGAGCTCTTTGGCCTCACCACTCCTGCCGAGTATGTGACCGTGAAGGCCTGCCCCATGGACACGGCCGAGGGAATTGTGCTGCAGGAGCCATTCAGCCAGATTGCCGACTCCACCATGGGCTATGACGGTGCCACGCTCAGCATCAGGCTCGACGGCACGCGGGCCAGCATACCCGCCCAGCCCCTGGGCTTCCGCATCAATGGGAGCAACGTGACAGTGGAAAGCACGCAGGATGGCTCCTTCGCTGATGGCGTAGTGACATTCCCCAGGAACAGCATCACGCTGACCTATGG
>CAVKOT010000258.1:0-3265 GCA_963658045.1 Opitutia bacterium UBA4654
CGGCCATACATCATCTCATAGTCGCGTAACTGTAGGTTCAAGTAGCCATCCAGCTGCCTTGCATCGAAATGCTTGGCACCACTCATATCGAAATGCAGTACGGGATGATGCGCCCACTCCTTCTCATAGTCGGCAATCGCCAGGCCCTCGAAGAGTTCGCGCCGTCCCTCGAAATAGGAATGCAGTGTGGAAGCAAAGAGCGACTTGCCAAACCGTCTGGGGCGGCTCAGAAAGACATACTTCATACCCTTCCGTCGGAAGTCAGCGATGTACTGAGTCTTATCGACATAGAGGTAATGCCCCTCGATGACATTGGAGAAGGTCTGTATGCCCACCGGGTATTTGTTCACTATCTCAGTCATTGTCTCGTGTCTGTTTACGCTTTTCGCCACGAAGTTACGAATTATCCCCCAAACAAGCAAACGCCCCGGCCAATATGTGCCAGGGCGTTGCGTGGTGTCGCTGATTAGAAATCAAGGCGGAAGAGATGCCCCTGCGCCTGTAGCAGGAGCGAGTTCCGCCAAGTGGCACAATCCTCCAACTCGCTGAAGGTGGCGCGCCGCAGGTCTATCACATTCTGCATGGTGCGGGTCTGCAAATCCCAGACATACAGGACTGACGGATGCTTGTCTGTGCCGAAGCCAGTGGGCATGAAGAGTTGTCCGCCCTGGATGAAGAGTCCCTGGCCAATGGGCATGAAGGGACGATTATAGGTGTCCTCGATCAGATAGTTCTCCAGGAGATCCTTGTCGGTGAGCGTCACCAGGCCGTCCGTGCCCTCCTGCACCTTGGGCAGGCGGAACTTGACAATGCGGTGCTTGTTGGCCTTGTCGTCATTGTTGACGGTATTGCCATAGCCATAGAGCATGTCATTCTCGCGGTCGATGACCCACTGCAGGGCATAGCCAAACAGGTGGCTATCATCCTGGAAATGGATGACCTGCACCGTCTGCGTGGACTTCAGGTCGGGAGCGATGCGCTCCACAAAGAGCACGTCCTTCTTGCCCTGCCACGCCTGGCGCGCACACTGGCTCACATAGAGCAGGGGCAGGGGGTCAGAGGGCGCGTAGCGGTAGTTGGAGAGTGACACCACATTACTGTGGTTCACCGCGTCATAGCAGGCCATCTTGAAGGGCTTCACCACCTGGGTCAGCGCATTGCCGTCATAGGTATAGACTGACAGCCAGCCTGAGTTCTGCGCGCTCAGCACGGTGTCGCCATACACCTCCAGTCCCTGGTAGCCCTCCTTCTCCACCCCATGAAGCGGACTCACATACTGCACCTTGAGCGTGTTCTCAAGCAGCGAGACCCGCTGTCCGCCATAACTGACGGCAGTGGGCCGGGCTGTGTTGCTGTTCTGGGCTGCGACTGCCATTGCGCTCAGCAGGAGCCCCATGAGCATAGTTCCTCTCATCATTACTGCAAATACTGCTTGAAGTGATTGGTTATCTGTCTGAAGAGATGCGCGCGGGTGTTGCCGCCATAGATGCCGTGGTTGCGGTTGGTATAGGTCAACTCGCGGAAGTCTTTGTCTGCCTGCACCAGTGCCTCGGTATATTCAGCGGCATTGCGGAAGTGTACGTTGTCATCGGCCAGTCCGTGCACCAGCAGCAGGTGCCCGCTCAGCTGTGCGGCGCGGCCTATGGGCGACACGTCATAGCCGGGTCCGTTCTCCTTGGGTGTGCGCATGAAGCGCTCGGTATATACGCTGTCATAGTACCTCCAGTCGGTGGGCGCAGCCACGGCCACGCCTGCGGCAAACACGGGGCGGCCCTCACTCATGCTCATCAGAGTGCAGAAGCCACCATAACTCCAGCCCCAGATGCCGATGCGCTTTGCGTCCACATAGGGCAGCGAGGCGGCATAGAGCGCGGCCTCCACCTGGTCGTGGCTCTCCAGCTGACCCAGTTTGAGATAGGTGCACTGCTCGAAGTCACGGCCGCGGCCGCCTGTTCCACGCCCATCAACAATGAGGCTGATGAAGCCCTGCTCGGCGAGGTACTGCTCATAGAGCATGCCACCCATGTTGCCCGCGCTCCAGCTGTCGAGCACCTGCTGGCTGCCCGGACCACTGTACTGGAACAGGATGACGGGGTACTTCTTGCTCTCCGAGAAGTCAGGCGGGAGCACCATCAGCCCGTTCAACTGCACACCGTCCTGGGTCTTGAATGACACTATCCTACGCTCGCCCAGGCTGATGCCAGCAAGCTTTGAGCGCAGTTCGCTGTTGTCCTCCATGGTGCCCAGTGTCTTGCCATTGGCGTCGCACAGGGTGGTCACAGGGGGTGTCTGCAGGTTGCTCCACACGTTCATGTAGTACTTGCAGCCCTTGCTGAAGATGGCGTTGTTGGTTCCCTTCTGGCTGCTGAGTTTGACAGTCTTGCCCTTGATGTCAGTCTTATAGACAGCCTTGTAGAGTGGCCCCTCCTGGTTGCTGGCGTAATACGTCATCCCCAGGCGGCTGTCATAGCCGTAGAAGTCCGTCACCACATGCTGCCCGCTGGTAAGCTGGCGCTTGAGCGTGCCGTTGAGGTCATAGAGGTAAAGTTGGTTCCAGCCACTGCGCTCGCTCATGAGCACGAATCCGTTGTCTGTCGTGCTGAAGTTCTTATACACGTCCTCTGATATGTACTTCTCCGTCTCGTCACGCACGATAAGGCGGCACTCCGTGCTGCGGGGATTGGCCACATAGATGTCGAGGCGGTTCTGGTGACGGTTCTGGGTAAGGATGAGGAGTTTCAGCGGGTCGTTGGTGAAGGTGATGCGGGGGATATATCCATCGGGGTCAAGGGGCAGCTGCATCTGCCTTATCACGCGGCTCTTGATGTCGAAACTGTGCACGGTGACGGTGCTGTTGGTGGCTCCAGCCACGGGGTACTTGTAGGCATAGGCACCGGGATACTCCCTGTACTCCTCCTTCTCCGGGGCGAGTCCCTTGTAGAGGGGGAACGAGAAGGTGGGCACAGCGCGCTCGTCATACTTGATCCAGGCCAGCATGGTAGCGTCGGCATTGAAGTCAAAGGAGCGGCTCAGCGAGAACTCCTCCTCGTTGACCCAGTCTGGCTTGCCGTTGAGCACCTCGCCAAACTTGCCGTCCTTGGTCACCTGTGTCTCGCTGTTATTGAAGAGCAACTTCACCAGGAACAGGTTGCCGTCCCTCACAAAGGCCACCATGTTGCCGTCGGGACTCCATTTGGGCACCTCCTGGGCACCATTCTCGCTCAGGTTGGCCACGGTGCGGTTCTTTACATTATATATATAGTAC
>CAVKOT010000259.1:0-3184 GCA_963658045.1 Opitutia bacterium UBA4654
AGAATACGCTCTTGTAACTGAGTACAACATCACTAAACAATGCTGTTATAGGAAGCAAATGCCACTGAATGCCTGTCTTCAACTTATACAGAATGCAGTTGACCACTTCTACGATGTTAGCCTTGCACACATAGCCACGTTTTGCTGTTGAAAGATGGGGAAGTATTTCTGAAATTATCGTATCTTTGTCAAGTACTTTGTACATATGGGAGTTTTTTGCTTCTGTTTGTTTGTGGTAAAACAAAGATAGCAAATTACTCCCATTTCAACAAATCGCAATAAGTTTAGACGACTTCATAATATGTAAGCGAATGACTGTTCTTATTTTATCATTATTTTGTGCCTATGCGGTGGCTCTATCCCCCATGTTTCATCGGCTACGCAGTCTTGACGCTTTTCTCTCCTCGAACATGGAGAAATATCCCACAGTTTGGACAAAATATAGTGGCGTTTCATTTTGAACCTTTACTTATAAATGTAACTTTGCATCAGAATTGACCCTGAGTGGAAATGTTGTGTAATGTAAGGAATAACGATGGGAGAGACATTCGCTTTTGATATGCTGCAGAGCGCGGGGATGGGCGTGCTGGCCTTGGTGGTGAGAATGCTGATGACACGCAGGGTGGCGTGGCTGCAGAGGTTCTGCATACCGTCGCCTGTGTCGGGCGGCATACTGTTCTCGCTGCTCACGCTTGCCGTATATAAGCTGTGCGGGGTGGAGGCCTCGTTTGACGGCACGCTGGATGTCTTCATGCTGGCATTCTTCACCGGTGTTGGCTTCCAATCCAACCTGCGCGTGCTGCGCCAGGGCGGCAGGATGCTGGCCATGATGCTTGTGCTACTCGTGTTCATCATCGTGCTGTAGAAGCTTATGCCGCTTGCCTTGGCACGGCTGATGCACATAAGCCCCCTGATGGGCACCATATCCATGGCGGCTGCCACATTCGGCCTCATAGCGGGCTCTATGGTGGGAGGCCCTGTGAGCGGCTCATACGCCGCTATCTCATATCAGAGCACCTGGAGCCTAAGGATTTCAAGGTCGATCCGGCGGTGGCCGGCTTCGAGAGCGAGGAGTCGCTGCCGGATGGACACACCAAGCATGTGAGCGACAACGAGCAGGAGTTCCGCCTGTATGCCACCGCCACCTATGCCCTGTTCATGGTCATGGTTTTGGGCACTGTGGTGAGCTGCCTGCTCCAGCACACAGGCGTCATCCACCTATTTCGGTGCGCTGGTGATGGCGGCTGTGGTGCGCAACGTCATGGAGTGTACGCCCTATAGCGGCAAGCTGCACTCGGTGAAGCCCTTCTTCATAGTGTGCCCATTGTGGGCGCGATGTTCGTTGACCTGATAAACATCGCGCATCGTGACCGTGTTCCTCAACAGGATAGACTGAGCCTTGCCGGGCGTGCGGTGAGGGGCAAATGGACAGGGAGCCAGGTGACTCGTGATGGGTCACCTGGCTCCCTGTCTTTATCCTGAACTGCCGCTGGCTTATGCCACGCGGTTGAGTTTCCTGATGATGCTGAAGATGAAGAGGGCGGCCACCAGGCAGATGCACATCAGCGTGCCCCATACCACATACAACTCCTTGCCCCACAGGATGGTGGGAATGCTCACGAGAAAGTTGCCCACGGCGGTGGCTACAAACCATCCGCCCATCATCATGCCCTTGAACTTCGGGGGAGCCACCTTCGTCACAAATGCGATGCCGATGGGGGAGAGCAGAAGCTCGGCAAAGGTGAGGATGAGATAGGTGCTCACCAGGATGTTGGGACTCACATTGGCCAGGTGCGTGGGATGCTCGGCATCGGGGGCAGGCAGACCGATGGAACTCATCGTCATCAGCAGGTAGGCCACGGCGGCCACCAGCATGCCCAGGCCAATCTTCACAGGTGCCTTGGGCTCCTTGCCCTTCTTGGCCAGCCAGCCGAAGAGGGCGATGCTCACGGGGGTGAGAGCCACCACGAAGCAGGGGTTGAACTGCTGGAAGATGGGGGCCGACACGCTCACCTCGCCTGTCGTCGTGTATTTGTAGCCCAAGATAGCTGCGGCTGCCAGGATGACCACGCCCCAGATGCCCTTCTGCCTCGTGGCCTTGCTCTGGCAGATGCCAAACAGGCCATAGACGATGACGATGCACAGCAGGAGGTTGGTCACGTCAAACTCCATGGCAGTCACTCCTGTGGCGGTCTCGGCCACATAGTCACGCGCAAAGTAGGTGAGGGTGGCGCCATTCTGGTGGAAGGCCATCCAGAAGAAGATGACCACGGCATAGACGAGCACCAGGCACACGATGCGCTCGACGGTCTCGCTCTTGCTGAGTTCCTTCTCGCCCGTAGCCGCAGCCTGTGCCTTGTCCTTCTTCTCCACGCTGAGCACCTGCTGGAAGGTTGACTTGAACCCGTAGTAGATGCAGATGGACACTATCAGCGACACGCATGCCACGGCAAAGGCGAAGTGGTAGGAGTCGGCCTCGCTCACGCCCAGTGAGTTCTGTGCCCAGTCCATGATCTTGATGGCGGCAGTGGGGGCGAAGAGCGCGCCCACGTTGATGAGCATGTAGAAGAGCGAGAAGCCCGAGTCGCGCTTGGCGGCATACTTGGGGTCGTTGTACAGGTCACCCACCATCACTTGCAGGTTGCCCTTGAAGAGTCCCGTGCCCAGGCTCACCAGCAGGAGTGCCGCGCCCATGGTCACGATGGCCAGGCTGCTGGCGCCCATTGGGATGGCCAGCAGCAGATAGCCCAGGAACATGATGGAGATGCCTATTGTCACCATGCGGCTGTAGCCCCACACGTCGGCTGCGATGCCGCCGAAGAGGGGCAGGAAATACACCATCATGAGGAAACTGGAATACACGAGTCCCGCAGTGGCACCGTTCCAGCCGAAGTTGGCCTGCAGGAAGAGAATGAACACGGCCAGCATCGTGTAGTAGCCGAAACGCTCTCCTGTGTTGGCGAGAGACAGGGCCCACAGCCCTTTTGGTTGTCCTTCGAACATAGTTTTCTTGTGTTAAATTAGTATTTCAAAGGCAAATATACTATAAAATGGCGGTATGGCAAAGCCCCAGGGAACTTTATCCCCAATCGGTCATTAAAGTGGGTGGGCATTGGGAGACGCTGGCACGCAGTTCACCCATCTGCGGATGCCCAGGATACAATAATGGCGCGAAGCATAGGGG
>CAVKOT010000260.1:0-3183 GCA_963658045.1 Opitutia bacterium UBA4654
GTCCTGGAGTATGGCCAGGCCGAGATGCAGCGGCCTGTCGAGATAGAGTTTGCCGTGAACCTCCATGCCGACAAGACGGGCGAGTTCTACCTGCTGCAGATACGTCCCATGGTAGATAACCGCATGGACATCAGCGAGGACCTCACCCTGGTGCCAGACCAGGATTGTCTCCTGCGCTCGCACAACGCCATCGGCAATGGTATCATTACCGACATCAGCGACATCGTCTATGTCAAGACCCAGGGTTACCAGCCCTCGCAGAACACCTTCATCGCCGAGGAGATCGAGCATGTCAACCGCACCTTCCTGGCTGCGGGGGGCGCGCCTGATGCCAATGGCGACACCCCCATGCAGGCCGCATCCTATCTGCTCATCGGCCCCGGGCGGTGGGGGAGCAGCGACCCCTGGCTGGGCATCCCTGTCAAGTGGCCGCACATCAGTGCCGCCCAGGTCATCGTGGAGGCCGGGCTCGACAATTACCAGGTAGATCCCAGCCAGGGCACACACTTTTTCCAGAACCTCACATCGCTGGGCGTGTGCTACCTCACCATCAATGCCTTCCGCCAGGACGGCATCTACCGCCAGGATGTGCTTGACTCCCTGCCCGCCGTGAGCGAGACGGAGCATGTGCGCCATGTGCGCCTGCCGCATCCCCTCACCATCAAGGTCGATGGCCGCCACAAGGAAGCGGTGGTCATGATGCCCTAAGGTAACCACCCACTCCAGGCAGCCCTGGTGGCCAGAGCAACGCCCTCTGCCGCCAGGGCTGCCTGCCTTTTTCCCCCATGGGCTGCCTGTCCCCGACAGCCCTTGTGCCGTCACTTTTTCGGTGTGACGGGCTGATACCATGCCTTTTTTCCGTATCGCCATGTTCTTCTGTGACGCAGCGTGATATGTCCTTACCTTTGCCGCGTCAAAAGTCACAGGGACGGGGGATGTCCTGCATGCCCCCCCCACCAGTGACCGAGGCGCAGAGACACATACATTATCAACTTAATAAAAGGTATCAGACATGAAGAGAGCATTTGTCATTTTTCATTGCTGCCGCATCCGTGGCGGCAACTCCATCACAGGTGGCAACGGACCGCTCTATGTCATCGACGGAGTGCTACAATGTGAGCGGCGAGTTTGACTACATGCTCAAGGTCTTCTGCAAGAGCATGGAGGAGTACCAGCGCTTTGTCATCAGGACGATAGGCACGCTGGAGAATGTCATACGCATACAGAGCGTGTTCGTGATGGATACACTCAAATTGACCTATGGCATCAAGATATAGGGCACATCCCACGGCTGCCCCAGAGGGGTGGGGACGGGCTGCCTGGTGCGTGGCTGGCCTGCGGAAGCACAAAAAGTGAAAACTTCTTGGGCGGTATGGTGAAAAGATATTAACTTTGAGGTGGAATATTCCAATAACCCTTAGTTAATACCCTAATGTTATGAAGAAAATCAAGTTTATGGCTCTGCTGCTCATGGCAGGCATGACCTTTACCGCCTGTGACGAGGATGATGACTTCAACCCCGACCTTACGGAGGAACAGACAGTGACAGTCGATTTTGAGGGCAGTTACTTCTCGGCCTTCATCGACAGCCCCCAGTATGACGGTCCGCTGCTTTATGGCGAGATGGCCAGCAACTATCGCTGGACTGACCCCACCACCCATCTCACTGGCGGAATGACCAACAAGTGGGGTGGCCAGTATGGCTACAGCGAGGGTGGAGTGGCCATCAGCAACTACATCGACGCTCAGACTGACTCCCTGCACTCCTACACCGACCAGTTGGCGGTGCCCATGAGCAATGGGTCCAGAAACTTTGCCGTGGTCTTTGACGAGGCCACTGTGCTCTTTGCCGACAGTGTGGCCCGCGAGGTCAAGAGTCTCGACATGATAGGCACCACCTACATGCTGAGCGTGGCACGGCTGGGCAACGAGACGGCGCGTGCGCTGACTCTCAGCACCGACTACTTCAATGTGAACATCGAGGGATTCAACGGCACCCAATCTACAGGCACGGTGAAGGTGGCCCTGTGCGCCTCCGGCGGGTTCATGACCAAGTGGTGTACCTGCAGCCTCAGCGCGCTGGGCAAGGTCACCAGTCTGAAGTTCACCATGGAGGGCAGCGACACAGGCCAGTGGGGCCTGAACACTCCTGCCTACTTCGCACTGGACAACATCGTCATCAGGAAGTAAGAATCCCCTCCCAGCCTCCCCCATGGGGGAGGAGCAGAAACAAGTGCCATCCCTGGCTCGCATGTAATGCGTGGAGCATGGGGGTGGCACTTCCTTTATGTCCAAGCAAGGCAGCCCTATGATGCCACTACACTCCCCTGTGGCACGCATGCCGCTGCATCCGCCCGCGCAGGGGCATGCGACAGTCCACGCAGCGGCATGCAACCGCCCATGCAGGGGCATGTCCCATTCCACACTCCCCCCAGGCTCCCAGGAGAGAGCGTTCCGCGCGTAGGTGTCCCTCCCCCTTGGGGGAGGTTAGGAGGGGGCCTCACGCCCATGTGCTCCCCTTAGGGGAGGTTACGAGGGGGCTGTCTTGCCCAGTCGGACAGAAAGCCGTAACTTTGCCTACGACATGGAGAATCAGAAAGACAAGACAGGAAAAGTGTTCCTCATAGCAGGCACCGAGCCATTGGGCAGTGCTGGCGTGCAGGCTGACATCAAGGCCATCACCCGCTGTGGCGGCTGGGCCGCGGCCGCTCTGACGGCCGTTGTGGACGAGGATGTCAACCGCATCAAGGGTGTCTATCCCCTGCCCGCTGACCTGGTGGTGTCACAGGTGGAGTCCTTCCTCAGCACGGTGGGCGCCGACTGCATCAAGACTGGCGTGCTGCCCGCCCCCGACATCATACGCGGGGTGGCCACGGTGCTACGGCGCTATCGCCGGCAGCCGGTTCTCGTCGATCCCGTGCTGGTCAACTATGCCGGGCGGCAGCTCATCAGCGACGAGTGCATCGCGCTCTACCGCGAGCAGCTCTTCCCCCTGGCCACCCTCATCACTCCCAACCGCCACGAGGCCGAGTTCCTGCTGGGCCGGCCACTGGATGACATCCATGCCGACCTGCGTGCGCTGGCGCGCTGGGGATGCTCGGTGCTGGTCAAGAGTGTGGAGCGGGAGGACTATCTGGTCGATTACCTGTATGATGCCACCACCGACACCATGACCTCGTACCC
>CAVKOT010000261.1:0-3172 GCA_963658045.1 Opitutia bacterium UBA4654
CTCGATGTGCTCCACCTTGTAGGTCTGCCCGGCAGCCTTGAACTGTGCGATACAGTCGGCCTTGCTCACCTCCTTGCGCACCACAGGCTCGTTCTTGCGGGCCAACTCTATCATCTTGTCCTCGATGGCCTTGAAGTCGCTCTCGCTTATCTGCTTGCCGTCGGGCAGCAGCACATCATAGAAGAAACCGTTCTCTATAGCGGGGCCAAAGCCGAACTGTATGCCGGGGTAGAGTTCCTGCAGGGCCTCGGCCAGCAAGTGTGCGCTGGTGTGCCAGAAGGCATGCTTGCCCTGCTCGTCGTCAAACTTATAGAGGTTGATGGTAGCGTCCTCGTTGATGGGGCGGTTGAGCTCCGTCGTCACGCCATTCACGCCACATGCCAGCACATCCTGGGCCAAACGCTGCGAGATGCTCTCGGCTATCTGCAACCCTGTCACCCCAGCCTCGTACTCACGTACCGAACCATCGGGAAAAGTTATCTTAATCATAGATGTATGTATGAGTTTGTATATACCTTATTTATTCTCCTTCTGTGGAAATGCAAAATTAGTCCTTTTTGCTGAAAGGGATGTTGGCGAGGGGGAGTTTTTGGCCTTATCCATCACTTTTTATGGGTTGAATAGCGTTTGATAAGGCTGTAGGCCGTGTAAAGACCCAGTTCTCCCGCCTGGCTGAGGTCGGTGAGCCCCTGCTCCACTTGCCCTGCCAGGATGTGTGCCACGCCCCTGCTGTAGTAAGCGTCGGGGAACTTGTTGTCCAGTGCCAATGCCTTGTCAAATAGGGCGATGGCTCCCGCATAGTCCGACAGTTGCACCATCAGGCACGCCGCGTTATAGAGCAGATAGGGCGAGTCGGGGTGAAGTTCCAGCGCGCGGTTGTAGTCCTGCTGCACCATCAGGTAGCCCAGGCGCAGGTCAGAGGCAGATGCCGTTGTCTGCGACACCTCCAGTTGCGCAAACCGGCACTGTGCCCTGAGCATCAGTCCCACCAGCGAGGAGGGGTCCTGCTGGAGATAGTCGTTCATGTCGGCAATGGCATTCTCGAAGTCACGCACGTGGTAGTAGTCCAGCGCGCGGCGCAGGAGCAGTCCCTTGTCATGTGGCTTGGCCTCAAGGGCCGATGTGGCCTCGGCGATGGAGGACATGTGCCCCTCGGTCTGCGCGGCATCCAGTCCACACTCGCTGTTGGTCAGATAGAGCGTGGCGGGCAGGACATGGCTGCTGTTGATATTCTCCACGTCCTGGCTGTAGGGGACGTACATCTTCACCTCGGACTTCTGCGGATGATAGGACAGCACATATATTGGCTCCACCCTCAGGTCAGTCTGCCTGTTCTGCACATGTCCCCTGTAGTCACTGGCATACTCGTTCTCCTGGTACTGCACATCCTCCTCCACCAGTTTGTCATAGTCCTCGATGTTGTGCTCGCTCTTCTTGCGCGTGCGCTTGTCTTTCTTGTAGGTGCCCGTGGCCACCTGCATGCGTGCCTTGAGCAGGGCAAACTCGTCACGCTCGGCACCATACACGTCGCCTATCTTGCGGCGTATGGCAGCCCGCTTGCGGTAGCCCTCCCAGAACTGCGGATAATCCCGTATGACAGCGCTGATGTCTCTGATGGCCCCCTTGTAGTCACCCACGTTGTCCAGGAGGAGGGCTCGGTTATAGAGGGCGATGGTGTTGTCGGGCTCCACCTTGAGCACAAAGTTAAAGTCCTCGATGGCCAGGTTGTCCTCCCCCACGCTGGCCCGAAGCAGTCCCCGGTTGAAGTGTCCCAGGTAGTTGCCGGGCTCCAGGTCGAGCGCAGCGTCATAGTCCGACATGGCCCCGCGCAGGTTGTCTTGGTAATAGCGTGCCAGGGCACGGTTGATATACAGCCCGGCCATCTTGGGCATCTGCACGAGTGCCTTGTCCAGCGAGGCTTCGGCCTGCGCGTATTCCTTCCTCTCGGCCTGGAACATGGCCTTCATACTCCACGCCTGCCCCGCATACTCGTCAAGTTCCAGCGCGCGGTCCACCCACTGCTCGGCCCTTGTGCTGTCCTTGCGGGCAAGCGCCACCTGTGCCTTGAGGGCATACTGGTCGGCCTCCTTGGGCCAGTACGCTATCATCTGGTCCAGTGACGAGTCGGCCCTCTCATACTCCTTGAGCTCCATCTGGCAGAGCACCAGGTTGTGCCAGCAGTTCTTGTCCATGGGCGAGATGTTCAGGGCCTGGTCATAGTCCTCCTCGGCCAGGGCATAGCGGCTGCGGTTGATACGGCACAGGGCGCGCAGCATGTAGTACTGCCCCACATAGGGATTGCGCTCCAGCGCGCTTCCGCAGTCAACCTCGGCCCCCTGGTAGTCCTCCAGGTAGAACTTGGCCAGTCCACGGTAGAAGTATGCCTCGGCCTGCCAGGGCTTTGCGCTTATCACCAGGTTGAACCTCTGGATGGCCAGCACATAGTCCTCATAATAGAGGGCATTGCGTCCCATGAGCAGCACGCGGTCGGCATTGATCTGTGCCTCGGCCGCATGCCCCACCACGAGCAGCAGCCCCACCACGAGCGTGCGCAGCAGGGCCTGTGCCATCCTGTCCATAATCCTCGTCATAAGCCAAATGCTGGTTAGGGGGCACCCGCCACATGACAGGAGGATGCCCGCGTGGTGCGTGTCAGCGGCGCACCTTCACCTTGTAGTTGCAGGAGAAGCGTCCCTTGGCAATGGCCTGCAGCTTGGAGTGCGTCAACTGCCGGCGCAGGCCGCGCAGGTGGTCGGTGAAGAGCACCCCGTCCAGGTGGTCAAACTCATGCTGCATGACACGTGCCAGATAGCCGTCCACCCACTCGTCATGCGGCTGGAACTGCTCGTCGAGGTATGTCACGCGTATTCTGGTGGGCCTCCTCACGCTCTCGTGTATGCCTGGGATGCTCAGGCATCCCTCCTCTGACACGTCCGTCTCGGTGTCGTCATACTCCTCGATATAGGGGTTGATGAAGGTGTGTACGTACCCCTTGTACTCTGGCATGTCCTCGGCCAGGGGGTTGAGGTCGATGACCACCAGCCTGATGGCGAGTCCCACCTGTGGAGCCGCCAGGCCGATGCCCTCGCTGCGCGTCAGGGTCTCATACATGTCCTTTATCACTTTGTCCAGTTCGGGATACGAACTGTCTATCTCCTCGGCCTCCTTGCGC
>CAVKOT010000262.1:0-3162 GCA_963658045.1 Opitutia bacterium UBA4654
ATCATATATAGATGTCAAAAATGTGTTTAGGAATAGTAATCCTTGGCTAATAAAGGACACGTCAAGGCATGTGTTCATTGTTGATGAAAACAGGCATCCCGTATTTATTGGAAATCCTCCTTACGACCAGAAAATCATGACATGGCTTATGGGGATATGAATGTTGGCATCTAAAAGTAAAGCGAGGATTGAGTGTATCGGAGAGGCCACGTCAACGTCTTGCACGTCAAGATCTCTAACTTGTGAAGAGCAAAACCACTGAATATATGAACAGGTGCGTATTAGGCAACTTAGTTGCCGTAGTTTTTATCTGCTTGGCTTTCTTGGGCTGCGTGTCAAAATCGTCCGACTCGCAAAAGCAGATAACGTTGAGGGCCTTGGAGGAAACCTCACTTACTGACACCATGTCTGTAAGTGACTGTCTTCCTCTGATGCCCCAGAAGCAGGAAGCCCTTTATCATGTAAAGGACAACAGCACGATGATGGAGACGAAGAGTATTTACATTGACACTATACTCGCTCCTGACTATCGGATAATTCCGCTGGAGACCACAGAGAAGTGTCTGGTGAGCGAAGTGGAAAATCTCCTGGTGGATGACAGTTTGATTTTTATCTTAGATCCGTGGACTGACCGCGTTCTGATATTTGACCTTGATGGCAAGTTCAAGAATAAGATCGACAGGAAGGGACATGCTGCAAACGAGTTCGCCTCTATGACGCGGGTGACGCTTGACCGCCAGCGTAAGAGAGTCTGTGTCATGGACAGAGACTCCCAAAAGTTGCTGTTCTATGATTACCAAGGTAATTTCCTCAGTAAGGAATCGCGCTTTTTCTGGTACGAGAACATTGCTTTCTTTGCTGATAAGCGGGTGTTGCTCACATTGCCGTACCAGCATACGGATTATAAGGCTCTGAACTCGTTCAAGCTCACGGTGACGGACGAGAATGGAAAACCAGTCTGTGGCGCACTGGCAGACCCTGGATTTCCCAAACATCAGTTCGCGTATAGCCTTTCGAATCCCCTACATCCTGCCAGGGATGGCGTGTTCTATCTGGATGTCTTGAGTCCTGACACAATATGGAAGGTGCAGGAGGCGGAATGCGTCCCCTTTGTGGCTGCAGATTTTGGTGAGCCATTTACGACACTGCAGACATATCGCGAGATGACAACAGAAAGGCATTCCCAAAGGCAGAATGAGGTGAAGTTCATACGTGACGACTTTGCTTTCTCCAAGGATTTCGGCTACCTGTATTATGGTTATGGCAATTGCGCGGTAATCGACTTGAGTACAGGCAAGTATTTGACGGGTAGGCTGGACAGAAGGGGGAACAGGCCAGAGGCAAACTTCCTGGAATACGCCTTTGAGACCCACCCCAGCGAGAAGTTCTTCCTCTTTGACTGGGAACAGAACCAGTTTGCAAAGGTGTGGGATGCAGATGAGACCCTAAGGCTTCTTGGCCTGATGAGAAAGAACAAGGGCGGGGAGGAGGTTTACCAGTCATGGCCAAAGAGTGACCGTGACATCCTGGACAAACTCTCTCCCGAGGACAATCCCTTGATTGTAGTGGGAACCTTTAAGAAGTTTTGAGGAATGGGAAAGAAATTACACAGTCGAGAGCAGTTTTCCTGTGGTATACACAGGCAAGTTCCAGCGGTAGTTGGAGTGCCAGTACAGGACTGGTTTTGCCATAGCCATGACGCAAAGGCTGTCAAGAGAAATTTTAATGACAATAAGATGAAAGGGGATGTAGTGTTTTGTTTTTGGAAAGGACTTTGCCGTGAGGTGGGGAAAGGCTTTCCTCTTCTTGCTGTGTCGCTCTTTCTTTTTGCGTGCGCGTCCTGTGGTGACAGGGATGAGCAGGACAAGCCCATGGAGTTTCATGTTGAGCATGTGGGCAGGAAGATGCAGTCCGCATGTGTGGACAGCATCAGAACTCTGGTGGTCACCGTCCCGATGAATGTGCCTATTGCCCATGTGACAGACATGGATGTGGCAGGAGGCAGATGCTTTGTGCTGGATGTCCTCAACAGAGTGTTCTGTGTAGATACGGTACAGGGGCGGGTCATCCAGAGTGGCATCTCGCTGGGTCATGCCGGCAATGAGATGCTCTCGCCTGCGTGCCTGACAGCGGATGATGAATATGTGTATGTATATGACAGCATGAAGAGTCAGATTTTCGTGCTGACCCATAACCTGCAGCTGCACCACACACTGGATGTGGAGTGCGATTTCGGCACGTTCCGCAAGGTGAAGGGCGGCTTTGCCTGTCTCTCCCTTGGCAAAGAACAGAACTTCCACTTCCTGCGGGATGATGGTGTGGTCACCTACTCCCGCAAGTTGTCCGACATCTATCCTGGCACCATCTTTGGTGACCACCCCATACAGTTGGGTGGGGATGGATCGGTATATGTCAAGGCTGTATATTCCAATACCATATACAGGTGGGACGGCAAGGAACTGTCCGTGGCCTATAAATTTGACTTTGGCAATGAGGGCGTGGATGAAACCGGGAAGGAGACAGGTGGGCAGATAATGAAATCAAAGAGGAAATTCTTGATAGACTACTATGTCACCCGCTCGCATGTCCTGGCCTCTTACTATGGCACCAGGGAGGGGGATGACAGGGATGCCGTGATGCAGTGCCTTGCCAACGTGTCAACCCATCAGTGTGTGACGGGCTGGACTGGCTATGTGGATGGTGTCGTGATTGTACCCAGCGTCCAACATGGGAAGTACAGTTATGCCGTGGCCTTCTCGGATGATTTCTCGCCATGCAAGGACAAGCCGGCCCCCAACAGTGTGCTGGTCATAAGATATGAGTTCCCGTCATAGACATCCCAAAACACAAAAATGAAGAAGTCAAGAGAATATAATCTGTCCAAGGTCCTACCCACCCTGGCGGTGTGGTTGTTGGGAGGCGTGTTTGTGCTCTCCAGCGTGTTTAAGTGGATAGGTCTCCGCACCTTCGCGCTGACGGTGGAGCAGTTTGCCGACTACCTGGGAATGCCCCTCCTGCAAGGTCATGGTATGCTGGTGGCCGTGCTTGTGTGCACAGGCGAATTGGTGTTAGGGGTTATGGCATTCGTCCCCAAGGCACAGGGGTGCGCCCGTTGGCTCATGCTGGTGGTGATGCTGTTCTTCACAGTTCTCACCCTGGCCA
>CAVKOT010000263.1:0-3138 GCA_963658045.1 Opitutia bacterium UBA4654
GTAAAGTTAATCAGTAAAGGATTAGAATGAGAGTGAAGTATTTCAGTAAAACAGCAAGAAAAGTGTAAAGTGAAATCAGTTAAAGTCAGAGCCCGAATACAACCACAACGAAAGAACAGGAAAGTTCCTCGGGTTCGAACTTCGTCACATGATTGTATTTTCCCTGGGAATGGAGAAAGAGTTAACACACAAACTGCTTTCCTTAATCGGGGAGAGACTCAAGCATGCCGAAATCGACCTCGAATGCGAGGGAAGCAACAAGAGGCAGATGCTACTGAGGGCATTGGACTTGGCCGTGAAGGACGCGAAGGAAAAGGCTGAGGTCATAGCAAAAGCCTGTGGATGCTCACTCGGGGCAGTAAAAGAAATCAAAAACGAGAGCCATGCCAGACTCATTTTAGACAAGGGAATCAGCGATAGATATCTCCCAGAAACAAGTGACACGCCTCAAGGGATTTCCCCGGAAGAGATAGCCCTCACACACAGCATAGAGGTCACCTGGTATCTGGAATAAAGCGCACAAAGGCATCAAAGCGAGGAAGAAATGAACAGGTCGGGATATATCATCAACCGCAAAGATGGGAAATGCGGTCTGGAGGACTCGGACGGACAATCAGTCGTTCCATGCGAGTACGACGAGATACTCAACTATGACGACGACGGATATATCCGTCTGATCAAGAACGGCATCTACAAAACCCTAAGCATTAAAGGACAGGAGGCAATTCCCCTGTCAAAAGGCATTACGCACCTGGGGGTCTTCCACAATGGACTGGCACGAGCCAGGAAGGACGACAAATGGGGACTGGTAGATGAGAAAGGGGACTGCCCCACTGGCTTTATCTACGCGCAGATATGTGCCCACCGAAAGAATGGATACTTTACCATAGATGCCCAGGGAATGCGCGGCTGGCTGAATGACGAGGGCGTGTTCAAGCCATTTGCAGACCAGACAAAAGGAGGAATGGTCGGGAAAAGCCGGTACCAGGACGTGAGGGTGTTTCATAATGGGGTGGCTCCCGCCCTGACCTGGGAACACAGATGGGTGTTTGTAGATAGAAATCTGAATCGGGTGAACGACTACTCCTACCAGGGCATCGACCCTGTACTGCGCAACGGCATTTACTCCACAGGCTGGAACAATGGGAGAGACTACTACTATGGTGCTGCATTCTATGACGGCAAGCCCATCGTCCCCATGTGGTTTGACTATCCCCTGCACTTCGAGAACGGAGTGACAGAGTGCCAGAAACTACACCTTGATGCCGAGGGCAAGGAGGTCATTATCCCCAGAAGCGGACAGCCCCTCTATGACCATGGGGTGCTGAAGAGCAACGGCGAATGGCTCTTTCCGATGAAGTACTCGGACATACACTGGAACGACTACGAGAAGAAAGACTGCTGGTATGCCGAAGACGACAGAGCCTGCTATCTGTTATATCCCGACGGAAGCAAGAAAATATACGACAAGCAGCAAGCATGCAGAAACTGGGCCGGTTTGCCCTATATCCCCAAGAAAGAAATTGGCAACGACATCCCCGAAGCCATATTCGAGAAGACGTATGTGCCACTGTTGGTGTGCGAGAAGCACCTCAGGGTGTTCAACAGGGAGAAATACCGGGGCGCACTCTGCCATTACACAGGAAGGGGATTTACACCCCTGCACTTCTACTACCGCGATACGGACGCGGAATTTGACATCAAGAAGAACTTCAAAGTGCATGGGGTCATCCGCGCCGGGGCATTCCTGGAGGCAACAGACAAACTCATGCGCCCACTGCACAAGGTGCGCTTCATGATAGCGGCCCCAAGCCTTACCTCGGCTGAAGAGTTCCGGCGCACCCTGAGAAATAGGCAACAAGCGAAAAGCACGTCTCATGCAGGGGATGAGGAATTTCCCTACCAAGGCTATCTCATCCACCGCAATGAATACTTCGTGGTAATGGACGTGTACCAGTACGCAGGCAAAACGCAAAATCTGCTGCTGAAGTTTCCGTATGGCGCATATCTGCTGGGCAAGAAGCACAAAATCAGGCTGAGAAATCTGAAAGCAGCAAGTCCGGACCGTTATATGTCCCTACAGAAATTCGCGAGAATGGATTTTCGGAGAAAGATGCTGGCTCCCGCCCACGAGTATTCCCTCTCCCAGTATTGGGAAGAGGCCATGCGCCAGCCTGTGGGACTGGGCAAGGACATGAGGAGGGCAAGCCTGGAGCCTGACGACAGCTTACCCCTGTTCGCTGACAAGCATGTCTCAAGGGATTGCGAGGAGAGATTTGAATACCATTACAGCATCACAGATGAGAAGGAATATGAGTGGAGAGAAATCAACTATATGAGCGAAATGGAAGAAGCCATAAAAATCATTGTGGGCGACATCACCAAACTGCGTGTTGACGCCATCGTGAACGCCGCCAGCAGTACTCTGCTTGGCGGTGGTGGAGTGGACGGAGCCATCCACCGGGCGGCAGGAAAGGAACTGCTGGAGGAATGCCGCACGCTGGGCGGCTGCATGACAGGAGAGAGCAAGGTAACCAATGCCTATAACCTCCCATGCAAGAAAGTGATTCACACTGTGGGCCCTGTCTGGCATGGCGGCAATGAGAATGAGGACGAACTGCTTGCCTCATGTTACCGCACGGCACTTGAGACAGCCACGAGGAACAAGTTGCGGAATGTGGCTTTTCCCTGCATCAGCACAGGTACCTATCATTTTCCCAAAGAACGGGCCGCAGAGATTGCCCTGCGAGTCATCAGCGAATACCTCACAAAGGGCAAATACAAGGGTGACATCATCATCTGCTGCTTCTCGGAGAAAGATGCCAAGGCGTATGAGAGCGCGATGAAGGAACTGAAATAAATGACTGGACAGCCCCGCCAAGCCACTTGCGCGAGAAGGGCAGTAGTACTGACATGACGCTCGCAGTACTACTGCCTTTGCACCATCAAGGTGCTTTGTCTTTTCCTGGATTCACTAGACACTTTTCTCTTTCATAAACTGGATTAGTGGACACAAGTGCCAAAGTCACCCTGGACAGATAGACACTTTCCCCAGACTCACCCTGTTTTTGTTGACATCCAGTTTTTCTGTCAACCTTGGGGTGAGAGACTCACCGGATGCCGTGTCCTTGCGGGGCA
>CAVKOT010000264.1:0-3137 GCA_963658045.1 Opitutia bacterium UBA4654
GTCCTGGGGACGCGTCACACCAGGGCAGCTCCAGTTCTTGGCATACACGAAGTCGGCTCCCTCCAGGGCTTTCCGCTGGTCATACTCCACGCGGGCATTGCCGACGAAACGGCTGTCCAGCTCGTAGCCCTCGGGGTGCGTGATCACGAAGTCCACGTCGGCAGCGTTCATCCACTCGGCAAACGAGTTGGGCACGGCCTGGGGCAAGGCCCTGCAGTGCGGGGCCCAGGTGAGCACCACCTTGGGTCGCTTGCTGGTCTTGTGCTCCTCGATGGTGATGAGGTCGGCAAAGGCCTGCAGCGGATGCACCGTCGCCGTCTCCATGGCAAACACGGGCTTGCCGCTGTACTGTACAAACTGCTGGACGATGGTCTCGGCATAGTCAAACTCCCGGTCCTGGAGTCCCGCGAAACTCCTCACGCCTATGATGTCGCAGAAACTGCCCATCACGGGGATGGCCTCCAGCAGGTGCTCGCTCTTGTCGCCGTCCATGACCACGCCGCGCTCAGTCTCCAGTTTCCATGCCCCGGCATTCACGTCGAGCACCATCACGTTCATGCCCAGGTTCATGGCGGCCTTCTGGGTGCTCAGGCGCGTGCGCAGGCTGTTGTTGAAGAAGATCATCAGCAGCGTCTTGTTGTGTCCCAGGTGCTGGTAACCAAACTTGTTTGCTTTCACTTCCAGTGCCTCGGCGATGGCGTCATGCAGGTTGCCCAGGTCTTGTACGTTGAAGAATGTTCTCATAAGGCTTTCTCTTGCGTGCCGCCCTGGCGGCCCCGTTGTGGCCGGCCAGTGCGTGCTGTTCTTTATGGGTTAATGTCTGTTTCTCTTGCTTGCGCCTCGCATGCCCCTACCTGCGTGGGACAGGGTGAGTGGCATGGGGCTGTCCCGCCTCAGGGGCGCGTCTGTCCCTCGCCGTCGATGAGCCACTTGTAGGTGGTGAGGGCCGAGAGTCCCATGGGGCCGCGCGGCCCCAGTTTCTGCGTGCTGATACCTATCTCGGCACCCAGTCCGAACTGTCCGCCATCGGTGAAACTCGTGGGGGCGTTCCAATAGACACACGCGGCATCCACCTCCCGCTGGAACTGCCTGGCCTCCTGCTCGTCACTGGTCACGATGCACTCGCTGTGTCCCGAGCCATAACGGGCGATGTGGCGGATGGCCTCATCGGTCGAGGCCACGGCATGCAGCCCCATGGCATAGTCCATGTATTCGGTGCTGTAGGCCGCGTCCTCCTGCCCCTCGGCGATAGGGGTGACCAGTACTGCGGGATAGAAGTCCAGATGTGACAGGGTGCGCTGGTCGGCATGCAGCCTCACGTGCTTCTCTGCCAAGGGCGCGAGCAGAGTGGGCAAATGGCCGAGCAGGCTCTCATGCACAAGCAGCGTGTCGAGTGCGTTGCACACGCTCACGCGCCTCGTCTTGGCATTCTGCACGATGCGTGCCGCCATCTCCAGGTTGGCCGATGGAGCCACATAGGCGTGCACAACGCCCGCTCCCGTCTCGATGACGGGGATGCGGGCCGTGTCGCGCACAAACTCGATGAGCCGCTTGCCCCCACGCGGGATGCACACGTCGATGTAGCCTGTGGCCTCCAGCATCTCGGCCGTAGCCTCGTGGGTGGCAGGCAACAGTGTGGCAGCCGCCTCGGGCAGGCCGTGGTCGCGCAGCACGCTGTGTATGAGTGCCACGATGGCGCGGTTGGACTCATCGGCATCCTTGCCCCCCTTGAGCACACACGCGTTTCCGCTCTTCAGACAAAGCGAGAACACGTCGAAACTCACGTTGGGCCGGGCCTCATAGACCACGCCCACCACGCCGAAGGGCACGCTCACGCGACGCAGGCGAAGCCCGTTGGGCAGGGTGCGCTGCTCCAGCGCGATGTCGAGCGGTGAGGGCAGGGTAGCCACATGGCGCATGTCGCTGGCGATGCCCGCCAGTCTGTCGGGCGTGAGCATGAGGCGGTCATAGAGTGGTGATGCACTGTCCATCCGCTCGAGGTCCCTCTTGTTGGCCTCCAGCAGGCCCTCTGCCTGAGTGCCGATGGCAGCGGCCACGTCCTGGAGCACGGCATTGCGCTCCTCGTCGGTGAGGGCTGCCACATGCATGGCAGCCTCCCGGGCTTGCTTGAATATGGGGGTGAGAGTCATATAGTCACGTCTTTAGTCAATACAAAGATAGTCATAGTGTATGGCGGGCTTCACATCGTGCTTGCCCATGGTGGCGCGCGCCTCGCTGGACGAGTAGGCACACCGTCCTATGCCCACCCGCTCTCCCTGCGGGCCGATGATGCTCACGATGTCGCCTTCCTCAAAGTCGCCTGTCACCCCGGTCACGCCCACCATGAGCAGGCTCACGGCACGCTTGCCACGCAGGGCCTGGGCGGCCTGGGCGTTGATGTGCAGTTGGCCCTTGGCAAAACTCTGGCTGTGTGCCAGCCACTTCTTGATGCCCGAGGTGGGTGTTGCTGCTGGCGCGAACTCGGTGTGCGGCACCTCGTCAGGGCGGGTGAGCAAGTCCTGCAGCACACTGTCGCGCTTGCCGTTGGCGATGATGACCCGTATGCCCTCGTCAGCCACCCTGCGTGCGATGTTGCACTTCGTCAGCATGCCTCCGCGTCCGAAGCCGCTCCGCTCGGTCTGTATGTATGGGGTGAGGTCATCACCGCTGCCTACCTGTCGGATGAGGCGTGCCCCAGGGTCACCGGGACTGCCGGTGTAGATACCGTCGATATTGCTCAGGATAATGAGGCACTGCGCGTTGAGCATCGATGCGATGAGTCCCGAGAGTTCGTCATTGTCGGTGAACATCAGTTCGGTGACGCTCACCGTGTCGTTCTCGTTGACGATGGGGATGACCCCATTGTCGAGCATCACCTCCATGCAGGCACGCTGGTTGAGGTACTCCTGCCGTGAGGAGAAGTTCTCCTTCATGGTGAGCACCTGTCCCACATGCAGGCCATACTCGCGGAAGAGGTCGTAGTAGAGGTTGATGAGTTTGGCCTGTCCCAGTGCCGAGAACAGCTGACGCTGCTCCACACTGTCCAGCCGCCGCCCTGTGTGCAGTTCTCCCCTGCCACATGCCACGGCACCGCTCGACACCAGCACCACCTCATGTCCCTGTGCCCTGAGCCATGC
>CAVKOT010000265.1:0-3103 GCA_963658045.1 Opitutia bacterium UBA4654
TTAGGTCGGTCGTGTGGCCTGTGATACGGGGGCCTTCCCTTATTTGCTCAGGAATCGGTCGCCTGTCTCCTTGATTATCATGTGGCGGTAGGTGTCGGGATAGCCAGGACGCAGTACGGGACGTTGGTTGCCGCCAGGGGTCTTCTCATATTGCCCCTGCTCGTTGGTGCGCTTCACAGCCATGTCATTATACTTCACAATCAGCGTCTGGGCCAACTGGTTCCACTCGTCCAGCATGGCCTGGGCGGTGCGGTGGCTGTAGGCCGAGAGGTACTTCACAGCCTCGTCCTGTGGCATCGACTTGGCCTTCTCCTCCACCTCGGGCTGCAGGGAGGTGTAGTCCTGCTCCAGTCGCTCGCGTGTGGCCTTCAGTTCGGGGAAGAGGGCGGAGTAGCGGGGATATACCATATTGCTCACCCAGTTCTGCACCCAATAGGCCGAGCGGGTGGAGAAGTGGAAGCAGTCGGCAGTGCCCTGCGCATAGCATTCGGGCACAGACTTTGCCGAACAATAGACAGGAGTGAGCGGCACCATGTTGGTATCGTCATTGCCAAACCAGATGACCCCGCCTATGTGGTCGGGCAGCCAGGAACGCATCTGCGAGACATACACGTTGGCCGTCTGCTGCGTGCTGATGGGACGCTCGTTGAAGTAACTCTTTCCATCCACCTCATAGGTCAGTGGGGTAGGGCGGTAGGGCATCTCCCAGGGCCCCATGCCTGGGTCAGAGTCCAGGGCCAGCGGTGTGCCCTCATAGTGGTCGCGCATCATGTCCTTGACATCCTGCAGGCTCAGGGGCTGCTTGGGCTTCACATAGAGTGGCATGGGAGTGGCTTTGGTGTCCCCCTCGGCATAGGAGAGATAGGGAGTCATGTCCTCGGCTGCCCAGCGGTGGAAGAAACTCCACACACGTGCCTCGCAGAAGCGCAGGGCACCGAAGTCAGCAGGGGCGTAGGCATCAGAGAAGGAGAAGTCCTGGTCCTTGCCCTTGAAATAGCCCTTCTCGCGGGCAAAGGAGATGACATCCTTGCTGTAGAGGCAGTTGTCCTTGTCCTTCAGGGGAAACTTGTGGATGCGGCTGTGGTTGGCATGGCCCGAGATGCAGTCGTCGGGGATGCGCACGGCCACCCACACGACACCCTTCCTGCCGGGGCCCTTCCCTATCAAGTCCATCACCCACACCTCGTTAGGATCGGCAATGGTGAAGGACTCGCCCTCGCTCTCGTAGCCATAAGTGTTGGCCAGACCGGTGAGTACCTTGATGGCCTCGCGTGCGTTGCGTGCCCGCTGCAGGGTCACATACATCAGGCTGCCATAGTCCATCAGTCCAGTGATGGTGTCGGTGAGCTCCTCGCGCCCGCCGAATGTGGTCTCGTGTATGGTCAGCTGGTGCTCGTTCATCAGTCCCACCACGGTGTAGGTCTCCTCGGCCTCGGGTATCTCGCCCAGGTAGTTGTTGGACTCGTAGTGGTAGAGTGGGCGCATGGTGCCCTTGGCATGCTTGCCGCCAGGCAGGAAGTTCATAAATCCGTATGCGCCATAGTCATCACAACTGTAGGTCACGATGACGCTGCCGTCCTTGCTCGCCTTCTTGCCCACGATGAAATTGGTGCAGGCCTGCGTACCCATGCCCAGCAAAGGACATGCGAGCATCAGCGAGAGTATAATGCGTAATGTGTTGCTATTCATAACTAATAAAACAAAACAAAAAAAGTAAACAGCCCCCACTCTTGTTCTCGTTGGGTGAGGGAACTCATGTTTGGAGGATAAGGTTGGGGGTACATCCAAGAAGGCATGCCGATAGACACGCCTTCTTGGGAACATAGCCCACAATGTAGTTTTAAGGAAATGCCTCCCCTTGGGGGAGGTTAGGAGGGGGCTTGGCTTCCCCCCCCCTTCCTTTATTTACTTAATCACCAACTTGTCACTTCCTGCGGCCTTGAAACTCATGTCCAGTCCCTTCACACTGTGGGTGAGTGCGCCGAATGAGATGAAATCCACTCCTGCCTGGGCGTATGGTATCATCGTCTCATAGGTGATGCCACCGCTGGACTCCGTCTCACAGCGTCCGTTCACCAGTGCCACGGCCTTGCGGGTGTCCTCGGGCGTGAAGTTGTCAAACATGATGCGGTCGCATCCCTCAGCCAGGGCCTCCTCCAGTTCCTTCCAGTCGCGCACCTCGCACTCAATCTTCAGGTCCTTGCCCTTAGCGCGGCAGTATTCCTTGGCACGCGAGATGGCGTTGTGCACGCCACCACAGAAGTCGATGTGGTTATCCTTGAGCAGAATCATGTCGAAGAGGCCGATGCGGTGGTTCATGCCTCCGCCTATCTTCACAGCCTCCTTCTCCAGCATGCGCATGCCAGGGGTGGTCTTGCGCGTGTCCAGCACGCGCGTCTTTGTGCCCGCGTCGATGAGAGCCTGCTGATAGCGGTGGGTCATGGTGGCAATGCCGCTCATGCGCTGTAGGATGTTCAGCATCAGACGTTCCGTCTGCAGGAGGCTCTGCACCTTGCCCTTGACACTCATCACGATGTCCCCTGGCTTGACGTGTGTGCCGTCGGGGATGTGTACCTCCACCTCCATGGTGGGGTCAAAGCGGTGGAACACCTGCTTGGCAACCTCCACGCCCGCGATGATGCCCTCCTGCTTGATGAGCAACTTGCTCTCGCCCATCTCCGTCTCGGGTATGCAGCACAGGGTGGTGTGGTCTCCGTCGCCGATGTCCTCGGCAAATGCCAGGTCGATGAGCCTGTCGTTCAGTTCTTCTACACTTAACATGATTATTCTTTTGTTTATCTTTATACCTTATTTATTATATGTAGGCTGTGCGTGGCATTCTCCTGCCGGGCCAGCCCGTGACTTACTCGTGATGGTAGGGCTCGCCCCTCAGAATGGTCATCGCACGATACACCTGCTCGCAGAATAGCAGCCGAATCATCTGATGCGAGAGTGTCATCTGGCTCAGGCTTATCTCCTCGCTTGCCATCTGGTGGATGGCGGGGGCAAAGCCGTAAGGGCCACCGATGATGAATACCAGCCGTCGTGGACTGGCCGCCATCTTCTTCTGTATCCATTGTGCAAACTCGATGCTGCGCCTCTC
>CAVKOT010000266.1:0-3095 GCA_963658045.1 Opitutia bacterium UBA4654
ATATGTACAACCTTTTACTCATATATATCAACTTAAATTAATTCCGCCAACGGGTTAAAATGAACAATCAAAATAAAAAAATAGACAATGAGATTTATTACAACAACACTTTTGAGTTTATTAGTCTCGCTACAGGTGATGGCGGGAAAAGTGATTAAGAATCCGGTCATTGAATACTCCGCTTCGTGGATGGAGATTACCGAGATTGAACTGACGAAAGAGGCCACAATCGTAAGAGGTGTTCTCAGGCAGGGCTCGTCAATCCTCAACAACACCGTGCTTGCAGACCGCAACACAGGCAAGGAGTTTAAGTTCTTGCGTGTGGAAGGCGTAAAGGCTCAAGAGCGGGCTACTGCCGACGGCACACCATGCACCATATACTTCGAACCGCTGGATGCAAACGTGAAGGAGTTTAATTATATAAAGGTGGGCAATAATCCATTGGGAAACTACTATGGCATCAGGTTGCAGCCAAAGGCAAAGGCCTCTAAAAAGTCAAAGGTGTTCGACCCTGAATCACTTGATTTCGACTACTATATGAGTCGTCCTTTCACCCCCGACACCGCATGGCACTTCAGCAACAAACCTTACAAGAATGGGTTTCCATCTGGAAAGGCACTGGTTAAGATTTACGTGACAAAGACACCAAGGGAACTTGCAAGTATGCTTCCCGATGTTTCGGCAAGGGTGTCTGATCAGATTACGCGCCACGAGGAGAATGCAGTTGCTTCGATGGATGAAAACAACTGCTACACGCTCGAACTCGATATTCCTCATCAGCAGTTTGTTTATACAAAACCTTTCGGTGATATCTACGTCGCTCCTGGTGACACGCTCGAGATGTTCACCACCATGGAAGGGGCTCCTGATGGCAGAGGGCCTCGTTTCAAGACCTTCCGCAGCAACAGCGAATCAGCCATGATAAACACCCTTCTGCCTAAATACTTGGAGAAATATGGCAGGAAGGAATACAACTACAAAGAGGCTGAAGCCATGATAGCGAAGGGTAAGGATGTCACCCAGCCCATGCTTGAGCGTTGGGCTCGTCAGGCCAACGAGATAATTGCCGACGAGGCCTTCCGTCAGGCTCTCATCAACTCTCCGTTGAGCACCATGGGTAAGGATCTCGTTATGATATCGGCTGTGGCCAACAAATGCATTGAGATAGAAGATGTGGCGGATAGCTATGACTACAAGAAGACCATCAACACACAACTTGAAGATGGCAGCTGGAAGAGTGAGCCGAATTCCAATTACGTTCCGCTTGACCTGAAGGCTGTCTATGGTACACTTTTGAAAAATAAGGAACTCATCTACAACAACCCTCTTGCCGTGAGCGAAAGCAGCCAGTGGGTATTCGTGAATTGTACGCTCTTCGGTCCGTTGCTTTGGCAATGGGAGACCATAACCAACGAGCAAGGTATTATTGTAGGTCAGCGACGCCGCGATGATTATGGTATGGCGGGTACCTTCATGAACGACCTCCGTCTCTCACAGTATATTGTTAACCTTATGGATAATAACCTAAAGGAAGACAAGTTAGGTCGGCTTGATGAACATGGACACCGTGATGGAATACTTGATTACATGGCAAACACAGTCGGTGAGACCTTGGCTGGCATACAGAACGTGCAGGTGGCACAAGCCATCGTAAATGAGTACCGTAACTTCGTAAAGGCTACCGAAACAGGTGGAGACGAAAAAGGTAACAACTGGACAGAAGAGCAGAATGCGCTGTGGAACAAGATTGTATCGCCCTACAAGGGCAACACCCTCTTCCTCGATTTCTGGGCGATGAGTTGCGGCCCATGTCGTGCGGGTATGATGAGTCAGAAGAAACTCGTGGAGGATATGAAGGACGAGGCCGTCAAGTTCCTCTACATCACCACCGAAGACCAGAAAACATCTGGCGAAAAATGGATGGCTGACAACAATATCAAGGGCGAGCACATCTATATCACCAACAACGAATGGAAGCAGTTCGAGACCATGCTGAACTTCACTGCCATTCCTCGTGGTGCCTTGGTCAGTAAGGATGGCAAACTCATCGAGCACGACTTCCACGTCGGCCAGTTCAAAAGCACCGAACTAAAGAAACTCGCAGAAAGATTCTGACAAATTTGAATAAGAACATCATCCTCACCCTCCTCGCCCTCGTTGCAATGGCGGGACAGGGACAAGTGAAGCCCGATACGATTACAATCAACTTCCAACTCTCCAGCAAGGTGCAGGGTGAGAAGGCAACAGTAGTTTACCCCGACTTCATGACCTTCGACACCTCTGTTCTTCATCCTGTAACCGACAGCGAAGGACGGTGGACTGTACAGATTCCCACCTACCGCCCACTTCACATCCAGATGTGGGATGACAACAAAATACAAGGAGTGGTGTGGGGAGCGCTCAACCTCTACTGCCGTCCTGGGACTGTTGCCGACATTCTATTGGATGACATCAACGACCATTGTATCTTCACGGGCGAGAATGCTGAAGTGCATAATGCACAGATAGCCTATCCGTTGAAGATTAAAGATTTCCATGGCAAGATGTTCGACATGCCGATGCAGGAGGCTGCGAAAGCCATCCGCAGGATTCATGAGCAGAACCATCACCGCATTGATTCGCTCTGCACTGCATATCCCGACCTACCGCGTGGCTATGTAGAAATGCTCAATGCCTTGGTTGGCTATGGCTTTGGCATGGATATGACACAGAATGTGCTGGGACACTTTTCTGAGCGAATAGAAGACTTCATGGCGCAAGGACTTACAACGATGCCAAAGGAATATATAGACCTGCTGAACGAAGTCGAAACTCACGAACTGTTCCATCCGCAGGGGATGATTTCGGGCGATGCTGTCACGTATTTCCGCGATGTCATCAATCTAGAAAGCATGAAACAAAAAGGTGTCATCGGCATCAGCTTAGACGATGTGGACGACATGGGACTGGAACTGATAACCCGAGTCTATCCCATCACCATCATTGACTCGCTGGACGTTTCCGACGCCGTGAGGGAAATGATGAAGATATACTATTATCTACCTGTTGGCGGAATTAATTTAGTGCATACTTAATTCTGCCAATGGGCTTGTTGT
>CAVKOT010000267.1:0-3085 GCA_963658045.1 Opitutia bacterium UBA4654
GTAAAGTTAATCAGTAAAGGATTAGAATGAGAGTGAAGTATTTCAGTAAAACAGCAAGAAAAGTGTAAAGTGAAATCAGTTAAAGTCATGGGAAGCCGGAAGAAAGAAAAAGCCAGTAGTACTGCAATGGCAAAGTCAAGGCGCTTACTTTGCCATTGCAGTACTACTGGCTTTGCCATCGCAGTATAATTCCATTTTTGGAGGCAGTGGCTTGCCGCCTTGCCCCACCTGTCATTGGAGGCCAGAAGAGTGGGTTGACCTACCAGACGAAGTATCTTAGGATAGTTGGCCGGGTATCCTAAGATAGTTGGCCATGTATCCTAAGATACTTTCCCTGGGTGCCAGGAGGCTGGCCTGTGGGGCATCGCCCTCAGGCGATGTTCAGTGCCTCGATGGCCTTCTCGGCCTCCTTGCCCGTGTAGAGGAACACGCTGTCGGCAAAGGGGAGCCACATGAGGTTCTCAAACCTGCGCACGTTGAGGATGAGCACCTGGTGGTCTGCCGATACCAGATAGTCGGCCTGGAGTCCACCGTTGGGGTCGGTGCACAGGGCAGGGTAGTCCTCCTTGTCGGGCTCCTCGCTCATGATGCTGCGCAGCAGGGGTGCGCATGCCTGGTCATAGGTGGCGTTGCCCGGACGGAGCACCTCGCCTGTGTCCACGTATATCCACTGGTTGGTGCCCTTGATGTAGTGGACAAGCGCGCCCACGAAGACAAACACGCCCAGGGTGAGCACCAGTATGGCCAGGAAGTCGCTGTCGTGGCGCAGCAGCGTGGTGAGGGCTATGAGCACGATGCCCACTGCCATGAACAGGGCTGAGCGCAGTTGCAGCCTGCGGTTGTTGACTTGCTTGATGAAGGGGGCATGGGCACAGAGACGCTCCATGTCACAATATTGGGTCTTCTCTTTCATATTTTAGTTCTGTTTTTGTGGGCAGCGCACTTGTTGGCTCTCGCCTGTTTCCTTGGTGGCAGAGCCTGGTCATGCGCTGGCCCATGTGGATGTTTTTTGAATAAATGGAATTTGGGTGTTGCCTGGGCCCTACAGGACATTCTGGAGCCAGTAGATGCCCATGCCGCAGAGGTAGCCCACCAGGGCCAGCCAGGCGAAGTGCCTGAGATACCACACGAAGCTGATGCGCTCGATGCCCATGACCACCACTCCGGCTGCGGAGCCTATGATGAGCAGGCTTCCGCCCGTGCCGGCGCAGTAGGCGAGCAGTTCCCAGAAGGTGCCGTCCTGGCAGTAGGTGCCCATGCTGTCGGCAGCCTCGAGGCTGTACATCGACATGGCACTGGCCACCAGCGGCACATTGTCAATCACCGAGGATATGGCACCGATGACCCCGTTCACGGCATAGGTGTTGCCCACGTGTGTGTCGAGCCAGTTGCCAGCCTGTTCCAGCATCCCCGTCTCCTTGAGGGCTCCCACAGCCAGCAGGATGCCCAGGAAGAAGAGGATGGTGGGCAGGTCGATGCGGCGGCACAGCTGGGCCACGTCGATGGGCTCGACATTGCGCCTGCGTGCGCTGTAGGCAAACATCTCGATGGCAATCCACAGCACGGCCATCACAGCCATCACGCCCACGAAGGGTGGCAGGCCGGTGAGGCTGTGGAAGAGGGGTGTGAGAGCCAGGCCGCCCACACCGATGACCAGGGCAGCCTTGCGCTGGCGGTTGGTAAGCGGTGAGTTGTCGCCCAGCCCCGTGTCACTGGGGGCCGACACCTGTCCGTGGGTGCCGAGCGACACGATGAGGGTGGGCACGGCCACGCAGGCGATGGAGGGCAGGAGCAGTCCCTGGATGACGCCCAGTCCGCTGATGCGCCCGCCTATCCACAGCATGATTGTCGTCACGTCGCCTATGGGCGAGAAGGCTCCGCCCGCATTGGCAGCCAGTATGACCACACAGGCCAGGCGGACACGCTCGCTGCGCTCGCTCACGATGCTGCGCAGGATGGTGACCATGAGTATGCTCGTGGTCATGTTGTCCAGCACGGCCGACAGGCAGAAGGTGACGGCGGCTGTCTTCCACAGCAGTCCCCTGGCACTGCGGGTGCGCATGCGCCAGGCCACGAAGCGGAAACTCCCGCAGGAGTCCAGCAACTCCACCACAATCATGGCTGCCAGCAGGAACAGGATGGTCTGGCTGCACTCGGCCAGGTGGGCGGCGAAGGACGACTCCAGGGCCTGGTGGCTCTCGGTGAGCCCCAGCAGTATCCAGCAGATGGTGCAGGTGACGAGGGCGATGCCCCCCTTGTCAACCTTGGTTGCGCTTTCGAGTGCGATGAACAGATATCCCACCAGAAAGCATATAAGAATAAGTGTGTACATGTATGTCTTCTGTTATATGTATAGGTTGGTGCATGCCCCCCCTGTGCCGTACTTCTCCTGCGTGAATGGCAAAATTCCGCGCAGGGTACGGCATATCCAGCGGCCCTGGGACGTGCCCAGGCTGCATGGGGAGCATAAGTCTTTATTGGAAAATGCGAAAAGTGTGTGTGGAGGCTAATCCAGGATGCGCCTCAGGGCAAACACATAATAGTCGCACGCCCTGGACGAGATGAATGCGACACCAGAGGAGGCCAGTGCGAAGTGGCGGGGCTGGTGCCAGGTGAATGTGGAATGTGAGGTGGCGCGCAGGACAGAGGCTGTCAGCCTGCCGCCTTCGGTGCGCTGCTGGGCGCGTGTCAGTCTGCCGCCCGTGCGCAACTGTTCGCTCTCGCTGGTGAGTGAGATGCTCTCGGCAACGCGTGCGCACAGGTGGTGCTGGGCGTTGTCCACAGCCAGGGCGGAACTCCTGTCCTGCTCCTGCAGGCCACAAGCGTCAGCGACCACAGCCGCGCTGCCATCCTGCCTGGCATCTGTGGCCGCGCTGGCAAAGCCTGCGAGCAGCCATATCAGAGCCATGCTGGTAAGCAGGCGAAGGTGCTGTATCCACTGTGTCCTGTGTAGCATGATGTGTCTCATGAATGATATTGCAAAGTTACGCCAGCATTTCTGTACGCACAAGTGTTTCTCCAAAATCTTTTACCCCAGTTCGGGATAAGAGTTATAAAAAACACAGTTGTTTAGTGTCCTCAATGA
>CAVKOT010000268.1:0-2974 GCA_963658045.1 Opitutia bacterium UBA4654
GGCACAGATTATCCTGTGCGATCCACACCGCGCCGTGGTCGTGGGACACGACAATGAGCACAGGCTGCATGCCGGACGCATGACCAGCCCGGACATACGCGCGGGCATCGCCCTGCTGATAGCGGCCATGAGTGCCGAGGGTACGAGCCGCATCGACAACATAGGGCAGATAGACCGTGGCTACGAGAACATCGAGACGCGCCTCAACTCACTGGGCGCAAGAATAAGCCGCATAGACTGATGATACAGGAAGAGGAGGTTTACAGAATAGGACAGATAACCCGCACGCACGGCGTGAGGGGCGAGGTGGCGCTCAGTTTCACCGATGACGTGTGGGACCGGGCCGATGCCGACTACCTGGTGCTACGTGTCGATGGCATACTCGTGCCCTTCTTCATGGAGGAGTACCGGTTCCGCTCCGACACGGTGGCGCTGGTCAAGTTTGAGGACTACGACACGGCCGAGCAGGCCTCCGCGCTCTGTGGCAGCGAGGTCTTCTTCCCCCACAGCCTCACTCCCGAGGACGGGCCAGCGGATGAATACACCTGGCGATACTTCACCGGATTCCAACTCATCGAGGAGGAGCAGGGCCCGCTGGGCGTTATCGACCATGTGGATGACAGCACGCCCAACGTGCTCTTCCAGGTGGGGGAGAGGCTGATACCCGCCGCCGCCGACTTTGTGACAGACATCGATCACCAGGGCAGGAGCATCACCATGCGGCTGCCCGCAGGACTTTTGGACTTATGACGAAGAAGAAAAAGATATGCCTGCTGGGCAGCACAGGCAGCATAGGCACACAGACGCTGCAGGTCATCGACGAGCATCCTGACCTGTTTGAGCCCTATGTGCTCACGGCCAACAGCCGCGCCGAACTGCTCATCGAGCAGGCCAGGAAATACCAGCCCGCTGCCGTGGTCATCGCTGACGAGAGCAAGTATGAGCAGGTGCGCGAGGCTCTGGACAAGGAGCCCATCCAGGTATATACGGGAAGTGACTCCCTGTGCCAGGTGGTGCAGATGGAGCCTGTGGATATTGTGCTTACGGCACTTGTGGGATTTAGCGGCCTGCGCCCGACCATCAGTGCGATAAGGGCACACAAGACCATCGCGCTGGCCAACAAGGAGACGCTCGTGGTGGCAGGCGAACTGGTCACGGGGCTCTGCCTCCAGGAACATGTGGCGGTGCTGCCCGTTGACAGCGAGCACAGTGCCATCTTCCAGAGCCTGATGGGCGAGGTGAGCCCGATTGAGCGGATTATCCTGACGGCCAGCGGAGGCCCATTCCGCACCTTCACCAGCGAGCAACTCGCCACGGTGACACCCGCCATGGCGCTCAAGCATCCCAACTGGGAGATGGGGGCCAAGATAACGATAGACTCGGCGAGCATGATGAACAAGGGCTTCGAGGTGATAGAGGCCAAGTGGCTCTTCGACGTTGACCCGCACCAGATACAGGTGGTGGTGCACCCGCAGAGCATCGTGCACAGTGCGGTGCAGTTTGCCGACGGAGCCGTGAAGGCCCAGTTGGGCGCACCCGACATGAGGGTGCCCATCCAGTTGGCCCTCTCTTACCCCGAGCGTCTGACGAGTGACTTCCCTCGCCTGGACTGGTGGCACATGAAGGACCTCACCTTTGAAAGGCCCGACGAGGAGAAGTTCCGCTGCCTGGGCATGGCCTACGAGGCCATACGGCAGGGGGGTAACGCTGCCTGCATAGTGAACGCCGCCAACGAGGTTGCCAACCTGGCCTTCCGTCAGGAACGCTGCCTCTTCCCCGACATGGCCGACATCATCGCCCATTGCCTGGCCCATGTGCCGCACCAGGACAAGCCCTCGCTGGACGACTACCTGGCCACTGATGCCGAGACCAGACGTGTGGCCGAGGAGGCAGTGCGCGCCCTGGGCAGATAGACATAACCACACATTATATATTATATATAGAGCAAACTACACATGAGCATCATACTGATTAAGGCACTCCAACTCATCCTGTGCCTCTCGTTACTGGTCATCCTGCACGAACTGGGACACTTTGGCTTCTCGAAACTGTTCCATGTGAAGGTGATTAAGTTCTACCTCTTCTACAACCCCTACTTCCATCTCTTCAGCACCAGAGACCGCTGGTTCACCCGCCTCTTCCCCTATTTCAAGGACAACGAGACGGAGTACGGCATCGGCTGGGTGCCACTGGGCGGCTATGTGCAGATAGCCGGTATGGTGGATGAGAGCATGGACACCGAGCAGTTGAAGAAGCCCGCGCAGCCCTGGGAGTTCCGCTCGCAGAAGGTATGGAAGCGGTTCTTCATGATGGCGGGAGGCATACTGATGAACCTCCTCACGGCCTGGGTCATCTACAGCGCGGTGATGCTGGCCTGGGGCAGGGACTATGTGCCCATGCAGAGCATCAAGCAGGGATTTCAGTTCAACGAGTATGCCCAGGGCCTGGGATTTCATAACGGGGACATCCCTGTGGCAGCCGACGGCAAGGAGATACCCGAATATTCGGGCGTGATATACCGCACCATCTCCAATGCGAGCACGGTGACCGTACTGCGCGAGGGCAAGAGGGTGAATGTGCAGATGCCCAAGGGAGGGCTCAACATGGTGGAAATGCTCCACATGGTGCCTGCCTTCATGGCCCCCACAGCACCTGCCGTGGTCGATTCCGTGGCAGCCGGCTCGGCCGCCCAGTGTGCTGGCATACAGGCCGGAGCAAGGCTCGTGGCCGTCAACGGCAAGGACATCAGCACCTGGAACGACTTTGACAACCAGGTGACATTGCGCCGCCAGGACATCCTGGGCGCAGAGGGATGCACACACGAGGACAGCCTGGCACAGCGCCAGATGCAGGTGGTGTGGACTGCCGACGGGGGCGTTACACAGGACACGGCAAGCCTCACGCTGGACGACCATTACCTGATGGGGGTCACACGGCGGCTGCCTGACTTCACCACAAAGCACCAGGACTACAC
>CAVKOT010000269.1:0-2969 GCA_963658045.1 Opitutia bacterium UBA4654
GAACCCCGATGCGGCAGCCACGCCTTTCGGCATGAACGGATTTATGAAGTAAGCTGAGATGAAGAGTTTTCGGGACATCCAATGGCCTCTGGCCGACACCCTCAGCGAGGTGATGCACACCATAGGCATGAACAAGTTGCGCACGGTGGCCACTGGCTTTGCCATGGCCAGCGGGCTCTTCCTGGTCATCGTGCTGCAGGGCGCGGGCAATGGAGTCATCCACACCTTTGAGCATAATGCGGGCGACTTCTCGTTCAATGCCATTCATGTGTATGGCGGAAGGACTACCATGCCCTATAACGGAATGAAGGAGGGACGCTATATCCAACTTGACGAGCGCGACGTGGATATGGTGAGCCACAACTTCACCCAGGAGGTGGAGTCGGCGGTGCCTGTGCTCGAGCATTCGGGACTGGTGGCCAGCAGGGGCACCTGCCACCTGAGTGACGTGAGTCTGAATGGTGCCTACCCCCGCTTTGCCGACATCAACGCTGTGAAGGTGCTCGAGGGACGGTTCATCAACCCTATTGACCTGGAGCAGCGCAGGAAGGTGATTGTGCTGCCCGACAAGCAGGCCGACATGCTCTTTCCCCACAGGCAGGATGCCCTGGGCGGCATTGTGGAGGTGGGGGGAATACCCTGGCGCGTGTGCGGCATCTACAAGGCCGACAATGACCGCTGGCAGACGGTGGTCTATGCACCCTATAGCACCGTGAGCACTATCTACGGCAAGGGACGCGGGATAGACCGCCTCTCGATGGTGATGAGGCAGGGGTTCGACAGTGATGAGAGCAAGGACTTTGAACGCGACTATACCCGCGCCACCAGCCAGATACATGACTTCAGCCCACGGGACGAGAGTGCCCTGTGGATATGGAACCAGGCCGAGAGCAACCGCACCATGAACCAGGCCATGAGCATCATGCACACGGCCTTCTGGGTGCTGGGCCTGCTGACCATGGTGAGTGGGGTGGTGGGCGTGAGCAACATCATGCTCATCTCGGTCAAGGAGCGCACCCGTGAGTTTGGCATACGCCGTGCCATAGGTGCCAGGCCCTGGAGCATCGTGCGCATGGTCATGCTGGAGAGCCTGGTCATCACACTGGCCTTTGGTTACCTGGGCATGGTGCTGGGTGTGGCCTTCTGCCAGTACATGGACAGCGTGGCGGGCAACCAGACGCTGGACGTGGGCATAGCCCAGGCCCAGTACTTCATCGACCCCACGGTGAGTCTGTCCACCTGCCTCACGGCCACCCTCATCATGGTGGTGTGCGGCACGCTGGCAGGGTTCTTCCCGGCACGCAAGGCCGTGAGGATGAAGCCTGTGGATGCACTTAGGGGGTGAAGTGAGGTTCTGAGGTTTTGAGGTTTTTAGGTCGTGAGGTTGATGCCTCATTGCCTCGAAGTCCCAAAAGCCAGGAACCTTAAAACCTCATAACCTTACGACCTTAAAACCTCAAAAGAGAATGAAACTGTTAGATACAGACCAGTGGGAGGAAATTTATGACACCCTCTCACGCAACAAGACACGCACGGCCCTCACGGCCTTCGGCATCTTCTGGGGCATCTTCATGCTCATCCTGCTGATGGGTGGGGGGCGCGGACTGGAGAACATGCTGGGCATGAACTTCGCCGGCTTTGCCTCCAACTCGGGATTTCTCATGGCGGGGAAGACTGACCGACCCTATAAGGGATTTCCTGCCGACCGGCAGTGGACGCTGGACATGAACGATGTGGAACGCATCAAGAGTGCGGTGCCAGAGGTGGACATCTGTGCGCCCTGCCAGAGCAAGTGGGGCATGGCATCGCGCGAGAACCACACGGGATATGTCTATATCCAGGGACATCGGGCCGACTACAACCAGGTGGATAATCCCAAGATACGTCATGGACGCGCGCTCAACGACATGGACGACCACATGCGACGCAAGGTGTGCGTCATCGGCAGCCGTGTGGTGGAACTCCTCTTCCCCGAACTGGGAGCACAGGGTGACCCCACTGGACGCTACCTCTCGCTTGACAGTGTCTATTACCAGGTGGTGGGCGTGAGCGGGCGCAAGGCCGGGGGAATGCAGATGGGGGGCAACCCAGAGAACACCATCGAGATTCCCCTGGGCACGATGCAGCGCGTCTATAACACGGGCAATAGCGTGGAGGTGCTCTGTCTCACGGCCCGCAAGGGCTTCCGCATGAGTGAGGTGCAGGCACGTGCCGAGCAGGTCATCAAGCGTGCCCACTATATCCATCCCGATGACAAGCAGGCTGTGATGCTGCTCAATGCCGAGGCCATCTTCTCGATGGTTGATACGCTGTTCCATGGTGTGCGCATCCTGGTGTGGATGATTGGGCTGGGCACGCTGCTGGCGGGAGCCATCGGAGTGAGCAACATCATGGTGGTGGCGGTGAAGGAGCGCACGATGGAGATAGGCATCCGCCGCGCGATAGGCGCAACGCCCAAGGATATACTGTGGATGGTGATGACGGAGAGCATGGTGCTCACGCTCGTGTCGGGCATGGGAGGCATAGCCCTGTCGGTAATCATCCTGCAGGTGGTGGAGGATGCGGTGGGCACCACGATGCCTGGCACGCACTTCCAGATTTCCTTCGCCCTGGCCGTGGGCACGGCTCTGCTGCTGGCCCTGCTGGGCATCCTGGCAGGACTTGCCCCCGCACTCAGGGCCATGAAGATACGGCCTGTGGAGGCCATGAGGGAGGAATGATAAAAGGGCAAGCCCCCTCCTAACCTCCCCCAAGGGGGAGGGACTAAGTTCTCGTCAATGCGGAATATAAAAACGTATGCTCCTCTTGTCCCTCCCCCTTGGGGGAGCGGGGAGGTGGCTTGTAAACGGAATATAAAAACGTATGCTCCTCTTGTCCCTCCCCCTTAGGGGAGTGGGGAGGTGGCTTGTAAACTGAATATAAAAACGTATGCTCCTCTTGTCCCTCCCCCTTGGGGGAGCGGGGAGGTG
>CAVKOT010000270.1:0-2954 GCA_963658045.1 Opitutia bacterium UBA4654
TTATAGGGATACTTGACCTTGTTGAAGAGGCCGATAATCTCCTCGCTAGCAAAGGCCATACCCAGTCGTATGGCCGCGCTGGCCCATGCCTTGCTCATGGTGTTGAGCACGATGAGGTTGGGATAGAGGGGGAGGTCGAGGCGGAAGGGACGCTGGCGGCAGAAGTCAGAGTAGGCCTCATCGACCACCACGATGCCGTCAAACTCCCTCAGGACACGCTCCACCTGCTGCCTGTCGAGGGCCGCTCCCGTGGGGTTGTTGGGCGAGCAGAGCCAGATGACCTTGGTGTTGCAGTCGGTGGCCTGGAGCAGGGCATCGGCATCGAGGGCGAAGTCCTCGCCCAGGAGCACGGGCCTGTACTCCACGTCATTGATGTCGGCACACACCTGGTACATGCCGTAGGTGGGGGCGATGGCCACCACGTTGTCCGTCGCGGGACGGCAGAAGATGCGGTACACCAGGTCGATGGCCTCGTCAGACCCGTTGCCCATGAATATCTGTCCGGGGCGCACGCCCTTCATGTGGGCCAGCGTCTGCCGCAAGTCCTCGTGCACGGGAGCGGGATAGCGGTCATAGGGAGCGTTATAGGGGCTCTCATTGGCATCGAGGAACACATGTGCCTGACGGCCCTTGAACTCGTCACGGGCACAGCTGTAGGGCTCCAGCGCCTGTATGTTGGGTCTCACCAGTTCTCTCAAGTCTTTCATTGCACCTCCTTCAGTCTGAGTGTCATTGCGTTCTTGTGGGCATCCAGTCCCTCCCCCGCTGCCATGCGTTCCACGGCGGGGCCTATGGCGCGCACGCCTGCGGGAGTGATGTGCTGGAATGTCACTTTCCTTATATAGCTGTCCAGATTGACCCCGCTGTAGGCTCTGGCCCATCCTGCGGTGGGCAGGGTGTGGTTGGTGCCGCTGGCATAGTCGCCCGCGCTCTCGGGTGTGAGGCTGCCCAGGAACACGCTGCCGGCGTTTACCACACGGGCGGCGAGGTCCATATAGTTGGCCGTCTCGATGATGAGATGCTCGGGGGCATACTGGTTGGCCACGCTCATCATCTCGTCATCATCCCTCACCAGGATGAGCTTGCTGTACTGCAGCGAGCGTGCCGCCAGTTCGCGCCGTGGCAGGAGGGCCAGCTGGCGGTCCACCTCGGCCTGGACACTCTCCAGCAGCGTGCGGCTGGTGGTGATGAGCACGACCTGGCTGTCGGCCCCGTGCTCGGCCTGGCTCAGCAGGTCGGCCGCCACAAAGTCGGGGCGCGAGGTGCTGTCGGCCAGCACGGCCACCTCGCTGGGGCCTGCGGGCATGTCGATGGCCACGCCCTGCATGCTCACCTGCTGCTTGGCACAGGTGACGAACTGGTTGCCCGGGCCGAATATCTTATAGACCCCAGGAACGCTCTCCGTGCCATAGGCCATCGCGCCAATGGCCTGCACGCCGCCCGCCTTGAACACCCGGCTCACGCCTGCCACACGGGCAGCGGCCAGCACGGCAGGGTTCACCTTGCCATTGGACGCGGGAGGGGTACACAGCACGATTTCAGGACATCCCGCCAGCCGCGCGGGCGTGGCCAGCATGAGCACGGTGCTGAACAGGGGTGCCGTGCCGCCCGGAATGTAGAGCCCCACACGCTGGATGGGTATGGCCTTCTGCCAGCACTCCACCCCGTCGGTCACCTGCACGTGGTCGGCATGGAACCGCTGGCTGGCATGGAACTTCTCGATGTTGGCATGTGCCAGCTCGATGGCATGCTTCAGGTCATCAGGCACCAGCCCCCATGCCTCGTCCATCTCCTCCTGGCTGACAGCGAGGGTGGTCATCTGGGCATGGTCAAACTGCCTCTCATAGCGCAGCACGGCCTCGTCGCCATGCTCACGCACATCGGCAAGCACAGCAGCCACCGTGGCCGAGAGGTCGGCGGCATCGCGTGCCGGCCTCCTCAGCAGGGTGTCCAGTTGTGCCTCTGTGGGATATTCGTAAACGTTCATATCTTGCTCCTCCCGTATTGTCTTAATCCTTCCGGGGCACATGCCTGCAGGCGACGGCCCCCTGTATATAAATAAAGGAGAAGGGGCACGGCCTCGTGTGCCGTGTCCCCTGGCTCCCCAGTCTGTGTCACAGAATCATCTTCTCGATGGGCACCACCAGTATGCCTTGCGCGCCCAGTTCCTTCAGCTGGCGTATGATTTGCCAGAACCGCTGCTCGTCGATGACCGTGTGCACACTGCTCCATCCCGGTGTGGCCAGCGGCATCACCGTGGGGCTCTTGGCTCCGGGGAGCACAGCCACCACATCCTCAACGCGCTCGGTGGGCACGTTCATCAGCACATATTTCTTGTCCTCGGCGTTCTTGACGGCCTCGATGCGGAACAGCAGTTCGTCCAGCACGGCGCGCTTCCCCTCCGAGAGGCCGTGGTGGGCTATCAGCAGAGCCTCGCTCTGCATCACCACCTCCACCTCGCGCAGGTTGTTGCTCACCAGCGTGCTGCCGCTGCTCACGATGTCAAAGATGGCATCCGCCAGGCCAATGCCCGGGCTGATCTCCACCGAGCCCGTGATGACATGTATGTCCGCAGCGATGCGGTTCTTCTCCATGAAGCGGCGCAGGATGCCCGGGTATGAGGTGGCAATCTTCTTCCCCTCAAACCACTTGAGCCCGGTGTAGTCCTCGGCATGCGGGATGGCCAGTGAGAGGCGGCACTTGCTGAAGCCCAGGGGACGCACCACCTCGGCATCCTCGGCCCGCTCCTCATACTCATTCTGCCCCACTATGCCCAGGTCAGCGACACCTGTGGCAACGCTCTGGGGTATGTCGTCGTCGCGCAGGAAGAGCACCTCTATGGGGAAGTTCCCGCTCTGCACCAGCAGGGTGCGCCTGCTCTGCGGCACCTTGATGCCAGCCTCGGCGAGCAGTGCCATCGTGTCCTCATAGAGCCGTCCCTTGGACTGCACGGC
>CAVKOT010000271.1:0-2943 GCA_963658045.1 Opitutia bacterium UBA4654
TGCGACACGCCTCCACAGGCTCCACGCATCACGGAGCAGAAGCGGGTGGACGGCATCAATGAGCATCTGGCATGGAGCCAGGTAACGGGAAAGCATGGCGAGGCGTGCCGTTATGTGCTTTACGCAGGCAAGTCCACCCCCATAGACACCTCTGACCCAGCCAACATAGTGCTGGTGACAGAGGGCAATGAATACACTTACAACCTGCTCTCACGCACACTCTATGGCCTGCACATGGCCGTGACAGCCCTTGACAGGTTCGGCAATGAGAGTCAGCCTACAGAATTCTAAGGGGGACAAAACCGTAAAACCGCATAACCGTAAAACCACAAAACCGCAAAACCGCGATATATGAAAAAGACAATCGTTGACGTGTTCGAACATAGTGCAAACGTGTATGCCAACAACACATTCCTGATGGAGAAGGTTGGGAACACATGGGTCAACACCACATACAGGCAAGTGCAGCAGATGGTTTACCAGTTGGGAGCAGGGCTCCAGCAACTGGGAGTAAGGAAAGGCGACTGCATGGCACTGCTCTCCGAGGGAAGAAACCTGTGGATAGTGAGCGAGCTGGCCATGTTCTATGCAGGAGCCATCAACGTGCCCCTGAGCATCAAACTGGAGGAGAGCAATGACCTGCTGTTCCGCATGAAGCATGGTGACGTGCGTTATATAATAGTAAGCGGGACGCAACTGAAGAAGGTGCGCGCCATACACAAGGAACTCCCGACGGTGGAGCGCGTGATCGTGCTTGACGAGCAGGAGCAGTTGGAACCAGGCGAGATAGGCATCAGCGAGGTGATGGAGATGGGACGCAAGCGTCTGGAGAGCATTTCCCTGGAGGAGTTCAAGAGTGTGGGAGCGAGCCTGCAGAACTCTGACATAGCCACCATCACCTACACAAGCGGCACAACAGCCGACCCCAAGGGCGTGTGTCTCACACACCGCAACTACACCGCCAATGTGGAGCAATGCCTCACCAGGGTACCCATCGACCATACCTGGCGCACACTCATCATCCTGCCACTTGACCATTGCTTTGCACATGTGGTGGGATTCTATGTGATGATGATGCAGGGTGCCACAGCAGCCACTGTGCAGAATGGGCGCTCACCCATGGAGACTCTGAAGAACATCCCGCTGAATATACGTGAGGTCAAGCCGCACTTCATCCTCTCGGTACCCGCACTGGCCAAGAGTTTCAAGAAGAGCATCGAGCAGGGCATACGCAAGCAAGGGCCACAGGTGCAGCGTCTCTTCGACCTGGCCACAGGGGTGCGCCGACGCTATTATGGCGAGAGTTGCCTGGACGGCAAGGGCATGCGCATGCTGCTTCGTCCTCTTGTGGCTTTGGCCGACAAGATAATTCTGAGTAAGGTGAGGGAGAGTTTCGGTGGCGAGTTGCGCTTCTTCATCGGAGGTGGTGCCCTGCTTGACAAGGACTTGCAGAAGTTCTACATTGGCATCGGACTGCCCATGTACCAGGGATATGGCCTGAGCGAGGCCACACCGGTAATCAGCACCAACACGCCCGATTGCTACCGCCTGGGCAGCAGCGGCAAACTGGTGGAGCCACTGGAGTTGCGCATCTGTGATGCCGAGGGCAAGGCACTGCCCCAGGGAGAGCATGGAGAGATCGTGGTCAAGGGCGAGAACGTGATGGCCGGCTATTGGAAGAACCCCGAGGCGACAGCCTCTACCGTGCGTGACGGATGGCTCTACACGGGCGACCTGGGATATATGAACCAGGAGGGATTACTCTATGTGCTGGGACGTTTCAAGAGCCTGCTCATCGGCAGCGATGGCGAGAAGTACAGTCCCGAGGGCATCGAGGAGGCTCTGGTGCAACTCTGTGACACCATCGACCAGGTGATGCTCTATAACAACCAGAGTGCCTACACCTCTGCCTTGATAGTCCCCAACCGCGAGGCACTGAAGCGCAGGGGCTGTGACCTGTCCACCGAGGAGGGATGCCGCATGGCCCTGCAGGAGATACAGAGGGACATCATGCGCTTCCGCAAGGGAGGTGACCAGCAGGGACTGTTTCCCGAGAGGTGGCTGCCTGCCACCTTCGCGGTACTCAAGGAGCCATTCACGGAACAGAACCAGATGATCAACAGCACCATGAAGATGGTGCGTGGAAAGATAGAGAAGGCCTATGCCCAGCGACTGGACTACATCTACACCAGCGAGGGAAAGGCCATTGACAACCCACAGAACCTGGAGGCTCTGAAGTCCTGACTTACCTATGAAGACTTACCTATGAGCAGAATTCAAAGTACCATCCGGCTGCTTTCCCTGGCAATCCTTCTGACTGTGTGGCACACTGGCACCTCACTGGCAAAGGGTTATGACCCGCTGTGCTATTGCGATGGAAAGCCCATCCACCTGGCCGACCCATGCGTCTTCACAGGTGACAACGGCATTTACTACATGACAGGCACGTCCACCGACAATCACAGTTTCGACCTCTATACCTCCAAGGATTTGAGGGTCTGGCAGTATAGTGGCAAACTCTATGAGGCCAAAGGCGAGATATACCAGGGAGCGATATGCTTCTGGGCTCCTGAGGTCAGAAGGTTTCAGGGAAAGTACTACCTCACCTTTAGTTGTTTCAGTCCTAAGTATGGCACCTACATCACCTGCCTCGCTGCAAGCGACCAGCCAGACGGTGGCTACCGGGACTTGTATGTGCCATGGATTGACCCCAAGTACTCTGCCATCGACTGTGACATCTTTGTGGACGACTCTGGCGAGCCGTACCTCTACTACAGCCACAACTTCACCAAGGACGGTGTGGCCACAGGACAGATTTTCGCAGCAAGGCTAAAGGATGACTTGAGTGGTCTGGCAAGTGAGCCAAGCCTCATTTCCGAGGCATCACAGGAGTGGGAGCGCGTCAACTGGGAAGCAAACAGATGCAACGAGGGACCGTGGGTC
>CAVKOT010000272.1:0-2941 GCA_963658045.1 Opitutia bacterium UBA4654
GCAATCGGAGTTCTTCGTCATATCTAAGCATTTCACCGCTACACGACGAATTCCACCTTCCTTGTGTGAACTCAAGGCCGCCAGTATCAACGGCATGCCAAGGTTGGGCCCTGACATTTGACCGCTGACTTAACAGCCCGCCTACGCTCCCTTTAAACCCAATAAATCCGGATAACGCTCGCATCTTCCGTATTACCGCGGCTGCTGGCACGGAATTAGCCGATGCTTATTCGTAAGGTACACGCAACTGGCCACACGTGGCCATCTTTGTTCCCGAACAAAAGCGGTTTACAACCCGTAGGGCCGTCTTCCCGCACGCTACTTGGCTGGTTCAGGCTTCCGCCCATTGACCAATATTCCTCACTGCTGCCTCCCGTAGGAGTCTGGACCGTGTCTCAGTTCCAGTGTGGGGGACCTTCCTCTCAGAACCCCTACTGATCGTAGCCTTGGTGGGCCGTTGCCCCGCCAACAAGCTAATCAGTCGCATCCCCATCCCCTACCGAATACCTTTAGTCACACGGCCATGCGGCCACGTGACGCCATCCGGTCTTAATCCGCCTTTCGACGGGCTGTCCCGGAGTAGGGGGAAGGTTGGATACGCGTTACGCACCCGTGCGCCGGTCGCCACCCAGGATAGCAAGCTATCCCCGTGCTGCCCCTCGACTTGCATGTGTTAGGCCTGTAGCTAGCGTTCATCCTGAGCCAGGATCAAACTCTTCATTGTATAGTATCTTTGGCTGTCCCCAAGGGGACTTCCATTCTTCGTTGCTGTGCAACGCCCTATCCAGCGCGAGCGCATCTCCCAGTCCAGGCATCCATCATCTACCGGAGTCTCTTATATTCCTGTATTATCTCGCCTCCCCATTATTTAACAGGGAGGCTGACGGTTCGCTTTTCCTTTCCTGTACTTCTCTCTTGTACTACTTCTCTTGTCTATGTAAGTCTCTCAATGCTCAAGCCCCTTTCGGGGCGCAAACCCCAGCGGAACTCTCTCGAGGAGCGTCCCTCCCTGTTTGCGGTTGCAAAGGTACACCGACTTTGCGCTATACACAAGAACACACAGGACTTTCTTGCACGAACACACGAACTTTTTTCCGCCCTCATTATATATTATATGCGCGCGCAAGGGAACTGCGGGGCTGAGACGGGCAAAAAGGAAGATTTAGGCATGTCACACAGGCCACTGGAAGATGAGGAGAAAAACGCGGTAAGAAACTGCAGAGAACGCATGGCGATGCGATGGGCCACGCATGCCCCTGCAATCAAACATGCATGCCGGTGCGATGACGCACGCAGCGGCATGCGCCCATCCGAGCATGGGGCAAGCAGGAACTGTCTGGCATCCCCCAAACAGAAAGGCGAGGAAAAGCACAAGAATGCTTCCCCACTTGGAAACAAGACGCTACCTTTGCGCCATCATAAAAGAATTGATTTATGGAAAAGATAAAAAGGCTGAGGCTGTGTAACCTGTTACTGCTGCCTGCAGGCATTCTGACACTCCTGTCGAGCGTAGAGATGGAGGCATGCGGAGGTATGGGACTGTGGGGCCAGCCCTTCTCGGCCTGGATGTATCTGCATTGCGCCCTTGGCCTCACGATGCTCATTCTGGTAACCGACCATTTGTACCTGCACTTCGGCAAGAGTCACTGGCTCATGAAAATCGAGAGGCAGAGGGGGCTCTCGAAGTGGCTCTGTGTGGTGCTTGCCCTCCTGCTTGTCCTCAGCATAGCAGCCCTGGCGCACACTGTCACGACAATGAGCCACTCCCCTATTGGGGCAGCACATGGAAAGGTAGGCTTCCTGTTCCTGGCACTTTGCATCTGGCATGCCGCCAGGCACAGGGGATGGATAAGGAAACAATTGTTCCCACACGACAGATAAGCAGAAATCAGCCATTGGTGAGAAGGGACATCAAAACACGCGGAACCCACAGCCCCATCACCTTCCTGTCACGCGTGAAAAGGTAATCGTGGCGAGGGCGGAAAGCATGCAGGAAGCAGGAGCATCCGCTTGCCACATGCTGCCCAATGCCCAAATCCACAACAGGCGATTGGGGATAAGGAACGCTGACGGAGAGGCTGCGCTAAGGACACAGACGGGAATCGCATACCCAAGGGAGAGAATGCTCAAAAACGAAGAGCCTGGGAGAAGGCATCGTAGGAAGTCTCCAGACGGCTAAGCTGCCAGGGGCTCAGATGCAGCGAGAACGTCCCCTTGAGTTCGCTCAAGCCAAAGAACTCGCGCATGATACTGGCCAGGTTGAAGGACACGGAGTCGCCCTGGCGAACCAATGAGGCTGCCACACGTACCAGCAGTGCATGGTCATGCTCGACATACCTAAGCGTGCGAAACAAGACAAAGGCACACGGTATCGTGCCCACAGGAAGCAAGAGGCGAATGCGCCTCATGGTGTCATCAACTTTCATACTATCCAGCAAACCTGTGACAGCCTGCGGAGTCGGCTGTAAAGGGAGTAGGTAACGAAGAACCTTGCAGGAATCCACATCAGTGAGCAATGGTATAAACTGATGGAAACCATCATCATCAATGCTCACATCCCCTCGCTCCAAGCGTATGGACAAAGCATGCAGCATGGTGACCAGGAACGCACGGTTGTCCATCTGGACTAATGTAAGGAAAAGTTCCCAGAACTGTTCGGGCGGCAACTCGCTGGCAACACGCTCCCCCAGGATGTACCCAGCCGTGCGGAACTGCGAGACGCTGAGCGTGCGCAGAAAGGCCGGCAGAGCCGCGCAGCCCCCCTCGCCCAATGTGGCATTGAGCCTTGCGTAAAGAACCGTGCTGAAATGAACGTCCCTAATCATCGCTTGAAAAACGGGAAAGGGGGTGACACACAGACTGTGACACCCCCTTCTACTCTCCCTGGTGAGCCTCTTGTCGGATTCGAACCAACGACCCCGAGATTACAAATCACGTGCTC
>CAVKOT010000273.1:0-2905 GCA_963658045.1 Opitutia bacterium UBA4654
ACTGCAAAGGTACGGAATTATTTTTAATTAGTGCGCTCTAAACGCCTATACCTAATTCTTAATTCTTAATTATCCAGTCCTCTGCCTGTCGGGAAGCCACTCCTTCCCCTTGGGGAAGGCTGGGGATGGGGCCCCAACTCAAAATTCATAATTGACTCAGTTACTCAATTACTCAGTTACTCAATTGTCGTGACAAGGGCACACGTCACCCCTATAATCGGGGTTAATTAAGAATTAAGAATTTTGAATTAAGAGTTGCCATGCCCCCCCTGCCGAAGTGAAGGAGTGGCTTCCACAGACAGGCAGAGGACAGGCCAATTCAAAATTCAAAATTCTTAATTCAAAATTATCTTAGTTTGAATCGTGCGAAGCGCAGGAGCAGTTGCTTGCGCCCGGCAGACTCGAAGGCCACTGTGGCGCGGGCATCTATGCCTGTGCCCTCCACCTTCTCCACCGTGCCCAGCCCGAAGCGGTCATGCACAATCTGCTGGCCTGGCTGGACTGAGAGAGAGGAGGATGGAGAGGATGAGGCAGGGGAGGATGCCGGAGAGGACGGGAAGCCAAGCCCCCCTCTGGTCCCCCCAAGGGAGGAGGAGCCCTGTCTCACTCTGCTCCCGCCCAGGGGGGAAAGGGAAGAGGACCTCCGCTGGTTTCCCAAGGGGGTGAGGAATGCTCTGTCGGGGGTATTGTCCCTTCCCCCCCTGGGGGGATTGAGGGGGGCTTCCCTTCTGTTTCCCAAGGGAGTGAGGAATGCTCTGTCGGGAGTATGGCCACTTCCCCCCTTGGGGGGACTGAGGGGGGCTTCCCTTTGGCCCTGCCTCAGATAGTCCGGCCCTATCTCGGCCAGGAAGCGGCTGGGGTCGAAGAACTCCATGTGGCCCCGGTACATGCGGCTGCGGGCACAGGAGAGCGCCAGGTGCTCGCCCGCGCGCGTCATGGCCACGTAGAAGAGGCGTCGCTCCTCCTCCAGCCCGCGCGGGTCATCCATGGCCATCTGGCTGGGGAAGAGGTTCTCCTCCATGCCCACCACGCACACGGCCTTGAACTCCAGTCCCTTGGAGGCATGCACGGTCATCAGGGCCACGTGGTCGGCATCCTCGTCGGCCTTGCCCTCGCCCGGGTCGGTGAGCAGGCTCACCTCCTGCATGTAGTCGGCCACCCCCATGGGCAGGCCCTGCTCCTGCCGCTCCTGCACAAAGGTGCTGATGGAGTCGGTGAGCTCCTGGAGGTTCTGCTGGCGCGCTATGCCGTCGGGGTCGGAGCCCTGGAACACGTCGGCCTGCATGCCGCTCTCGCTGAGTATCTTGAGCATGAGGGCATACACGTCCATGCCCTCGTCCATGGCCTGGCGGAACTGCCCTATGAGTGTGGCAAAGGCCGTGAGCTTCCTGGCCGGCCCGGCCGCCAGCCCGTGGGCCGAGGGCTGCTCCACCACCCGCCAGGGGCTGATGCCGCTGCTGGCCGCCTCTGCCCACACGCGCTCGACGGTCGTGCCCCCTATCCCGCGCGTGGGGTAGTTGATGACGCGCCGTAGGGCCGTCTCGTCCAGGGGGTTCACGCATAGGCGCAGATAGGCGATGGCATCCTTCACCTCCTTGCGCTGGTAGAAGGAGAGGCCGCTATACACATGGTAGGGCACCCCACGGCGGCGCAGCTCCTCCTCGAAACTGCGGCTCTGGTTGTTGGTGCGGTACAGGATGGCCATCTCGCTGTAGGGCAGGTGCTCGCGCTGGTGGAGGCGCGTGAGGTGGCGCACGATGGTGGCGGCCTCGTCGATGTCGCTGTAGGTGCGGAACATCTCGATGGGCGCGCCCTTGGGGTTCTCGCTGAACACCTGCTTGGGTATCTGCCCCTGGTTGTGGCGGATGAGGCTGTTGGCCGCGTCCACGATGGTCTGCGTGGAGCGGTAGTTGCGCTCCAGCTTGAAGAGTCGTGCGCCCTGGTAGGCCTCCTGGAAGTGCAGGATGTTGCCTATCTCCGCCCCACGGAAGCTGTAGATGCTCTGCGCGTCATCCCCCACCACGCAGATGCGCTGCCGCCTGCGTGTCAGCTGCAGCACGATCTGGTGCTGGGCATAGTTGGTGTCCTGGTACTCGTCCACCAGGACGTAGTGGTAGATGTCCTGGTACTTCAGGGCCACGTCGGGGCTGTTGTGGAAGAGCAGCCACGTCTGCAGCAGCAGGTCGTCAAAGTCCATGGCGCCAGCCTGCCTGAGCCTGTCCTGGTACTGCCTGTAGATGTGTCCCACGGCCTGCATGTTCGCAGCCTGGTCGGCCACGGCCTGCGAGGCCGGGTACTGGTCGGGCAGCAGCAGGGCGTTCTTGGCCTTGCTGATGCGCGCGAGCACGGCCGAGGGCTTGTACTGCTTCTTCTCGTCCAGGTGCATGCCCCGGATGATGTCCTTGACGAGGCTCTCGCTGTCCGAGGTGTCATAGATGGTATAGTCGGCCGGGTAGCCGATGGCCTCGTGCTCGCGTCGCAGGATGCGTGCAAACACGCTGTGGAACGTGCCCATGGTGATGCGTGCTGCCGCCTGCGCGCCCACCAGTGTGGCTATGCGCTGCTTCATCTCGCTGGCGGCCTTGTTGGTGAAGGTGAGCGCCATGATGCTTTGCGGCTCGAGTCCCCCCTCGCTCAGCAGGTAGGCTATCTTGGCGGTCAGCACACGCGTCTTGCCGCTGCCCGCTCCGGCGATGACCAGCGAGGGAGCGTCAGTACAGCACACGGCCTCCAGCTGCTGGGGGTTCAGAAGGTCAAGGTATGAGGAATCAGTCATATAAGTAGCTGTTCAAAATTAAATGATATAATCTATAAGTGGATGTTCTTGTTCTTATTTCACCATCATCTTCTGCTCATACTGCGGCTCTATTCCCATGTCTCATCAGTCACGCAGCCCGCTGCGCTC
>CAVKOT010000274.1:0-2899 GCA_963658045.1 Opitutia bacterium UBA4654
CTTTGCAAAGTCAGTATGCTTTCATCCACCGTCCAGCCTTGGGCTGGACGGTGAGCATATACTCTTGCCCATACATTTCTCCTTTCCAACTTGCCAGAGCAAGCATTCTTTCTCTCCCCAAGCAACATCTATCCAAGATTGACTGATATGAAACAAAAAAACGGACTGCCCGCCCTACCCCATCATGAGGTAAGACAAGCAGTCCGTCTTCTTCTGGCTGTATGCACGTTGGGGGTCACATAGCCAGGCAGGTGCTCAGCACGCCCCTGGCGTGACAGCAGAAGTCACTTCTCAAGCAGTTCAGCCAGTTTGGTGGCCAATTCCTCGCCACGCAGGTTAGAGGCTATCACCTTGCCGTCGGGGCTGTAGAGCACGGTGGCAGGAATGCTCTTGATGTTGTAGAGGTTGCTGGCCTTGTTGCCCCAGCCCTGCAGGTCACTCAGCTGGGGCCAGGTGATGCCCAGTTCCTTCACGCCCTTCTCCCAGGCAGCCTGGTCATTGTCAAATGAGATGCCCACCACCTGGAAGCCCATGTCCTTGTACTTCTCATAGCAAGCCTTCACATTGGGCATCTCCTGACGGCAGGGGCCACACCATGTGGCCCAGAAGTCAACCAGCGTATATTTGCCATTGCCCACATAATCACTCAGATGGTGGGGCTCACCCTTGATGTCATTCATCTCAAAGTCTATCAGCGAGGCGCCAACCTTCTTGCCCTTCTCGCCCTGGATGGCCATGTAAGTGTACTGGAGTGCGCTGTGGTTCTTGTAAGGATAGTCCTTGAGGAATTCCTCCTCATACTCGGCATCGAGCATCGAGCCTGCCACCGAGAGGACATACACGGGGATGATGTTGTCCCTGTTGTCCTCCACCTGCTTCTTGTAGCACTCCTTCAGACTCTGTTCCCACTGGTCATATCGGTCGTCCAGCCCCTTCGTCAGCGAGTCAGGAATCTGGCCGTTATACTTCTCCATGAGTTTGCCATAGTCCTCCATGATAGGCGTTCTCCCGTCAGCAGCCTTCTTCAGTGCAGTCCGCACCTCCATGAGCCGTCTGTTCATGTCCGAGCCCTTAACCAGCACAGGCTTCTCGCCAGAGAAGTCCAGTTCCAGGGGCTCGCCATCCAGTATCACAGGCCAGTCATTGCGCTCGCCCAACGTCACCAGTCCGATGAGCGTGTCAGCAGCACCGGCACAGAGCACGACACTGCAGTCGGGCTGGACCTCGCACTTTGTGCTCAGGGTGTCACCCGTACCTGGAGCCACGATGACCTGAGGCACCTGCTGTCCTTGTGCCGTCCTTATCGTCAACTCCGTCTCGCCCGCCTTCTGCTGGCAGGCTCCCAGACAGAGGGCGGCTGCCACCAGCGTGAATGTAATCTTCTTCATTTCCGTTCTTTGCTTTAATAAGTTGTTACCTTTTCATAAATTAGGAAACAAAGTTACAATGATTTCCATTACGCGGCAAGAGCCAGGCAGTGATTTCCCACTGGCATCAAAGGACACATGCCCCCTTATGCCCCAACCTCCACAGGAAATGCCAAGTGCGGAACCCAGGCTCACACAAAGCCTCGGCAGGATAATATCTCACGAAATGCATGTTGCGCCACACCTTCAGGAAATACTTCCTCACCATGCCCTGCCGTGTGAAATGTCCATATTTGGTGTAATGCTTGCCAAAGTTTCCGCCATCCATAATCTCTGACAGCAGCAACTTGCCTCGCCTCTCATCCATTGGGCAAATCATCTTATCTTCAGTCAAGCCAAGTGCCTCATGCAGCACATACATCACCGCCCCGGCAAAGTGCCAGAGCCCCAGATACCTCAACTTACGCTGCGTGGCAAAAGAGCCTGTCCGCTCATCAGCCCGGAGAGATGCGAAAGCCTCAATGACATAAAAATAGTCTATCATCTGCCTCATGCCTATCCCCTCGTCAAAGAAGTGGTGATACAGGTGGCACAACTGGTAAATCACGTTAAACGAAGTCGTTGGCACAGCCATTTCCCCTGCCCCATCAGGCAGTGTCACCACATTAGAGCATTGCAAGTCCGCATTTTTCTGGAACCACCTCTGCAGGCGGGCATTATAGAGAGGATTGTTCATCAGACAAGGGATGAAGTGGAGTTCCACAGGTATCCCCTCTATTGTGGTTTCCAGATGATGGTACCGGAGTTCCTCCTCCTGTGGGAAATGCGTCCTGGCGTACTCCATAATCGTTTCCCGCCCCGCATTCACCCACACATCTATGTCACCAGGGGTACGGGAATACGGGTTCGGATACATCAGCGCGTTGCCCTGCCCTTTCAAAATACAGCATCTCAGTCCATCCCCTCTCAGTTTGTCATAGAGACGTGCTGCCGCTGTGTTCACCAGCATATTCCGTCGCCTGATTGCCTGCACCAGCCCCATCCACGTCATCAGCAAGTCTTGTCCGATAGGATTACGTCTCAACCCCTCCGGGCATTCTTTACCCAATCGATCAACACCATCGAAGCAGCCACCCAGTATCGCTTGCTTGGAAGCAAAAGCATACAATTGCTGCCAATCCATCCCGGCAAGAAGTTTTTCCACGTCCACCTCGCTGCCAAGGCAGTATTTCAAGAACAAAAGATTTACTGATATCTGTGGCATACCACCTATTTCAAATTTCTGCAACATCAATTCACATCAACCTTTGCATTATCTCAACATACTCTTCTGTGAATTCAGCCTTCACACCGCAAAATTTGTTATCCTGGTTTATTGCAAGCAGAGCAAACTAAAGAGTCGCTATCCTATCCATTATATTGTTCTTGTAGAAACTTTATCCTATTCTCAACAAAGAATTCTCTCAAGAATAGTTTCCTCGATTTCTTCTCCATTTTCATTCTCAATTTTTGATCATTCACCAGTTGAATAA
>CAVKOT010000275.1:0-2882 GCA_963658045.1 Opitutia bacterium UBA4654
TATCAGCGCGATGTGGTCATCCGTGGCCTCGCCCACATACTCCAGTCGCCAGGTGTCCCACACCGTCCAGTTGCCGAAGAGGTACATGTGGTTCTCCACACCGATGCGCACGGTGTCCTGCTCGCTCTCGACAGCGAAGTAGAGGGGCGCGTTCCAGTAGGCACCCTTCAGGAAACGCTTGTGTGCGGCGGCCAGTGAGTTGGGCACATAGCAGTTGGTGCTCTCGTTGAAGTTCTCAGTCTCGCCTGTGCTCTGCTCATAGCGTCCCTCGGCGATGTCCATGAAGCGGTTGGCCACGCGGCGGCCGCCCACCTCGGCATAGTACTGGCTGTTGAGGTAGAGGGGCTTGTAGTCCTCTGAGAGCTCGCCGTTCTCATAGGGCTCTCCCTCGCCGTCGCGCCATTCCTTGACACGGGTGAGTCCCTGCACGCGCAGCTTGTAGATGCCCTTGCTGAGGCCGGTCACTTGCTGGTAGGTGTCAAACCACTGCTGGTTCCAGTGCTCGGCCACGCTATTGTTGATGGCCAGGCCCGAGCCGTCGTTGGACTGGTTGTTGACATAGCCCTGGGCATCGTCGTGGTCAGCGTTGGCAAACACACGCAGGAAGGGATAGTCGGCATCCTCATGCCCGCACTTCTTGCAGAAGCCGTCCTGGAACTGGTGGGGCGGGATGACGGTGGAGTTGGTGTTGGAGTAACTTGCGTCCTCGGCATCGTATGTGCCGTCACAGTTCATCTGTGCCAGCACATACACGGTGCCGTGCGAGGGGTCAAAGGTGGGGTAGTCATCCCTGGTCTGTCCGTTGTCGATGTTCTGGTACCATGCGGGAGTCTCCAGCCCCTTGTCAATCATGTAGGTGAGCGCGCCGCTCAGAACGTCCTCCAGGGTGCAGATGGTACCCTGTGTGCCGTTGACAGAGAAGCAGTTGGTCAGTGTCAGGTTGTTGTGGCGGAAGAGGTACTTCTCATTGCCGTCGGTGCCAATGCACTCGCCGGAGCCCCAGCAGTTCACGGCCACGGGGCTGTTGCTTCCCATCCATCCGCTGATGAGTCCGCTCTCATTGCCGCCTGTCACGTTGCCCGTCACGAAGCAGTTCTCCATGCGTATGCTGGCCTGGCTGCCTGTGTTGCATCCCAGGATGCCGCCCGCGTTCTTGGCGCTGGCAGTCACGTCACCGTGCATGCCCAGGTTGCGCAGCAGAATGTTGCCAGTCTGGTTGGCACCGCCTATCAGGCCCACGCCCATGCCACCGCAGATGACGCAGGTCTCGTCCAGGGTGAGGTTTTGGATGGTGGCCCCGCCATTGATGAAGTTGAAGAAGCCTGACCAGTCATTGGCCACAGTGCTGAGGTCGAGGTGGGAGATGGTGTGGAACTGTCCGTCAAAGGAGCCCTTGTAGCCCCTGTCGCGGGTGCCGATGCCAGGAAATCCGCTGCCTGTGAGGTCAATGTCCTTGGTGAGCACGGCATTGGCCTCGGTCTTGCCGTCAGCCACCAGGGCGGCAAACCACTCCAGCTCATCGGCTGTGCCTATCTGATATGCGCCATCAACAGAGGGACAGTAGTTCTCGTTGATGTGGCCGCACACGGTGCAGTAATAGTCTCCCTCGACAAAGGTGTGCGGGGGGATGACGGGCTCGGCCTCAGTGTTGCTGTAGGAGCCTCCCTCCAGGGGTGTGCCATCACAGCTCACCTGGCCGTTCAGATACACCTGCTTGCTTGTCCCGAAAGGTACGGGATAGGGGTCTGTGCCCAGTGTCTGCCGCCATACGATGTTGCTCTGGTCGCCATTGAGCAGATAGGCGAGGCGGCCGCTGGTGATGTCGTCGGCGGTGAGGCCGTCCACGATGCCCTGTCCTGCGCCCTCGGTGTCGCTCAGGTCATAGACGTTCTTGTATGAGCCGCTTACCATGCGTGTGATGTTGCTGCTGCCGTCGAAGCCCTCCACCACGCCGATGTTGAGGAAGCCATCTACGGTGACTGCACCGTTGTTGCCCATCCAGCCGGATAGCGCACCGGCATATCCTATGCCATCGCCCTTGTCACCCATGGCCACGATGTGTCCGGTGTTCACGCAATTCTTGATGTTCCACTTGCAGTAGTAGTTGCTGCTGGAGCCGATGATGCCGCCAGCGTCACCGCCCTTGGCTGCTGTGATGTCGGCCTCGTTGATGCAGTTCTCGATGTAGATGATGGTCTCGGCGTTCTGTGAGTTGGCCGTGATGCCGCCCACGTAGTTCTTGCCCGTGATGGAGCAGGACTTGTCGATGATGAGGTTCATCACCCGCGTGTCCTGGTTGTTGCCGCGCAGGAAGCCGAAGAAGCCCTGGTTGTCCTCTTCGGGTCGGTTGATGACCATGTTCATGATGCGGTGTCCCTGTCCATCGAAGGTGCCGTTGAACTTCTTGCCTGTGTTTGGCCCGATGGGGCTGTGCAGGTTCTCGATGCCTTGGAAGTCGATGTCACAGTCCATCCTGGCGTTCAGCGTGAGTTCTCCCGAAGCGATTTGCTTGGAGAACCATTCCACGTTGCCCGCGTTCTTCAGGATGAACCATCCGTCCTCCTGGGCGGGTTGCTCATAAGGGGAAGAGCAGTCCTCGTCGGTACAGATGCCGTTCACATAAGTGTGTTGGGCCAGAGCCGTGAGGTTTCCTGCCAAGCCGATGGCTGTCAGCAGGAACAAGCGAAAGAGTTTCCTCATTGTGCTTATTGTAGTTTATTGGTTAGGTAATGGTCATATCCGTTGTTACAAAAGTATCAATTTCTGTTCACTTTATGATAAATGGCGGCATGGTATTAACATAAATTAACTGCAATTGAATGCAAATGTAACTATTCAGCTGCCTTATCCCTTTTAAACATTGGGTCTCTCGCATACTGTTA
>CAVKOT010000276.1:0-2861 GCA_963658045.1 Opitutia bacterium UBA4654
CATAGTATAGAAAGCATTTGAACCCACCGTGTTGTCCTCGGTATGACATCCGGTATAATACTCCTTGTCATTGGCCACAAACTCAGCATCTGTCAAGTCCAGGTGATGGAGGTTATACATCTTAGTCCTTATCATGAAGATGTCATAGCCATTGATGGTGCCCGACACCTTCAGCGACACCACATTTGCCATGTCCGTCGTGGGTATCACCTTTTCCAGTCCTGCGGCATTCTCCAGTGCCGTTGTCTGCACATCCCAATCTACCCGCTTGCTCTGCGAAATAATCTTATCCTTATAATTGCTCCACACATCAGCCGACCTGTATGCATCAACACTTGACTCTGGCACTCGAATCAGCGATGTTGTTTGAAATACATTTCCTCCACTACCCAATATCACAGGTGGCACTTCTGAATTGAACGTACAAACAACATTATTGTTAAAACAACTATACCCCAGACTCTTCAACGTCTTTGGAAATGATATCTCGTATAACGCTGTGCATGAAAAAGCCCAATCTCCGACAGACACACATTCTGGCAAATCTATAGACTGCAAACTTGAGCATCCATTAAAAGCATTCTCGCCCACCGATGTGCATGCTGGCAAATCCACGGACTGCAAACTTGAGCACATAAAAAAAGTTTCACTTCCGACAGTTTTCACACAGGAAGTGTTTTTCACTTCACGCAATTTGCCACATCCCCTTAAAAGGTTACTTTCTATACTCTGCAGTTTTTCAGGTAAGGTGACCCGTCTCACGTCATAATTCTTATCATAGCCTTTCTCATCAATATAGTGAAAGAACCTATAACTATCCGTCAATTCCGTCACCACATACTCACAACCCGTGCTGTCAGACACGGTGCTGGGGATTATCACCTCCTCCCCTGGTTCAAACATACGGTTGATGCTCACTGTCTTGTCCTCGGCGGAAAGCACCGTACATTCCCACACGCCATTCTTATCCTTGTAGGTAAAACTCTGTGCCATTGCCTGCATGATACCCACACAGGCCAACAGCGTCACAAAAAACAACTTTCTCATAGCATAAAAGTATATTGACTGGTTATTTTAACATTATGACTTTCTTTCCACTCATTATATATATATGTCCGCGTTGCGGATGACGCACACGCTTGCCGTCCAGGGAATAAAGCACACGGGGCTCCACCTCCTGTGCAACAGGCCCCACCCCCGTGGCATCATCCATCCGCATGTCGAGCGACTTCACCTCCTGGCCATTGTTAATCTTGGGCAGCACCCAGCACTTGCCTGCGGGAATGAGGAACTCCTTCCCCTGCATGGCATAGAGCTTGACACCCTCGCCCTGGTTCTGGAGGATAAACCCATCGTCCACCGAGCGGGGAACCAGAGTGCCATGGAGTATGCCCTCCACCACCTCCTCCTGATAGAGGCTCTCATCCACCGTCCCGCTGAAGTCACCGGTGAACCCATTCTCAGCATAAAGGATATAGGGAGTGAATGCCTTGATGCTCTTTGCCTCCTTCAGATAAGCATAGCGGGCATCAGCCGACCGCTCCGTCACCGTATAAGCATGCAGCCCATTAGGCAACACATTCACGTCAAACGGCAGGACGCAGGTGCTGTACTTGTTCTTGGCACTGACGGCCACAGTAGCCCGGCTCTCGCCCTTAGCATGCACGGTGAGTGTCTGGTCCTTGCAGTTATACTGCTGTCCGTTGTTCTGCTTATCATTCACCCATATTTCCTCATTAGTCATAAAGTGCAGATTGGTCACCTTTATCTGCACATCGCCCGGCTTGAGGTATGTGGTGGTCTTTAGGGTAATTGTCACCAATGTACCCTCCTTTGCCGTCAGTTCCTCACCATTCAAACTGATACAGGACATTCTTATTATATTGGGGCCTATCGCGCCATAAGACTTTGCCAAAGTGTGTGAGAAAACCTTGTTCCCAGAATCCTCATCTTCCGTATAGGGATAAATCGTATTTGTTCCCATCCACAGAGACACCTTCGGCTTGCCATTCTTATCCATTTCTGGCTCCAGCCCCGACGGCAACTCCAAGTCCATTTCGAATGCCGTGTAAATTTGCGTGCCCACAAGATTAAGCCTCGCCTTGTATGTGGCATCACTCCCAGGCACGACCGTCACATCATTGATGGTGATGTAGTCATCAGTCTCCTTGGGATAATACTTCTCCTCGTCAGCGTATGCGCCCAGCATCACCCCGACGAATGCAATAAACAGAATTACCCTTTTCATATATTCTTTTTATTTATAGAACGGACACTTACAATAAACAGTCTCATTCATATCTGCTCTCTTTATGGATTTTTCTGGATGGAATGTCATTACGGCATTTCGACAATGCAAATGTATGCCAGGGAGCATGTTCAAAAAAAAAAAAAAAAAAAACGTTAATTATTGTTATATGAACCAGTATGAACCACTTAGGCATGTTACAAGAAGCACTTTTCACGCTTTTGTCGGCATTTCAATCATGCGCGAGGCCCTGGGCTTCCATCTCTTGACATCCAGCAAGGGAACCCCTGGGGATGATGCTTGCACGTGGAAAGGAGTATGCCTGTATGGGGCATGAGGAAGTAAGGACAGGCCGTACAAAAGTACATGCCCACCGTCTAACCCAAGGCTGGACGGTGGATGCAAGCATACTGACTTGCCAAAGTAAGTTAACTTCTCGCACCGTCCAGCCTTGGGTTGGACGGTGAGGAAATATACTGGCCCGCATCCCCAAATCCTTCCCGAATGGGGATGAAGATATATATCCACGCAGGAAGAGAGAGCATAAAGAGTTGGCAGTAAGGAGAAAACTTCGTACTTTTGCGCATGTATGATGGTTGTACGGACTCCCTGC
>CAVKOT010000277.1:0-2840 GCA_963658045.1 Opitutia bacterium UBA4654
CGGGGACACAAGGATTTTCAGTCCTTTGCTCTACCAACTGAGCTATGGCACCATGCGCTTTTTCTTAGCGAGTGCAAAGGTAATGCAAAGTTTTCAGTTATGCAAATATTTCTGCGGCAAATTGCTTGTCAGGGAGCACGCGTGTGTGTCCTGTGGGCCGTGCGGGGCCCTGCCAGCCTTTCTCTGTGATGGATGCCATACCCATGCAGGGCAGGGTGGGGCAGTGGCAGGCCGTCGTCATCGCTCCACACGGATGGCTGTCTGTGCCGAGATGCTGGGCTTGTCCTTGCAGGTTACTGTCAATGTGGCGGTTCCAGGCTTGCGCGTGGAGCGCACCAGTACCACCAGCTGGCCATGGAACAGCCGCATCTGTGGCTTCTCGAAAGGCTCAAGTGATGAGGCATCGCCATTGCAGGCCGCCTGGTACTTGGCACCCTTCACCATGAAGAGCAGTTCCTGGTCGGCATTCGGGCACTCGTTGCCGTTGGCATCCAGCATCCTTACGGTGACGAAGGAGATGTCGTCCCCGTCGGCCTTTATCACCCTGCGGTCAGGGGTCAGTTCCAGTCGCGCGGGCTCGCCGGCAGTGTGCACGGCCTCCTCGGCCGCCCGCTGGCCACTGGCATCATAGGCCACCACTTTCAGTTCACCTGGCTCATAGGCCACGTCCATCCACTTGAGCCGGTTGGCCGAGAACAGCTTGGTGGGGTCTTTCCTCACGCGTCCCTGGCTCTTGCCGTTCACGAAGAGCTCAGCCTCGGGGTAACTGGTGTAGCACATCACGGGGATGTTCTTGCCCTCCATACCTGGCCACGTCCAGTGTGGGAGCAGGTGCAGGGTGGCCTCGCTGGTGTTCCATCGGCTGCGGTAGAAGTAATATCTGTCCTTGGGAAGCCCTGCCAAATCGACTATTCCGAAGTAACTGCTGCGCGAGGGCCACATGCCCTCGGCATTGTAGGGATAGTTCTCGCCCAGGTAGTCAAAGCCTGTCCACACGAACTCTCCCAGCAGCCAGGGCTTCCGGTCCTGGTACCACGCGTCGTAGTCAGGCACGTTGCTCCAGTTGCCGCTGTAGAGGTCATAACTGGACACTTGCCTGTCAGCATGTGTGCTCCCATTGGTGGTGAGCACCACGGGAAAGTGGTACACGCCACGGCTGCTGAGTGTGGAGGCCGTCTCGCTGCCTATGAGGAAGCCGCATGTGAGAGAGTCGATGTAGGTCTCGTAGCAATGGGTGTGATAGTTGAAGCCAGGGATGTCCAGTTCGTTGATGTATCCGCTGCGTGTTGCCTCCTCCACCTTATCGACTCCCGCTGTGACAGGGCGCGTGGGGTCAAGCCTGTGCATCAGACTCACCAGGCGTCGGCAAGCGTCGGCCCCGGCCTTTGTGGCCTGGTCGGGAATCTCGTTGCCGATGCTCCACATCACTATCGAGGGATGGTTGCGGTGGTTGAGGTAGAGGTTGGTGAGGTCCCGCTCGGCCCACTCGTTGAAGAAGCGGTTGTAGGCATTGGCCGTCTTGCCCGTCATCCAACTGTCAAACGACTCGGCCATCACCATCATGCCCAGTGAGTCACACAGGTCCATCATCATGGTCGAGGGCATGTTGTGCGAGGTGCGGATGGCATCGCAGCCCATTTCCTTCATGATTCTTATCTGGCGGGTGATGGCAGCCTGGTTGACCGCAGCCCCCAGGGGGCCCAGGTCATGGTGCAGGCACACCCCCTTGAACTTGCGAGTCTTTCCGTTGAGTTGAAATCCCCCCTCCCTCGTGAATGAGATGCTGCGCACGCCAAAGCGTGTGCGGTTCTCGTCGGCCACCTTTCCGTCCCTGGTCAGACGGGTAACCAGGGTGTAAAGGTTGGGAGTCTCTGGTGACCAGAGGGCGGGATGCTCCAGGGTGAGCCTTGCGCTCAGTTTTCCCTGGGAGAAGGCCTGTTCTCCCGAGCACACCACCTGGCCGTCCTTGTCAAGCACCGTCAGCTGGGCCTTCAGTCCATCGGCACTGCCCTCGCGCAGGGTGACATCGGCGTTTATGGTGGCCGATGCTGCGCTCACCTCGGGAGTTGTCACGCTCACGCCCCACGTGTCGATGGCATCTTTGCCTGACAGCACGAGCGTGACGGGACGGTATAGGCCACCGCCCGGATACCACCGGCTGCTCTGTTCCACGTTGGTGAGTTTGACCACGAGGGTGTTGTCACCTCCCCTCAGGAAGGGGGTGGCATCCACGCGGAAGGCGTTGTATCCGCAGGCCCACTTGCCTGCCAGTTGTCCGTTGACATACACCTCGGGCTCGGCCATTGCTCCGTCGAAGACCAACTCGGCATGTGTGTAGGGGCGTGGTACCCGGAAGGTTGTCCGGTACTCCCCCTTGCCAGGCCAGGGCAGCGCGCCCGTGTTGCCAGCTGACTCGTGCACGACCTTCTGGCCGTTCACCATGCTCTCGCTTTTCCACAGGTCAATGCTCCGGTCGAAGTCGCCCGAGATGGCCCAGTCGTGGGGGAGTGTTACGGTGTGAAAGGGTGCGCCGTCTTTTGAGAACGTCCATCCGTCGCGCAGGTTTATTGACTTGTGTGGCTGGGCCCAGGCAGTGGCGCACAGCATGGAGGCGAGTGCGGCACCAGCCCAGATGCGTAAGGGAGTTGTCATGTGCAGTATAGTGGTTGTGTGTGCAGGGAATTTCCCTGGCCGGTTTGAAATTCTCCACAAAGTTACAGAAAAGTATTGGCATTCAGGGCAGGGCATAAAAAAATCTCTGAGGGATACTCAGAGATTTCCTGTCTGCTGTGGTGCCACCAGGAATCGAACCGGGGACACAAGGATTTTCAGTCCTTTGC
>CAVKOT010000278.1:0-2834 GCA_963658045.1 Opitutia bacterium UBA4654
ATGCTGTCCGACTCCTGGGCTGCCAGGCCATTGGCCCCCAGCAGGCAGAGGAGTGCGGCAAGTGCACAACACCTCATCAGTGTCAGATCATGCAGCGGAAGTTGTCCACGATGCCCAGCAGGTGCTTGTTGCCATCTACCACCATCACGGCATGTATCTTGCGTTCGCCCAGCAAGTCTGTTATCTGGTTGACCTTCATGTCGGGGCTTACGCACACGGGGGACTTGGTCATCACCTCCGACACTGGCACGCTGAAGAACTTGTCCTTGAGCCTCTCCATGGCACGGCGCACGTCTCCGTCGGTCAGGATGCCCATCACCTGGTCGTTCTCCACGATGACAGCCAGTCCCAGCATGCCATGGCTCATGCGCAGGAGAGCCTCGCCCAGTTTTGTGTCCTTGGGGATTACGGGCAGGTCGTTGGTGCGCATCACGTCACGGGCTGACAGCAGAAGGCTGTGTCCCAGGCGGCCTCCGGGGTGGAAGCGTGCGAAGTCCCTCTTCTTGAAATGCCGTGCCTCCATGAGCGCGCAGGCCAGTGCGTCACCCATGGCCAGTGTGGCAGTGGTGCTGCTGGTGGGTGCCAGGTTGAGCGGGCATGCCTCGCTGCTCACCTTCACACAGATGTGGTGGGTGGAGTACTTGGCCAGCAGGGACTCGGGATTGCCCGATATGCCCACCAGCGGTATATGGCTCTCAAGCAGATAGGGGATAAAGCGCAGCAACTCGTCAGTCTGCCCGCTGTTGCTGATGGCTATCACCACATCCTCTGAGGTCATCACTCCCAAGTCGCCATGAAACACGTCCAGAGGGCTGATGAAGAATGATGGCGTGCCTGTGCTGCTCAGTGTGGCGGCTATCTTTGCGCCGATGTGTCCGCTCTTTCCCACTCCCGTGATGATGACTTTACCGTGGCATCCCAGGATGAGGCTCACCACTTTGTCGAAACTCTCGTCCAGGTGCTCCACCTGCATGAGTACGGCCTGTGCCTCGTCCTGGAGGCAACGTCTGGCAATATCTGTGTATTGGCTCATTATGTCTTGTAGTGCTTGGTTGTGCCCTGGCCGCATGTGTCCTGGGTGTCTGGCATCCAGATACCCTCGGGCCAGGCGTGGTCTCTCCGTTATATCAGTGATTTGACTACGGCCTCGAAGTCGGACAGCCGCAGCATGTTCGGGCCGTCGCTCAGCGCGTTGTCAGGGTCGGGGTGTATCTCAAAGAAGTATCCCGTGGCTCCGAAAGCCTTGGCGGCCAGTGCCATCGAGGGTACGAACCGGCGGTCACCACCGGTCTTCCCTCCAGCGGCACCCGGCCTCTGCACGCTGTGGGTGCAGTCCATGATGACACGCGGAGTATATTGTAGCATGTCGGGAATGTTGCGGAAATCGACCACCAGGTTGTTATAGCCAAAGGTGTTGCCACGTTCCGTGAGCCACACGTTCTTGCATCCGCTCTCCCTGCACTTCTGTACGGGAAACTGCATGTCAGTCCCGCTCAGGAACTGCGCCTTCTTGATGTTCACCGTGCGTCCTGTCTTGGCAGCCTCCACCAGCAGGTCAGTCTGCCTGCACAGGAAGGCTGGTATCTGCAGCACATCAGCCACCTCGGCCACGGGACTGGCCTGCCAGCTCTCGTGTATGTCAGTCAGGATGGGCAGGTGAAAATCATCCTTCACCCGCTGCAGCATGTCCAGCCCCTTTTCGATGCCTGGTCCGCGGAAGGAGTGGATGCTCGTGCGGTTGGCCTTGTCAAAGGATGCCTTGAAATATATGTCCAGGTCCAGCATCTCCCGCAGCCGGCACAGTTCCTCGGCTACAGTGGAGAGCAAGTCCTGGCTCTCTATCACGCATGGGCCGGCGATGAACACCGGCTTGGCCTGTAAGGTATGTTCGTTTCCCATTTGAAGCATTTTTGCAAAGTTAGCTTTTTTCCCCCACATAGGCTATCCTTCTCGGTCGAAAATAGTACCTTTGCAGAAAGATAGGACAATAGGGCGTAATAATACACATTATTTATATACATTATGGGAAAATTGGTAATCAACTCCTACGAGGACTTCGAGCAATATGTGGGAAAGGAACTGGGCGCAAGCGGTTATGTGGAAATGAGCCAGGAGCGCATCAACTTGTTCGCTGACGCGACCCTTGACCATCAGTGGATTCACGTTGACACTGAGCGTGCCAAGGCCGAGAGTCCCTTTGGCACCACCATCGCGCATGGCTATCTGACCATGAGCATGCTGCCTTACCTGTGGGACCAGATTGTGGAGGTGCACAACCTGGAGCGTATGATGAACTATGGCATGGACCAGATGAAGTTCGCGCAGCCCGTTCTGAGTGGCCAGCACATCCGTATGGTGACCAAGCTGCACGAACTGGCCAACCTGCGCGGTGCGGTGAAGACCACCATCAAGTTTACCATCGAGGTGCAGGAGACGGGCAAGAAGGCCCTCAGTGGCCTGGCCACCTTCATCTACTATTTCCGCCCTGCGGAGAAGTGATACTGGCCAGTCATGGCCAGGTGCATAGGCATTAGGGACAAGGTGCCCAGCCTGCCTGTATCCTATAAGCAGGGGAGGGGAGGCACACATGCCAGCAATACGCCCTGAAGGGGCAAAAGCATTCATGCTCCATGCTTTTGCCCTTTCAGGGCGTGCTTAGTAAATTGTCTGGATTACCCAGGACGTTGTCCTGGGCTATGTGCTTTTGGGGCTTCCAGCCCGCATTATTTGCATTTCGCTCCCCACTCCTTATAATGCCCAGCCCGTGTAAATACCATATCATACCCCAGTTCGGGATAAGAGTTATAAAAAACACAGTTGTTTAGTGTCCTCAA
>CAVKOT010000279.1:0-2824 GCA_963658045.1 Opitutia bacterium UBA4654
GCGCATCCTTGCCGAGAAGGCCCCCTGTTACATCACCGTTCACCCGAATGCGGGACTGCCCAACAGCCTTGGCGAATATGACCAGACCCCACAGATGATGGTGGAGGAGATGACCCCATTCCTTGAGGAGAGGCTGGTCAACGTAATCGGTGGCTGCTGTGGAACGACTCCCGAGCACATAGCAGGCATGCGCGACCTGGCCGACAGGTATGCTGCCAATGCCCACGTACCACATACGACACACACCTCGCTGGCTCTCAGTGGACTGGAACCGCTCATTCGACTGAAGGATGAGAAGGACGCAGGTGGTGGGTTCTTTGTCAATGTGGGCGAGAGATGCAATGTGGCAGGCTCGCGCAAGTTCCTCCGTCTCATCAAGGAGGGCTCCTATGAGGAAGCCCTCGACATAGCCCGCCGCCAGGTGGAGGACGGGGCCATGGTCATCGATGTCAACATGGACGACGGCCTGCTGGATGCCGAGAAGGAGATGACACACTTCCTCAACCTCCTGTCCAGTGACCCCGACATTTGCCGTGTACCCATTATGGTTGACAGCAGCAACTGGAATGTGATACGGGCAGGACTGAAGTGCGTGCAGGGCAAGTGCATAGCCAACAGCATCAGCCTCAAGGAGGGCGAGGAGGTCTTCCTCTCCCATGCACGTGAGTTGCAGTCCCTGGGGGCCGCAGCAGTGGTGATGGCTTTTGACGAGAAGGGACAGGCCGACACCTATGAGCGTCGCATCGAGGTGTGCGAGCGTGCTTATCACCTGCTGGTTGACCAAGTGGGCATGGCTCCCGAGGATATCATCTTTGACCCCAACGTGCTGGCCATTGCTACAGGCATGCCCGAGCACGATGCCTATGCACTTGACTTCATCAATGCCACAGGCTGGATTCACCAGCACCTGCCAGGAGCCCATGTGAGTGGGGGAGTCAGCAACCTCTCCTTCTCCTTCCGGGGAAACAACTATGTGCGTGAGGCCATGCATGCGGTCTTCCTCTATCATGCCCAACAACGCGGCATGGACTTCGGCATCGTAAACCCCTCGTCCAAAGTAATGTATGCCGATATTCCCGCAGAGCAGTTGCGAGTGCTTGAGGATGCCATTCTGCGCCCCTCACCCCAGGCCAGCGAGCGGCTGGTGGAGATGGCCTCACAGATAGCCCAGCAGGCAACGGCAGCCAAGGACTCCCCAGCCAGCGCCACCCAGGCCGACAGCCAGATGACCGTGGAAGAGAGGCTCACCGAGAAGTTGCGCAAGGGCATCTCCCAGGGCCTTGAGGCTGACCTGGCAGAGGCTCTGAAGGAATATCCCCGTGCCGTGGATATCATTGAGGGACCGCTGATGAAGGGCATGAACCTCGTGGGCCAACTCTTTGGCGAGGGCAAGATGTTCCTGCCCCAGGTGGTCAAGACGGCACGCACCATGAAGCAGGCAGTAGCCTTTCTGCAGCCCTACATCGAGGCTCAGCGGGCAGGAGACCAGAAGTCGGCGGGACGCGTCCTGCTCGCCACAGTCAAGGGCGACGTGCATGACATAGGCAAGAACATCGTCAGTGTGGTACTGGCGTGCAATGGCTTCGAGGTGATTGACCTCGGAGTGATGGTTCCCGAGGATGTCCTGCTGGCCAAGGCACTTGAGTGTAAGCCCGACATCATCGGGCTGAGTGGACTCATCACTCCCAGCCTCACCGAGATGATCAAGGTGGCCCACACCCTGGATGCCGCGGGTGTGCGCGTGCCGGTAATGGTGGGTGGCGCCACCACCAGTCCGCTGCACACGGCCCTCAAGATAGCCCCCGCCTACAACGGCCCGGTCATCTGGACCAAGGATGCCAGCCAGGCAGCCCTCCTGGCCGCCCGCTTCATGAACCCAGCACTCAGCAGCGAGGCCCTGTCCGACCTGCAGCGTCAGCAGGAGGAGTTACGTGCCCAGGCCGCCCCCTCCCAGCAGATTTCCATTGACGAGGCACGCAAGAACAAGCTCAACCTTTTCTGACCATCCACACCCACCTCAACCTTCCATTCAAAGTATCTTAGGATACCTGGCAAAGTAAATTAAGATACTTGGCCAGGTATCCTAAGATACTTTTAGGGGTAAGTTAACCTCCCCCTTTTCGGGGCTAAATATACAAAAAGCCCCAACAGCCCTTAACTTGAAAATTTTATTAGCAAAACACTTTTCTTTAGCAGAAAAACCATATATTTGCAAGGCATTAGCCTCGCAGGAAGCCCCGAAGGGGGAAGCGGGTGGGTGCTACTTTTATGAAAAGAGCGTTTATCTGTGACGCTTGTCTTTGACTGCTCGTAATCTCGCAAGTTACAAAATCGTCAGGGGACAAGGCAACGGTAGATGCTCACGATGGGTATATTATATCCTGTCGCAAACGCGCAAGCATGTACATTATGTGTGTGCTGTGTGCTTGCAAGGGATTGATATATGCCACGCGTGGGCTTTCTGCAGTTGTCCATTCCGACGATTTGGGCAATGCGAGAGCCTCGAGCAGTGGGATGGGCAGCAGGCGAATCCCACGCTTGAACCAGTATATATTTTGTAAGTATCTGTAAATCAAAAGGAACTTTACGGCATCAAGCGAAAATTATACCGTAAAGTTCCCATTGCCTGCAAGAAATTAATCTTGCATAGTTTGTGTCAGAAAATGGATTGGTTGCTGCAAATTAGCGATTAACATCCATTAACTCCGCTTTTGCTGTTTCGATGGCAGTAAACCTCAATTCATCTTCACCATCCAAAGCATCCAATATCTTGTCGGCAAGCCAAAGGGTGAGCATTTCCTTTTCATCCACTTTGAAGTATGTT
>CAVKOT010000280.1:0-2820 GCA_963658045.1 Opitutia bacterium UBA4654
AGGCTGTGTAGAAGTACTTCGAGAAGATGAGCACCACCAGCATGGCCATGCACAGGCGCACCATGTGTGGCGGGAGTCCGTGCGTGGCCTGGGGACGGGGCGTGCGGTGGGCGGTGCTGTAGGCCAGGCGCGCGCTGTACCAGCCCCCGATGCGCACCAGCAGCAGGCAGGCCACCACAGCCAGGAGGGCAAACGCGCTGATGGTGTGCTGCCCGTATGGCAGTACCACCAGGGCGGCCAGCAGAGGGCCCAGGGCCGAGCCTCCATTGCCGCCCACCTGGAAGATGCTCTGGGCCAGCCCCTTCTTGCCCCCGCTGGCCATCTGGGCCACCCGCGAAGCCTCGGGGTGGAACACCGCCGAGCCGATGCCTATGCAGCACACGGCCAGCAGGATGGTGGCGAAGGAGCCTGCCCAGGCCAGCAGCAGCAGGCCTGCCAGCGTGAAGCACATGCCGCAGGCCAGCGAGTAGGGCCGCGGGCTGCGGTCGGCGTACAGCCCCACGAAGGGCTGGATGACGGACGAGGTGAGCTGCAGCAGGAATGTGATGATGCCTATCTGCACGAAGCTGAGGCTGTAGGAGTCCTTCAGAATGGGATAAACGGCAGGCACGACGGACTGCAGCATGTCGTTGAGCAGGTGTGAGAGGCTGATGACCACCAGCACCCCATAGGCTGTGCGTTCCGTAATCTTATAGTTTCCCTTGATTCGCCTGGCCAGGCGAATGGCTACGCTTTTCCCATTCCAGTCCATCTGCTTATCCTGTTTCCTTTCGGCCTGCAAAATTACAGAAAAACATCGCTCTCACGATGAGGTGGGATGTGAAAAGTGTCCTGTGGGGAGTGGAAAACGGGCGTTGGTGTCACCGCTGGCGCGAGGAAATGAGGCGTGAAGGACGAGGGGTGAGAGGTGCAGCCTGGTGCGTTGCCCGACGCAGCCGCATGCAGGAGCCGACGCATGCGCATGTGATGGCCGACGCAGCGGCATGCGATGACCGTCCAGCCCAGGCTGGACGGTCATCGCGGGGTGATGGGCCACAAGATGCATTGACATAGGAGGGGAAGAGGATGAGCCAGGACTGAAGAAGGCATGAGCCAGGCGCATCCCCATGAGGCATCCCCATCCACCTCCTCCACAGGGAAATTACTCGTCCCCCTTTGGGGAGGCGGGGGAGGGGGATTGGACTTTTGCCTTCTTGGACTTGCGTATGCGGCGGAAGGCGTGACGCCAACTGTTGAAGTCGCGCTTGAACTGCAGGCCGATGCCCTGAGTGGTGAGAGAGGACTGGATGAAGTATCGGTCGTTGGTCTGGTTATAGGCCTTGAGCGAGAGATTGCCGTTGGAGGTGAGCAGATACTGCACATCGAAGTCCCCGATGAAGTTGTTGGTGCTGTAGTAACTCTCCCTGTAACCGAAGTTGCCATTGATGAGCAGGCGGTTGTTGAGCAGCCGTCCGCTCAGGATGCCCTCGATGTCCAGCTGGTCCCAGCCAGTCTCGCCCGTGCGCAGGTTGGCCCCGAATGACCAGTTGTGCGACCCCATGGCGTTGCTCAGGAACTGGTTGAACTGGCTGCTGAGCGTGCTGCTGATGAGCGAGTTCATGGCCGTGCCGCTCTGGCTGCCCGCGTTCTGCATCTGCGCGTTCTGGTTGTAGAACCGTCCTATGCCCAGCAGGTAGATGACCTGCATGTTCCTCTCCTCGTCGGTGCTGAGCATCGAGCGCACCATGCGCTTCTCGTCCTCGTTGGCATTCGGCAGGTCGAAGTCAAAGGAGACGGAGGGTGCGAAGGCCTCGCCTCCGATGTTCATCACGCAATCGACACGCGTGTTGGACAGTCCCAGGCTGCTGGAGGAGAGGTCGTCAAGCGAGACATTGGGCACGGTATAGACAGCCGTGAGCTGCAGGGCGGCCTTCCCCGGGTCGCCGCCGAAGGTGATGGTGCCGTCGGGACGGAAAGCGAAGTCCTTGCGGATGACATCCTGCAGCGAGAGCTTGTACAGGCCATGATCGACCCGGTAGGTGCCATACATCTGGAACTTGCCCTTGTTGTAGTAGTTGGCCAGTATGCGGCCATTGCCGTAGAGGTTGATGTAGTCGCCCGACTTGGCATCCATCAGCACCTGCATGGTGGCCTCGGGAGTGACATCCAGGTCAAAGTTGAGGTGCATGTCACTGCTGATGGCTGGTGGGGCCTGCGTGGCAGGCTTCTGCGGGTCGGGCACGCTGTCGGTGTGGGACACATAGGTGATGAAGTTGGTGTCGGTCACCGTGGCGGGTGATGAGGCATCATACACCAGGGTGGTGCCGCTTTGTGGCGTGGCCTTCACGTCGATGTTCACCGAGCCTGGCTGCCCATAGACATGGGCCGAACCTGTGGCAAAGACCGTGCCGCAGAAGTTGAGGTCCTCCATCTGCGGGAAGTTGTAGCCCAGGATGTTGTCGGCATCCACATGGATGTCATACGACATGTTGCTCAGGTGGTGGTGCGTGAGCTCGCCCCGCAGGTGTGCCGCATGCTCGGTGGAGCCGGGGTTGCCCAGGTAGTCATAGATGGTGGCCCCGGGGAAGCGTATGGTGTCGGGCACCAGGATGACGCTGTCGCCAGCCAGGTGGTAATCGACACCCAGCGAGGTGACACGCACTGATGCCTGCTCGGCCACGGCCTTGCCCTCGAGGTTGATGTTCTTGAAGGGACCGAACACATGGCATGCGCCCGTGATACGGCCCTCCATCTTGCTGAAGATGGCCGAGGCGTAGCGGTGCAGGAAGTGCAGGTCCATGCGTCGCGTGTCAATGTCCAGGTCCAGGCCTGTGCCAGGGC
>CAVKOT010000281.1:0-2813 GCA_963658045.1 Opitutia bacterium UBA4654
GCACTATGACCTGCCCGACATAGAGGAGGCCACGCTGCTGATAGGCGGCACGCTGAGCGGCCCCGACACTTACTATGAGTACCGCGGACAGGGCATGGGGCGGCAGTTTGCGCTGGCCGAGGAGTTTGCGCGAAGCATTGGGGTGAAGCTGCAGATGGACATCGCACCCGACACGGCCACACTGCGCAAGCGACTGGCCGATGGTGACATAGACTTCATAGCCCTTGACATGCCCCGATGGAGCACGCGGGAGGACGCGCCCTTGCTGGCCCAAGCCATCAGCGAATGGTGGGACGGGGGGGCACGCGAGGCGGCCCTGCGCGCGCTCAAGAGTGTCCCCCATGTGACCCGCAGGCACATGCGCCCCGTGATGAAGGACCGCTCCAGGGGCATCATATCACCCTATGACGACCTGCTCATACGCCACAGCCAGCAGATACGCTGGGACTGGAGGCTCCTGGCGGCACTCTGCTACCAGGAGTCCGGCTTTGACCCGCAGGCTGTGTCGTGGGCCGGGGCACGCGGCCTGATGCAGATCATGCCCGGAACTGCCGCCCAGCTGGGCGTGCCGCAGAGGCAGATACACGACCCCGAGGCCAACATCGCGGCAGGCACGCGCTACATCGCCATGCTCGACAGGCAGTTTGCCGACATACCGGGAGGCACGGAGCGCATCTGCTATGTGCTGGCTGCCTACAACGGGGGAGCCAATCATGTGAGGGACGCGATGGCACTGGCCTCGAAGCACGGGGGCAACCCTCACTCGTGGGAGCACGTCGCGCCCTACATCCTGCGCCTCTCCGACCCACGCTACTACCGCGACCCCGTGGTGCGCTATGGCTACATGCGGGGGTCCGAGACGAGCGAGTATGTGCGCCTCATCATGGAACGCTGGGGCAGTTACCGCCAGGCGGCACGTCCTGCGGCAGGCGGCAGTGTGCCCGCGCCTGCCACCAAGAACTCGCGCTTCAGCACCCACCGCTCCCAAGTGAAGAGCCCCGAGGAGTGGGTGCCCGAGGACTCGCTGTAGCCCAAGGGCCGCCACGCCATGCCTGGAGGACGCAAGAAGGGCATTCCTGGAGACGGGAGAGGGCTGAAACGTACCAGACATCCCATCGCGACACACTATTTTGCACCGAAAGAGCAAAAAAGCAGGCACAAGTGGCACAAGCGACTGATATTTTTCGTAATATTGCATATAAATAATGTAGAATACAACTAAAATACAGTACGAACATGAAGAAAATTACTCTTGCACTGATGACCGCAGCGGCTCTGTGCGTGCCGGCACTGGCACAGCAGAAGGCCAAGAACATCTACACGAGCAGCAGCGTGCTGAACCTGGAGAGCCTGGAGACACCAGGACAGTCCACCACCCTGCACCGCACACTCCTGGCAGGCTACAACAGCATCTGCCTGCCCATGACACTGAATGCCGACCAGCTGCAGCAGGCTGCGCCTGGCGTGCAGCTGGAGAGGCTGGCCAAGATACAGCAGGAGGGCAACACCCTGACGCTGGTGTTCCTTGACTGCACCGCCGAGGGCATGCAGGCCGGAACGCCCTACCTCATCTTCTCGCCCAAGCTGCAGACTCTGAGAGCCACCTCGACCGAGGCAACAGGCGTGAGCACACAGTTGCACAGCGTGACGAAGACGGACAACAATGGCAACCAGGTGACCTTCGGGAGCAGCTGGGAGAGCCTGCGCGTGGACGGACGCTATGGCATCCCCGCACAGCAGGAGGCCTACCCCCTGCAGAGCATCCTGGTGCGCACAGAGGCCGACAAGACCTTCCTGCCCACACGATGCGGCTTCACCTGGGACAAGCAGGCTCCCAGTGCCACATCGATAGAGATTAAGCATGTCACCACACTGGACGGCACCGAGACCAGCATCGAGAAGCTGCAGGCCGCCAATGCTGTCGAGGACGTGTATGACACCCAGGGAAACATGGTGCTCAAGCAGGCCAACATAAACAGCGCGCTGCAGTCGCTGCCACGCGGCATCTATGTGATTCGCGGACAGAAAGTGGCTGTGAAGTGAGGATAAGCCTGCTTCAGAGTGACATACGATGGGCAGACCCCATGGCCAACATGCAGGCCATCGGGTCTGCCCTTTCTGCATGCCAGGGCAGTGACCTGTGCGTGCTGCCCGAGATGTGGCCCACTGGCTTCTGCACATGTCCCACCCGGGAGACCGCCGAGAGCCAGCGGCAGGTGCCAGAATGGCTGCAGTCGATGGCCGACACGATGGACTGCGCCCTGGTGGGGAGCATGGCCACGCTGGACGACACAGGCGAGTGGAAGAACCGCCTCCACTTCATCCGCCCGCACCAGGAGCCGCTCTTCTATGACAAGCGGCACCTCTTCACCTATGGCGGGGAGCACCTGCACTACGCTCCAGGGGAGAGCCGCCTGGTGGTGCAATGGCGCGGTGTGCGCCTGATGCCACTGGTGTGCTATGACCTGCGCTTCCCCCTATGGAGCCGCAACCACCTGGGTACAAGGAATATCCCGCCCACGCGCATCGTGCTCGGGAAGGATGGCGGGGAAACGGCCAATGGAGACCGGCCGCTCTGTGACGTGCTACTCTATGTGGCCTCATGGCCTGCCTCGCGAGCCGCCGCATGGAGGTCTCTGCTGGTGGCCCGCGCCATCGAGAACCAGTGCTATGCCTGCGGGGTGAACCGCGTGGGGCACGACCCAGCCTGCTCCTATGCGGGTGGCACACTCTGTGCTGACCCCTACGGCAACGTCATCGCCAGCGTGCCCGACAATGAGGAAGGGTGCGTGAGTGTGGAGATAGACATGGAG
>CAVKOT010000282.1:0-2807 GCA_963658045.1 Opitutia bacterium UBA4654
AGAACTGAGGAATGGAGTGATACCAGGACGCTGAGGAGCGTGACTGTGGAGAGGCTGCTTCCGTATGTGAGCAACACGAATAAGTAATAATAACAACAAATTAAAAAACAACTATTATGAAAAGAGCGAAAAATGTAATCGCCATTGTGGCGGTGTTAGGCCTGGGCATGCTTAACTTTACCAAGTCGGACAGAATTATGCTTTATAGAGCAGAAGCCAGCACCTCGGGAGATTCCTTTCTGAGTTCTATATGGTCCAGCATAACATCCTTTCTTAGCAGCACCTTTGACCCAGACGTTGCTTTGGGGCAGAAGATGGCAGATGTTCCTTGCCCTGGTTCTACATCGGTAACGACAAAGGAAAAGACAGAAGCAGGTGCTGAGGCCAAGGGAGATTCAGAGGGTGTTTCTGTAGGAGTGGGTGTACGCCATGAGACAGAGACAAAGACGGAAACGACTATAACGTCATACGGAAAGGAATGTAAGAGTGCAAACAGGACGGACAGATGTGACAGGCGCGACCAGGTCTTTTGTGCAGATGTCAAGAAATGAGGATGATGACTTTTCTTGCTGGCACGGCTTTCCTGCTGGCATTCCTGAGTTGCTGCTCGTCATCTGAAGCTTATTCGGAACTTTACGAGTCGCCTATTTGTGGCCGAGACACTATTGATATAGATGTCTCGGCCAATACCGAGAGTCTGGATTCTTCTATGTATGATGTGGTGGAAGTCGTTCCCTTACAGTTGCCGCCAAAGTACAAGGTGTTGAGTGCGGATAAGTTCGTGGAAAAGGATGGACGCATCTACATTATGGACAAACAGTTCAACAGGACTGTACTCGTGTTTGACAGTAATGGGCATTGGCTTCATAGCCTGGGAAGCAGGGGGCATGCCAAGGATGAGTATGTGTGCGAGCCCACCAATTTCACGGTTCTGGATGACAAGAGTGTGATAGTGTATGAGTCCGAGAGCCGAAAGTTGATAAAGACAGACTCCTGCGGAGAGTATCTGTGGCACAAGAGGTTTCAGGGAGTTCTGCCCAGGGACTTGCTGGTGTCACCGAGTGAGAGTTACGTCTGTGCCTTTTCTTTTCTTGAGGATGGTTGTACCAACAATCTCTCTCTCTATGACAGGGACTTGCATTTCGTCAAACCCTATCTGGCCATGAGACTTGACAATAGGGGCGTGGAATGCAGACGCAGGATGTATCAATATCAAGACAGAATTTGCTACTGGCCACTTTTCTCAGATTCCATCATCGTGTTGCGGGATGAAGAAGTGGAAAAGGTGGTTAAAATCCAATTCCATAACGGAAACAAACCATTCCTCCCCTGGGAGATAAAGGAGAAGGCTCTGGCCGAGGGCACTTATGATGAGATTGCGAAGTATGATGGGATTAAATGGGTAGATTCTTTTGAGATGACAGACTCACTGCTTCATGTGGACTATGTGGACAATGTGTATGTCACTCATTATGTGAAGAGTCTGTCAACGGGGAAAGCCTACAATTCCAGAAGTCACTTTTATAAGGGGGCCTTCCCTGGCGGTAGTTTCTGCATAAGTGGAAACACACTGGTGTATGTGTTTGATGAGGATATGATGATGGAGTTGGACCAGTGTCGGAAGTCTCCTTCATGGGATTGTATCTTGAGTCACACGCATCCGAGACTTCTTCCCGTAATCAATGGTGAGGTTCATTTTCCTGTCATGGTGAAAATCAGATTGAGATGAGAACGTGTGTTTTACTCTTGTGCTTAAACTTGCTCTTTGTCGATTGTCAAGGGGTGAAACGTGATGAGCTACTTTCAGAGATGCAGTCATGCCCAATCACACTGCCACTTGACGAGATGGAATGCTGGATTCCTTCAGACTCTTGCCTTGGCGGAACAAACGTCAAGTATGACCTGGCGGTGGTGTCATACGCAGATACCACAGATTGCTCCATGTGTTACATTGACAAGTTGGTTCTGTGGAATGATTTCTTGCCCTTGCGATGGGCATCAGGTGGACGGTTGCAGTTTTTCTTTATTATGGAGGCCAGAGAGGGAGAGACTATGGAGTTAGTGGGGAAATTACCTTTGGCACATCTTGACCACCCCATTTATGTGGATGAAAAACTTGCTTTCCGACGAGAAAACCCTCATATACCCATGCGAAGGTGGTATCATACTTTCCTGATTGACTCTAAAGGAAAGGTCCTGATGGCGGGTAACCCGCTATATGATGAGATTGCGGAGAGAAATTTCTGTGGTATCCTGGATAGTTTGGGAATCATCAACATGGATAGGGAAGAACTTTCCTGTGGCTCGATTCCATGATACTGATTCGTTTCTGAATCTTGATGTGAAGATGTTTTTTGATAACAAAGAGTGTTGCAACACAAGAATAATCATTTAAAAAGTAAAAGTATGAGAAAAGTAAAAGTCACATTTGCCTGCCTGGCAGTGGCTGGGCTTGCAGTACTGAACTTTACGTTTGTCAACAGAACGGTTGTGCCTAATTCTGTGGCAAGTACGGGTTCATGTACAGATGCCTCTGCATCTATGAACACAAGCAGTACAACAGAGTCAGAAGAGTATGGCTACAATCCAACGACAAAGCCCTGTCCTTACCCAAATCCCAAACGTGAAATCGTATGCGGAAAATTAGTCAAGGGTGGAAGTGAAGAGTTTTGTGTAAACTCATCTTGTTAAGGAATATTTGTAATCTTGCACGGAAACAGGTGTGTCCTGTGGTTTCTGGCAGATATGTTAGCGAACATGGGATGCTGGAGACTATGGGGTACATCTGTTGCCAGGGCAGAAGGAGA
>CAVKOT010000283.1:0-2776 GCA_963658045.1 Opitutia bacterium UBA4654
GCCATGGTCAACGCTTGTGTCTTGTGCGTCTATGTACTCAATACGCCCGTCCTCAATTGTGACATAGCCCCCATTCCATTTTTTTTGACTACACAATGCTAGGTATTCGTTGTAAGAATACGGATTTGTTTTTGTTCCTTTTGTTCCCATAGATAAAAATTAAAATGTCAATAATATTCCGTGTTGTATAAGCCTGTTTGTTTCTTCTCTTATGTATTTTTTCTCTCTTTCTCTTCCTTCTTCTGTCTTGCACTTTATGGCACATAGAAGTTCTGTCTCTAAAACACAATAATCTTTTTCCCTTTTTGAAAGGCATGAGATAATCAGGTTGTCAATAGGTTTCATTGGAAACTCCTCATACCCAATCCAATGGCTTAAAGGAACTATTACAACGCTTTTGAGCGGGAAGTGCTTGTCCTTGTAAAATCTGCGTTTTAAAAGTCCTATATCATATTCATGCCATTCCTTGGGTATGTCGAAGATTTCCATGTATCTTGGCAGGCGTAATGTCAGAGATAAACACTTGGCTTCAGAAACGTATTTGTTGTGGGATGCTTTTTCTTCCTGGTTTCGAATTTCATGGGAAATGTCTTTGTCTTGCCATTTCCCCATTATGTTCCATACCCATTTTTTGTATTCTTGAATGTTGGTACTGCATGGTGGTTCCAGTAATTTGATTCGCTTCGGCGTCGGAAGCGTTTCGATGATACTCCAAAAGTGATCCGGGAAAGAACAAAGTAAAGATTTCGCTAAAGAACGAATGATATTTATATTCCTTTTGTGCCCACCCAAAATATGAAAAAACTTTTTATACTCAAAGTTTTGAATATCACAAAAAACAGAAACGGAGTAGCCATCGTCGCAGATTGGATTACGAACCAGCCCCTTCACCTCCCTCTTCTCCCTGTCCACCATGGCAGCAAGGAAGATTTGCTCAAAGAACACGTTGCACTCCTCATTGGAATATTCCACCGAGGCATCGTTCATGCGGTTGGCCTCGAAGAAGGTGAACACCTCCTGGCAGTAGCGGTGTATGAAGTCGAGGTCGTTGCCGCCAAACACCCCCATGTTGTAGGAGGCCATGGTGCCGTTGTCCAGCGTCTCACGGATGAACTGGGGCAACTGGAACTCTGAATGGGCCAGCACCCTGTTCATCATTCCCTGGTAATAGGCCGTGCCAATCTCCCTGTTCTGTGCCACGAGCGGTGCGTCAAGCAACTCCTGCGGCAGGGGCTTGGGGAAATACATGTCACCATCGATGTGCAGGAACGGCTCTGTCTGCAGGGAGTAGGTCTTAATCTTGGCGTATGCCCAGTGCTGTGGCAGGCACAGGTCATCGTCATAGATGACATGCACCCGTGTGTAGGGCAGGTGCAGCCTCTCAATCAGCACCTCGTAGCCCCTCCTGTCCGTGTAGAGTTCCACACGGTCATAATGCTGGCGAAGCGAGAGGCAACTCAATGTCCAGGACATCAGGTTGTACTCGGCATGGGGCCAGCCATAGGAATGCTCCAGGGGATTGCGGCCACCGCTCCAGAATGTCTGCACTATCTTCATAGGCTTTTGCGCTTTTAATGTTTTCCTTCTGCAAAGGGATGCTCACGACTGCAAACATACAATCTTTTTTGCTATCATGCAAGGCTTGTCTCTGTTTTTTGTAAATTTGTGAGACCAAAAACAAAATTCTATGATTCCAAGGAAGATACACTTTATCTGGATAGGCGGTGGAGCCGTCACAAGTGAGGTTGCCACCTTTGTGCTGTGGTGGAGGAGGCTGATGCCCGACTATGAACTGGTTGTGTGGGACAAGGCGCGGTATGAGGCCATTCCTGACAAGCCACAATACGCCCTGGACGCCTATGCCCAGGGGAAATGGGCATTTGTGTGTGACTGGCTTCGCGCGTATGTTTTATATAAGGAGGGAGGGTGGTACTTTGACTCCGACGTGCAGTTGTTCCGCTCCGTAGAATACCTCTCCTGCCACAGGTTTGTCTCTGCCGTGGAGTTTGACAGGACGCAATACGAGCACCACAGGCAAACGGGTGAGGGCAGGCTGGGCATGCAGATGCAGGCGGCCTTCCTGGGCAGCGAGGCCGGGCATCCATTCCTGCGGGATGTCCTGGACTTCTACCAAGGGGCAAGGTTTGAGTTCATAGGCCACGAGTCCCTGATAAGCCCGGTCATCTATGCCACCCTGGCAGAGCGTTATGGGTTCCGCTACGAGAATGCCACACAGGACCTGCGGGAGGGCATGCACCTGGAGCCCAGCGAGGTGGTCCTGCCGTATGCGGGCTGGATAAACTCCGCTTCTGACGCTCCGCTTGCCCTGCACCATTGTGCCCACTCCTGGGTAGCCAGGCCGTGGGGGACGAACATGCGGCTGGCGGAACTGCTCGCGCGGAAGTTTGGCGTGGAGTGACAGCCCCCCTGTGCCTCGTGTGGCAGTGGGAAGTCCGTCCTCCGGGTGCCTTTGGGCTGATGCCCTTTTTATCGCAGTACTACTGACCTTCCCAATGCAAGCATACTGAAAGTGCAAAGTAAGCACCTTGACATGGCGAGAGCAGTAGTACTGCGTTTGGGCCTATAGCATGCCCTGTCTTTTCCTGGATTCACTAGACACTTTTCTCTTTCATAAACTGGATTAGTGGACACAAGTGCCAAAGTCACCCTGGACAGATAGACACTTTCCCCAGACTCACCCTGTTTTTGTTGACATCCAGTTTTTCTGTCAACCTTGGGGTGAGAGACTCACCGGATGCCGTGTCCTTGCGGGGCA
>CAVKOT010000284.1:0-2766 GCA_963658045.1 Opitutia bacterium UBA4654
TGTCACCTCCGTCAAGCAGGCGGTGCAGCTCCTCACCCAGATCAGTCAGTGTGGCAGCCCCGAATAGTGGGGCTTGAGGATTTCCCAGATAGGAGTATTGCTTGGGTAGGACCTGTAATCAGGTTCTACCCAATTTTTTTTTGCATCCTTCACCTGGCCGCCTGATGCATGCCAGGTCGGAGTGGCCCTGCAGCCTGGGGCCATGGTGTCCAGGTGGGGTGTCAAACGCATGCCGCTGCGATGGCCAACGCAGCGGCATGCGTGCATGGTTGCAGCGGCATGCGTGGGGCATCGCAGCGGCATGCGTTTTTCCTCCCTCCTTGTCGCGTGGTGTCTCCCGCGCTTTTGCTATCTCCCCTCTGTAGTCCTTGCCACTTCTCATGATACTCCCCCTTGAACTTTTCCAATGTGTTTGTTGCTTTTGTGCAATGCTTTTAATGTGTAAGTGCATTTGTGTGTTCTGATGCCAAAACGTAAGTATATGTGGCTGTTTTGTAGCATAAGTATAATGATGTGTGATTATGTGTAACAAAATGTAATATTATACACCTGCTTTGCTGTCGTAATGTAATAACTTTGCAGTGTCAATGATACAAAAAGATAATCATTGTGCTGAAAAGATTGCAAAGTGTAACGTCTGAAGTGAAACTTATAATAACATTATAAAGCGAGAGAGTAACATGAAGAAGATTGAGGCAATCATCCGCAAGACAAGGTTTGAGGATGTGAAGGAAGCATTGCTTGCGGCAGACATCGAATGGTTCTCCTATTACGATGTGAGAGGTGAGGGAAAGATGCGCCAGGCGCGAATCTATCGTGGCGTGATGTATGACACGAGCAGTATCGAGCGTGTCCTGCTCAACATCGTGGTGCGGGACAAGAACGTTGAGAAGACCATCCAGGCGGTGCAGAAGGCTGCGCGCACGGGTGAGATAGGCGATGGCCGTATCTTCGTGATACCTGTGGAGGACACCGTGAGGATACGCACGGGCGAGCGGGGCGACATCGCGCTCTACAATGCCGAGCAGGAGAAGTGAGACGCAGGAGGCTCTTCCTCGCGCGCGTATAATATATATAATGTGTAAATAGAGCGTTGTGCGCGGGTGGGACGCTCCTGCCAAGACACCCTTCAGACAGGGAAGCGGTGTGTGCCGTATGGCGCGCAAGGGCCTGCATGGGGTGAGGTCTATGCCCCCTCCAGGCATCTGTTTAACAAGAAAGATTCTTCGTAACAATAAAATTCAGGATTATGAATGTACAGGACTTAGCAATATCGTTGGATACCGTGTGGATGCTGCTTGCGGCAATGCTTGTGTTCTTTATGCAGCCCGGCTTCGCGCTGTGTGAGGCTGGTTTCACACGCAGTAAGAACACGGCCAACATCCTTTTCAAGAACTTCGTGGACTTTATGATAGGCTCCGTGCTGTTCTGGTTTGTGGGTTTCGGACTGATGTTCGGCAGTGACGGGGCCGGTTTTGTGGGAATGCCCAACTGGGGCGACCTCTCGTTCTATCATGGCGACCTTCCCACCGAGGGCTTTCTGATGTTTGAGACGGTGTTCTGCGCCACCAGTGCCACCATCGTGTCGGGTGCCATGGCCGAGCGCACCAAGTTCTCGATGTACTGCATCTACTCGTTCTTCATCTCCCTGCTCATCTATCCCATTGAGGGTCACTGGACCTGGGGCGGTGGCTGGCTGTGTGACGGTGATGCCGGCTCCTTTATGATGAACACCTTTGGTGCCAGTTTCCATGACTTCGCTGGCTCGGCTGTCGTGCACTCTGTGGGTGGCGTGCTCGCGCTGGTGGGTGCCCTCTGCCTGGGGCCCCGTCTGGGCAAGTATCGTGGTGGCAAGAGCATGGCCATCCCTGGGCACAACCTGATGGCAGCGGCATTGGGCGTGTTCATCCTGTGGTTCGGATGGTTCGGCTTCAACCCTGGCTCGCAGTTGGCAGCCTCGGGCGAGGTCAACAGGGAGGCCATCAGCCATGTGTTCCTCACCACCAACCTGGCAGCCGTGTGCGGTGGACTGGCCACGATGATAGTCACATGGATAAAGTATGGCAAGCCCTCCTTCTCGCTCACGCTCAACGGCATCCTGGCCGGACTGGTGGCCATCACGGCTGGATGTGACCTCGTGAGTCCTCTGGGTGCAGCGGTTATCGGTTTGCTCGCGGGTGTCATCCTGGTGTTCAGCATCGAGTTCATTGACACCAAGCTCCACATCGACGACCCAGTGGGTGCAAGCAGCGTGCATGGCGTGTGCGGTATCTTCGGCACGCTGATGACGGGACTCTTTGCCGTGGATGGTGGTGCATTGTATGGCGGAGGCTTCGGATTCTTCGGCGCACAGGCATTCGGCATCCTGGTGATTGACGTGTGGGCTGCCGTCGCAGGCGTTATCCTCTTCTGGGGCATCAAGAAGATTGCCGGGCTGAGAGTCGATAAGCGCATCGAGGAGGAAGGCCTCGACATCTATGAGCACGGCGAGAGCTGCTACAACTAAACCTTAATCGTTCCTTAACTGACCAAACTGACAATGGAGGCGAGACTGGAGGGCTGGCCACTGGGGCACCTGGTGCTGCCGGCCCTCCATGTTCCTGCCCGACATGAGGAAAGGCACTTACCCCAAAAATGACATAACTATGAAGAAAGAGATGAAAATGAGAGAGACAGGCAGGCGGTCCGCCAGGGTAGCGGCACTCGCAGTGGTGATGGCTGGTGCGACGGGCGCGGCACAGGCCCAGGACAAGGTGGAGGTCACAC
>CAVKOT010000285.1:0-2766 GCA_963658045.1 Opitutia bacterium UBA4654
TGCCCCGCAAGGACACGGCATCCGGTGAGTCTCTCACCCCAAGGTTGACAGAAAAACTGGATGTCAACAAAAACAGGGTGAGTCTGGGGAAAGTGTCTATCTGTCCAGGGTGACTTTGGCACTTGTGTCCACTAATCCAGTTTATGAAAGAGAAAAGTGTCTAGTGAATCCAGGAAAAGACAATTGGCCGCTGTGCTGAAAAGGGCAGTATTACTGCGGTGGTGAGGTCAGTACTACTGCGATGCCCAAGTCAGTAGTACTGACCTCGCTCTCGCAGTAGTACTGTCACCTTTTCCAGTTTTCCTTTGCGCTTGTCTGATGCTTGGTGGCCTGGATTGGTTGACACATTGGCGAGGCCTGGGAAGGTGAGTTGGAGGCACACTTCAAGGTGGCCCTGGCAGGTCTCGAACAACACTTTTGCGCTTTTTTTCGTGCTTTTTGCTGGCTATCCTTAAATATGTCGAGTCACACGCTTTTGCTTTCCGCTAAAATGTTGTAAATTCGCGGCATACACTTAAAAACTACGAATATGCGTTATATACACACTTTTTGGAGCCGTGCGAGAGAACCGAAAGAGTTTATGCCTTTCCCAGTTCCTCAAAAGAGTACCATCATGGTCGGTCACAAGGAAACTGACATGGGGGTAATGCAGACCGCATACCAGTCATTATGAATGAAAAATAAATATGCACATGAAAAAGTTTCTATCTATCTATCTATCTATCTATCGCGTGCCTTACGCTGGGATGCCCTTTGGCAAAGGCGCAGAGAACCATCCAGGTGAATGTTCCGGGAGGTCTTTGGCAAATTGTGAATGCGGAACGTGTGGATTCTTGTGCCACTCTTCTGGTCAAAGGGAAGTTGAACTCTGAGGACATTCATGTCCTGAGGCACTTGTGTGGCTATGAGGCTGACTGCCACAAGGGGCTTGTGGGGAAGGTGCGAACCCTGGACCTGCGGGATGCCTCCTTTGTCACGGACAAGCGTCCCTATATGACACTCAACAGTGTGGAGGATGCCATCTATGGATGGGTTATGCCTGACTATTATACGGGCTTCCAGGACCAGATAACCATCGAGCATCCAGGACTGAACGGCTCCACCACAAAGTCCTGGGGAGGAGCCCCGTTCTATAAGCCATCTCTGCTTGTTGCTGGCCGCAAGGACCTGCACTTCCAGAGCTCTTACGACTGGGAGTCCATGCAGGGGGAACTTGTGGACATGTCGAAGCCTGTGGATAAAAAGGAGTGGAGGAAGGCGCAAAACCGATGGCTGACCAAACTGAAGGCGCACAGGTTGACCCACGATGCCTCGGGAGCATGCCTGCTGGCCGTGAGCCTGCGCAAGGGGAGGGCCTCGTATGACATGTTCTATAAGTGCCCCACGGTGCAGACCGTGATCATGCCCAAGGGAACGAAGTTTATCGATGGCGTGTATGTCTATGACCTCAAGGTGAACTATTTCGTGGCACGGTAGCGTGAGAGTGGTTGACTAAGGGAGTGAGGCTCAACGGGAAAGTGTGAAAAAAGTGGCCTGCACCGCTTGCTGTTCTGTGAAAAAGTAATACCTTTGCACGCCGATTATTATCAAGAGGGCATGTAATGTGCCTTCGCGGCTCGTGTGGATAGCCTCTCCTTTGGCCGGGAAGACGGTCCGTGAATCGGGTCGAGTGAGAAAACAGTAACAAACAGAATCAAGAGTAAAATCAATTAGAATGAATACTTTAAGTTACAAGACCATCTCTATCAACAAGGCCACTGCCAAGAAGGAGTGGGTGGTGGTGGATGCCACAGACCAGGTACTTGGCCGTTTGTGCACCAAGGTGGCTAAGCTGCTCAGAGGTAAGTACAAGCCCGAGTTCACTCCCCATGTGGACTGTGGCGACAATGTCATCATTGTCAATGCCGACAAGATTCGCATCACCGGCAGCAAGATGACTGACCGTGTGTATCTTTCTTATACTGGTTATCCCGGTGGCCAGCGCAAGGCTACTCCTGCCAGCATCCTGGCTAAGCCCAATGGTGCCGACAAGCTGATCCATAAGGTGGTGAAGGGCATGCTGCCCAAGAACAAGCTGGCTGACCAGCTGCTGGGCAACCTCTATGTGTATGGCGGTGCCGAGCACAAGCATGAGGCTCAGAGCCCCAAGGCTATTGATATTAACCTCTATAAGTAAGACTGAGAGATGGAAAGCAAGTATATAGCAAATGCAGTAGGCCGCCGCAAGAGTGCGGTAGCACGTGTGTATGTGGCTGAGGGTACAGGCAACATCACTATCAACAAGCGTACCCTGGAGCAGTATTTCCCCAGCACTATCCTGCAGTTCGTGGTCAAGCAGCCCCTGAACCTGCTGGAGGTGGCCGAGAAGTATGACATCAAGGTGAACCTCTTCGGCGGTGGCTACACTGGCCAGTCACAGGCTCTGCGTCTGGCTATCGCACGTGCCCTGGTGAAGATTAACGCCGAGGACAAGAAGGCTCTGCGCGCCGAGGGCTTCATCACACGAGACAGCCGTGCTGTCGAGCGTAAGAAGCCCGGACGTCCCAAGGCACGTCGTCGCTTCCAGTTCAGCAAGCGTTGATATTCCACTCTGGCAGGAGAGTGCCTGAGGGCTGTCGCGTGACGCGATGGCCTGGCGGGCACTCACGTTTAGCATCTAAATCTGCCTGACTCCCACCTGGGGACGTGCCGTGAGGCCAACCCACATATACTATATATAATAAGGTGTAGGGCGGGACTACTCGCAGATTGGTTCCTCACCAGACC
>CAVKOT010000286.1:0-2753 GCA_963658045.1 Opitutia bacterium UBA4654
AGCAGGACCTGAGTGAGTTCTTCGAGGTCAACGGCATGTTTGTGCCCGTAGATAACCGCTATGTGGGCGACTACGGCAACTACTGGGTGACCACCACGCAGAAGGACATCGACGAGGTGAAGGCCTACATGCACCGCTATCCCAAGGGGCCCAACCTCATGTTCATCGATGACCGCGTGAAGCCAGAGCCTGTACTGAAGGACAGCCCGCTGGAGGGACGTACCGAGAGCCAGTACAGGACTGACTACGAGGATATGGAGGACCGCCGCATAGGCTATGCCGACGTGGGCCAATACTCTGACTTCGTGGACGACTACACCACCACCGGCTACTACTACACCACCACCTACAGCCAGGGCGTGACCACCTACCGCATGTATGGCAAGGGAGCCGTGGGCTTCAAGGTGTATGACTCACAGGGCCGCCTGGTGTTCCTCTCCAACAAGACCAGCTTTGCCATCCCTGCCGACATCGCCGCCAAACTGGGCGACAACTTCCGCATCGTGGCTGCCGAGGGCAATGGCTATGACGTGCTCGTGCCCTATGGCCCCGCCATGTACAGGGGTGAGATGACGGCCTACTATGCAGGCAGCGACACCCCCCACACCGTTTATTACTACGGCACGGGCACGGCTGGCGAGAGCCGCATCAGCGACCTTCCCGCCAACTCCATCGCCTATGTCAAGGCCGGGCAGACAGCCAAGAAACTGCCCACGGCCAGCCTGCTGGCACAGGCCAACGTGGTGGATGGTGACCTGCAGGCCCAGTCACTGGTGATCGATGGCGACAAGCCCTTCTACATCCCCACGGCCTTCAAGGCCCAGCAAGTGAGCTTCACCAAGAGTGGCGAGGGACGGCAGGCACTCTGTCTGCCCTTTGACCTGTGGGAGGGATACATCGGCGTGATTGAGGGCAAGACCCTCAACACGCAGGTCGAGACCGCTGCGGCAGGCCGCCCCACTGTGGTGGATGGCAAGGTCAGCCTCAGCAGGAAGGACACCGAGGTGCAGGCCGGCACCTATGCCAGCAGCACCGGTGGCTATGTGCTCAACACCGAGGGCAGCGAGGTGGTGGCATCCGAGGGCGAGAACAGCCCCTTCACCTATGTATGGGACCACGCCTTCGTGATTGATGCCACAGCCATCAACGGCATCCTGGAGAATGACAAGGAGGGCCGCACGACAGTATATGACCTGCAAGGCCGCCGTGTGACACGTGTGGGCCAGCCTGGCATCTATGTCATCAATGGCCGAAAGACTGTGATAAAGTAATGGTTAAGAAGAATCTGCAACCCAAGAACAAGCAGCAGCGGGGCGTGCGGCCGGACACCAAGCCAGCCGCCGCCCCGCGCGAGCGTAGGAAGAAGAGGCTCCTGCCCGTGCTGCCACTCTTCATGCTGGCAGTGTGGGTGTGGGGCACGTTTTATTACGGCAGCGTGCTCCATGTGAGCCGTGAGTACAGTTTCTGGGCCAGCGACACACGGCTCATGCAGTTTGTGCTCTGCCAGAGTTTCGGCCCGCTGAGGTATGTGGGCAGGCTGCTCCTGCAACTTTACCAGTACCCCTGGCTGGGCAGCCTGTGCCTGTCGCTGATGCTGGGTGTGGGCACCTGGCTCACGGGCTATTGCCTGCGCCTCAGCCCCAGGTGGCGGCCTCTGCAGTACCTCCCGGCACTGGCCTGCCTGGCAGTCATCACCTACCAGGGGCTCGACATCTTCTTTGAGGCCGAGACCGGATACATCCTGGGCATCCCCTTCGTGGTGCTGGTGGTGCTCAGCATCTGGGCTGTGATGATACGCAGTTTCAGCCGCAAACCCATGCCCGCACTGCTGCGCCTGCCCCAGGACGAGACCACGCGGCAGAACCTCACCGGCCTGGCCACCGTGGTGATTGCCCTGGCGGCCATCATAGGATATGGTGAGTGGAAACGCCCCTATGTGCGTGTCATCTGCCAGGAGATGAGCCTGCAGTATGAGCAGGACTGGAGTGGCATCGCGCGTGTGGCGCGTGACCACGCCATCCAGAGCAACCGCCCCATGGCTGCCTACTACGCCATGGCCCTGGTGCACACGGGGCAGATAGCCGAGCGCATGTATGACATCCGCCTGGACTATGACTCCCTCTATCTGCACGGATATGGCGGGCAGGTCAACAATGGCACCCCGCTCTATGAGCCCGAGGGCAACTACCACGCGGGCTTCATCGAGCCATGCATGCGCATGTGCATGGAACAGATGGTGATGACAGGCCCTACCCCGCGCCTGCTCAAACTGCTGGTGAAGTGCTCGCTGATGCGCGGTGAGTGGATGCTCTGCCGCAAGTACCTGCGCCTGCTGCGTGACGTGCCCTTTGAGGGAGACTTCATCAGGAAGTATGAGGCCATGGTGGGAGACATGGACAAGGTGAACGCTGATGCCGAGATGGCGTGCCTGCGCCTCACCGAGCCCCTGCATGACTGCTTCGAGAACCAGTTTCAGCAGCCTTTCTTCATGGGCTACAACCTCAACCTCGTCGAGGCGCGCAGCATGGAGGCACTCACCCACAGCCTGTGCGTGTGCCTCTACACCAAACTGATGCCCCCCTTCCTGATGCGCGTGCCGTTTATCAAGGGCAGCACGCCACCCGAGATTATCGCTGACGGACTGCTGCTGGCCGAGATGAAGCAGCCTGGCGTGTCACAGGGATATGGCAACCTGGACATGCGACTGACACGCCTGCAGAACTTCGTGCAGGCCGTGCAGCCCTATATGAAAG
>CAVKOT010000287.1:0-2748 GCA_963658045.1 Opitutia bacterium UBA4654
TCCTCACGCTGTGCCTGCGTCCTGCTCCCACAAGAGGTGAAAGCCGCCACGTTATCCCCGCTGACATGGAGCACGGACTCGTGTTCCCGCCTTTTCTTCAAAAACGAATATTCTTTACATTCATTCTCAGGCATACCCCCGCACCCCTTCCAGGCCACGATGGCAGGCATGGGAGTCGGCAGGGCTTGCGTCACCAAAAGGCAACGCAAGCGAGGCCGTGAGATTTCGCAAAACACGTCCACCGCTCCGTCTCCTCCAAAATACGCGATTCTCACGAGGTCACATTCCAGCCTTCTGGAGGACCGTGAGCCGCAGAATCAGTAATCGAACTTCAGGTGCCGCACCGTCTTCTTCTGCTGTTTGATCATCTCCAGCGACTTTATGCCCACCTCCACATGCTGCCTCACATACGCGAGCGTCACCTGCCGGTCACTCTCGCTGGTCTTCACGCCCTCGGGAGTCATCGGGTTGTCGCTCACCAGGAGCAGGGCTCCCGTGGGGATGTGGTTGGCAAAGCCGCAGGTGAAGAGCGTGGCCGTCTCCATATCCACGGCCATGGCGCGCGTGGTGCGCAGGTACTCCTTGAACCTCTCATCATACTCCCACACCCTGCGGTTGGTCGTATATACGGTGCCCGTCCAGTAATCCATGCCCAAGTCACGGATGGAACTGGACACGGCACGCTGGAGCATGAAGGCCGGCAGGGCGGGCACCTCAGGCGGGAAGTAGTCGTTGCTCGTGCCCTCGCCACGTATTCCGGCGATAGGCAGGATGAGGTCGCCCTTCTGGGTCTTTGTGCTGATGCCCCCGCACTTGCCCAGGAACAGGCACGCCTTAGGCTGCACCGCACTCAGCAGGTCCATGATGATGGCAGCATTTGGGCTGCCCATGCCAAAGTTGATGATGCTGATGCCGTCGGCCGTGACTGTGCGCATGTTGGCCACATAATCAGGCTTCTCCACACCGAAGTTCTCGCAGAAGATATCCACGTAATTGTTGAAGTTGGTGAGCAGAACATACTCCCCGAAGTCCTCCAGGGCATGCCTCGTGTATCTGGGAAGCCAGTTCTCCACGATTTCCTGTTTCGTCTTCATGTCTTGCCTGTCTGTTTCTGATTTGGTTCCACACTCCTTGAGGCAGGCAGGACAGCCCGTCCGGGTACCTGCCACATTCCTCAGTTTAAGGAAACAAAGTTAGCATTTCTTTCCGTCAAAGTGAAGCGTTCCGCCATTTTTTGATACCTTTGCAGCCCAAGTATATCCTATGCAGACACTCAACCTCCCCACTGCCCCACTGCGCACAGGCACGCAGAACGGGCGCACGGCAGTCTATGACCCCCTGCGCCGCAAGTATGTGGCCCTCACTCCCGAGGAGTGGGTGCGGCAGCACTTCATCTATTTCCTGATTACCTGCAAGGGCTACCCCGCCGGACTGATAGCCAACGAGATGCCCATCACACTCAACGGCACGCGCAAGCGTTGTGACTCGGTGGTGTTCGGCCTGCACGCCCAGCCGCTGATGATACTGGAATACAAGGCCCCGCACATCACACTCACGCAAAAGGTGTTTGACCAGATAAGCCGCTACAACATCCGCCTGCATGTCGATTGGCTCATCGTGAGCAACGGCCTGCAGCACTATTGCCTGCACATGGACTATGCCCACCTCACCTACCACTTCCTGCCCGACATCCCCACCTACAGCGAACTGACCACAGCCGCATCCACATAACAAAGCACGAGGAGCGAAGCGTGCATGTGGCATCACCACATTCCGCCTCGCCCCTCTCAATCTTCCACTTCGGAATTTACTATCGCCTCAAGTCGTCTGATGCCCTACCTTCCCAGCACCGAACTTCATCTCAAACTCTGTCACTGTCGCTTGCAACTGGCTCGGCAGACGGCCCCATGCCTCCTGGCGCACCGGAGCCGGGACACCATAGAATGCCTCCGCTATTGACCCTGTGATGCATGCAATAGTGTCGCTGTCACCACCGATGCTGACCGCATTGCGTATGCAATCTATGAAATCATGTCCGTCCAAGAATGCCCTAATTGCCTGGGGCACGCTCCCCTGGCATGTTCCCCCATCGTCCTTCCCATCCAGTCCGTCCCAGGAATAGCGGGGGCGCAACTCATCTATGGTCAGAGACAAGTCGTAGCCGAAGCGGTCTCCTTCCATAGCCTCACAAATCTCGTTCTTGCCCGCCCCCTGCCGTGCCATCAGCACGCACAGGGCTACCGCCTGCGCTCCCTTTATGCCCTCGGGATGGTTATGGGAGCATTCGGCTGACCGCCTGGCATAGCGCATCACCTCCTCCTCGGTCTGGAAAGCCCAGCCCACAGGGCCGACACGCATGGCGGAGCCATTGCCGCAACTGTTGTAAGGCGTATAGTCGCCCATCCTTTGCGAGCGAACCACCCACGACTTGAAACTCACCCCATAGTCACCCATAGGATGGTCGTACCTCACAGCATAGTCGCTATAATATCGGGCCGCGGCACCTCCATGCAGCAGCCAGTCTGCCGTAGCGATAGTCAAGATGCTATCATCGGTATATTCCGAAGACTTTGAGAAGAGCGGGAAATCCTTCGTCCCAATATTATTGAACTCATAGATGCTGCCTACGATGTCTCCTATTATACTGCCTATCATGTTCTTGTGCTTGATTGAGAATGTGTATACTTATTATGTAGGGTGTCCAGTTCGTTGTACCAATTTTAGCTCACTTGTTTGAGTGTTTTGGTT
>CAVKOT010000288.1:0-2728 GCA_963658045.1 Opitutia bacterium UBA4654
ACATTAGCGTCACTCACAGTAACAGTGACACCAGCGGGAATGTTAATTGGCAATTTACCTATTCTAGACATATCTTACCTCCTACATTAATATACGTAACAGAGAACCTCGCCACCAATCCGAAGGTCAGCAGCCTCCTTGTTTGTCATCACACCCTTAGAGGTGGACAGGATAGCGATACCCAGTCCATTTATCACTCTGGGCATATCCTTGTAGCCAGTATATTTACGCATACCGGGCTTGGATATTCTGATCAACTTCTTGATAGCATTTGCCTTCTCTACGGCATCATACTTCAGAGCGATCTTGATTGTACCCTGAGGGCCATCCTCCACGAACTTGTAGTTCAGAATGTAGCCCTTCTCAAAGAGAATCTTTGTAATCTCTTTTTTCAGATTTGACGCAGGCACTTCCACAACACGGTGCTTAGCCATGATTGCGTTGCGCAGTCTTGTCAAATAGTCAGCTATTGGATCTGTCATTTTATAAAAGATTTAATTAATCGGGACTCTCCCGACAATATTAAAGGATTTCTTACCAACTGGCCTTTCTTACACCAGGAATCAAGCCACTTGATGCCAACTCACGGAATTGGATACGTGAGATGCCAAACAGGCGGATATAACCCTTGGGACGACCTGTGATCTTGCAACGATTATGCAAACGGATGGGGTTGGCGTTACGAGGAATGGCCTGAAGTTTCTGTGCAGCCTCGTATGCCTCAGCAGGCTCACCAGTGTTGACAATCTTCTTCAGGGCAGCACGCTTCTCAGCATACTTGGCCACCATCTTGGCTCTCTTTACCTCGCGAGCCTTCATTGATTCTTTTGCCATATCGGTTAATCGTTTTTAGCGTTTTTGAAAGGAAGGCCAAACTCCTTCAGGAGAGCATATCCCTCCTCGTCAGTCTGTGCTGTTGTAACGAAGGTAATGTTCATACCCAGGATACGGTCGATAGTGTCGATGTTGATCTCGGGGAAGATAATCTGCTCCTGAATACCAAGTGTATAGTTGCCACGACCATCGAACTTGCTCTCGATACCCTTGAAGTCACGGATACGGGGCAGAGCCACACGCACCAGTTTCTCCAGGAACTCGTACATTCTCTCACGACGCAGTGTCACCATCACGCCAATGGGCATCTTCTTACGGAGCTTGAAGTTGGCCACGTCCTTCTTGGAAACTGTAGCCACAGCCTTCTGTCCCGTAATGGAAGTGAGCTCGTTGATGGCAACCTCGATAATCTTCTTATCGGCAGTAGCCATACCCAAACCCTCATTGATGACAATCTTCTTGAGCACAGGAATCTGCATGGGAGAAGAATAGTTGAACTTCTTCATCAAAGCAGGTGCAATGCGCTCGGAATATTCTTTCTTAAGGCTTGCTGTATTTGCCATTATTCTTTCTCCTACTTAGTTTTTAACTTTGACATTTCTTGCCTTGCCGTTAGAGCGCACGACCTTGCCGTCCACCACAGGGTTCAGCTTTGAAACTTGAATGGGAGCCTCCTGCTTTACAATGCCTCCCTGAGGGTTCTTGGCACTGGGCTTCTGGCTCTTTGACACCATGTTGACACCTTCAACGATGGCGCGACGCTCCTTTACGAGCACCTGCAACACCTTGCCTGTCTGTCCTTTGCTGTTGCCAGAGTTGACATACACGGTATCGCCTTTCTTGACATGTAATGTGTTCATTACTTCAAATTCTCTTAAAATGATTAAAGAACCTCAGGTGCGAGAGACACGACCTTCATGTTGACGGCACGCAGCTCACGAGCCACAGGACCGAATATACGACTACCGCGCAGTTCGTCTGCATTGTTCAAGAGAACGCAGGCGTTATCATCAAAACGAATATAGGAGCCATCAGCACGACGGACTTCCTTCTTAGTACGTACAATCAGGGCCTTAGATACCGCACCCTTCTTAATATCACTTGATGGAATCACGCTCTTGATAGCGACAACAATCACGTCACCCACCGAAGCATAACGACGGCGAGTACCACCGAGGACACGAATGCACATGCACTCCTTAGCACCGCTGTTGTCTGCTACGACCAATCTGGTTTCTGCCTGTATCATAGTTTACTTAGCTCTTTCTACGATTTCTACTACTCTCCATCTCTTTGTCTTGCTCAGGGGACGAGTCTCCATGATGAGAACGGTATCACCCTTGTGGCAATCGTTCTTCTCGTCATGAGCATGGTACTTCTTCGTCTTGGCGACGAACTTACCATAAATGGGGTGCTTCTCCTTGAACTTGGCAGCAACCACAATGGTCTTATCCATCTTGTCGCTCACCACGACACCCGTTCTTGTCTTTCTTAAATTTCTTGCTTCCATGTGTAAGACCAATTGTTATTTGTTAAGTTCTCTCTGGCGAAGCACTGTCTTCAGACGTGCGATATTACGACGCGCAATCCTTATCTGAGCATTGTTCTCAAGGGGAGAGACAGCGTGGTTCAACAACATCTGCTTGTAGTTGGCCTGCTCGGTCTGAATGCGCTCTGCCAGTTCGGCAGTAGTCAACTCCTTAATTTCTGCTACTTTCATAATTATGCGTTTTTGTCGTAATCACGTCTAACAATGAACTTCGTGGTCACTGGAAGTTTCTGGGCAGCCAGTCTCAGAGCCTCCTTGGCGATATCATAGGACACGCCCTCAATCTCGAAGATAATTCTTCCGGGAGTGATGGGGAACACGTAACCCACGGGGTCACCCTTACCT
>CAVKOT010000289.1:0-2712 GCA_963658045.1 Opitutia bacterium UBA4654
TTCATTGGCAAAGTAAGTTAACTTCTCGCACCGTCCAGCCTTGGGCTGGACGGTGAAGGAGTCTGCTGCCCCGCATAATCATATACTTCCCAAGGGTGGATGGAAGTATGTTCGCGTCACGTTTTCATTGCCTGTTTATCTCCAACTTCATCATCGCGTCACCCCAGCAATCCTCATGCCCACAAAAGCGTTTGGCAATTTCACGACACCATGCCATCAATATGGTTTTTAGTGTAAACGTCCTTGTTTTAGAGGTTATCAACGAGAGCAGGCACAAGAAACAGGATAATACAGTTCGCGTGCTACTTTCCCTCTGATATCTCATCCTTTATTCGTCCTATCATCTCGATGATATACTTAAAATCAGCATCTTCAGCATCGTAATACCGAACAACCTCCGACAAATCCTCGTTCATTATACACATGCCATCGCCGAATACCGCTTGTCCCGCATTATTGTTCGCACGATAACGATGAATGACCGTATAGCCGATGAAGCGAGGTGGCTGTGACGCTTTGTTTTTTATATCTTCGTACATTTCAAGCCGAACCACAGCGTGACTGGACGGGCTGCTGCGACCTTGTTGATGTGGTGCGCGTGAGCGATGAGATTTAACAGCCGACAATGTGCAACAAGTCCGCGCAACCGTAAAATGGCTGGAACATACGGGTGGTGGGGAGGTATGGATAAATAAAAAGCAAAAGAAATCCCGGCAAGGTTTGCACCTTGCCGGGATAAAATGAAACGGAGGGCACAGACCTTACACGAGCCGAAGGCCGAGGAAGTCTGCCCCCAACTGGTGCAGGCCGTTTTCTATCTTCTGCAACTGTGCATCTGAAATATATGTGTTTCCTTTCTTGTACTGACGCATTAAAGTCTCATTTATACCGAGATAACGGGCAAACGCGCTCACGTTCAGCATCGAATAATAGGCAAACAACGTTGACAAATCAAACCTAAACACAGGATTGGCCGACAGAATGGGAGCGGCTGCGCCCTCTCGTTCCTCCTCGCTTGCCTTTACCTCCTGCATGGAGTTCATAAAATCAGCCTTCGCCTCCTTCACAGTGTCACCGCGCCCTATCAGTGTGTAGGGGCTTTCGTCCACGTTGTACGCTATAAATGTGCCGTCGTTATCTTTTTCGATCGTCACGATAAAATTTTCATCTGCCATCTTCTTTTCACCTATGATAAGGGAGAGATGAGGGGGGGGGCACCATCTCGCCCTTGTTGTTAAAATCCGATTTGTTTCTTGAGTCTGAAGGCCAAGCCCTTACGTACTTCTTGGCTCCCATGTCTTTCTATTTGCACGGTAATGCCTGTTTCTGGATTGTAGTACTCATCATGTTCTTTGCCGTGCCTCACGAACTTAAACCCATGTTTTAACGCTTGTTTCTTCAGCTCATTCCATTTCATTCTGTTTTAATTTGCCGAACGTTTGTTTTTATTAACCCGATGCAAATATATAACCTAATTGTCATATACCAAAATCGTTATACTACTTTTTTGTAGTATGCTCGTTTTTTCTTGCCCTTTGTAAAACACCCCCATAAAAAAAGAATTCCCGGCAGGGTGCAAATCCTGTCAGGAATGGTGCACCGCAAGCCCGGTGACGGCATGTTTCCAAACACGGCAAAAAATACAACGAGGCTTTTATTGTATCTCGTCGGCCGCTCTGCGTATTCTTTCACTCAAGTCAATGAGAGCATCACGCAGCCGTTCGCGCTCCTCGGCAGAGAACGCTGTAGGCTTCTTGTTGCCATCGATGCCGTCTAACTTATGATAAAGCCAGGAACCAGAACGGTTAAAATATCGCTTTGCAAGGTCTGCCCATGAGATGGAGACCAAAAGGTCGGATAACTGTGCTTTCATTGTTTCCGCCTGTGTTTGTTTTAGTATCATTACGGACATAGTTTATATAGTCACTCCACATAGTAGCGCAACTCGTTTGCGTTATTCAAGTAACTCCTTTTGTATATGGCTCCTGCCTCAAAATTACCTGACGTCACGAACGGAATTGCCTGATGCCTACATCTGGTGGTAGTCGCGTGCCAGGCCTCCCTCGCTGGTCTCCTTGTAGAGGCTGGGGAGGTCGTGGCCAGTGGTCTTCATCACCTCCACCACACGGTCGAAACTCACGCGGTGGGTGCCGTCGGAGAACATGGCAAAGGAGTTGGCATCCATGGCACGGGCGGCTGCGTAGGCGTTCCTTTCGATACAGGGTATCTGTACCAGTCCGCCCACAGGGTCACAAGTGAGACCCAGGTGATGCTCCAGACCCATCTCGGCGGCATACTCAATCTGTGCTGGCGAACCGCCGAACAGCTGGCTTGCTGCCGCTGCTGCCATAGCACAGGCCACGCCCACCTCGCCCTGGCATCCCACCTCTGCCCCACTGATGCTGGCGTTCTGCTTGACTATGTTGCCAAAGAGACCTGCCGTGGCCAGGGCACGCAGGATGCGCACATCGGGCACCTGGCGGCTCTTCCAGATGTGGTAGAGCACACCGGGAAGCACACCGCAACTGCCACAGGTGGGGGCCGTGACTATCAGACCGCTGCTGGCATTCTCCTCGATGACAGCCAGGGCATAGGCAAAGATAAGGCCACGACTGCGCATGCTGGGCTGGTAACCCTCGGCACGGGTATAGTAACTCGCTGCCTTACGACGCAGGTTAAGTCCGCCTGGCAGAGCCTCCTCGTGCTCGAGCC
>CAVKOT010000290.1:0-2694 GCA_963658045.1 Opitutia bacterium UBA4654
GGGCACGGGAGTGCTCTCCATCATGTGTGTGCTGAGGGGAGCCAGGCATGTGCTGGCCTATGACATCGACGAGTGGAGTGCCGACAACGCCCGGGACAACCTCCTGCTCAATGGCATCGGTTCGGCCCGCGTGGAGGTGCGCCTGGGGGATGCCTCGGTGCTGAAGGACTCTGACCGGGCTGACCTATTGATGGCCAACATCAACAGAAACATACTACTGGCTGACATGCAACAGTTTGTGCGTGCATTAAAAGCGGGTGGACAACTGCTGCTCAGCGGGTTCTACGAGGCAGACATCCCGCTACTGGCAGAGTGTGCCGCGCGCTATGGACTTCACCTCACCGGCAAGCAAGTGGCAGACGGGTGGGCCATGATTGTGCTCCGAAGCCCCCTCCCGACCTCCCCCACAGGGGAGGAGAGACGCTGACAGTCTGCCAGCCCAAAATATTCATGCCGCTGCGTTGGCCGCTGCATGCCCCTACATTGATGATTGCAGCGGCATGCGAAGCCCAACGCAGCGGCATGCGTTTTTTTCCGCATCAGAGTGCGACGGCATCCGGGGCACAATGTGCCCTACATGCCATAGAAGTGCTCAAAGGCACGTATGCAATACAGGTGGTCGGCCACCGCGCCTGTCTCCCTCGCGCTGTGCATGCCCAGGATGGGGTTGCCCATATCCACACCACGCACGGGGAGCGAGGAGGCCAGGATGTTGCCCAGTGTGCTGCCGCCTGCCACATCGCTGTGATTGACAAACCGCTGGCAGGGGACGTCCGCCCCACGGCAAATCTCCGCAAAGACGGAGGCTGATACTGCGTCACTGGCATACTTCTGGGCCGCGTTGAACTTGATGACGGGGCCTCCGCCCAACTGTGGATGGTTGGTGGGGTCATACTTCTCCCCATAGTTGGGATGCCAGGCGTGGGCATTGTCGGCCGACACCATGAAGGCCCGCTCCACGGCCATGCCGAACTCTTCCTCTCCCCCACCCTGTGCCTCGCACAGGCGACGCAGGATGCTGCTGAGGAAGGGGCTGCCCGCCCCCTGCTTGGTCTGGCTGCCAGTCTCCTCGTTGTCGAAGATGGCCAGTACCTGTGTCACCTCGGGCACAGCCTGGTCCTGCCGCAGCAGGGCCTGCATGCCCGCATGCACCATGCTCAGGTCGTCCAGCCGTCCACTGGAGATGAACTCGTCATGCACACCGAAGGTGCAGGCCGGGGTGCAGTCATACAGGTAGAGGTCAAAGTCAAGGATGTCCCTGGCCTCCACGCCCAACTCACTGCATATCACCCCCTCGAGCAGGTGTCCACGCTCCAGTTCGTCACTCACGATGCCCAGCAGGGGGAGCATGTCCTTCTGTCGGCTGAGCCTCACGCCATCATTGACCTGGCGGTTGAAGTGGATGGCCAGGTTGCTGATCTGCAGCAGGGGACGCTGGATGTGCAGCAGGCGTGTCACGGGATGCAGGGCATCGGCACCCCTCAGAATGACCCTGCCTGCCAGGCTCAGCGGCCTGTCAAACCATGTGCTCATGATGGGGCCGCCATACACTTCGGTGTTGAGTTTGGTGAGCCCGCCCTCACAGGTCATCTCGGCATTGGGCTTGACACGGAACGTGGGCGAGTCACAGTGGGCACATATCATGCGGAACCCGCCCTCGCCCAGCGGCTGGCGGCCCAGGCGGAAGGCATAGAGTGAGGAGTCATTCTTGGTCACAAAAAACTGGCTGCCTGGCCTGGCCCCGCCCAGGGGGTACGAGGCATCGGCAGGACGGAAGCCCGCCGACTCCAGGCGGGCGGCAAGCGTCTGCACCGCCAGGAAGTTCACGGGCGATGCGTTGAGGAATGAGATGAGGTCTTTTATCATATTATAGTAAGGGATGTTGTTGCCGTTCTCGGCAAAAAGAGGTAAATTTGCACACCAGGATTATGCAGGCCAGGCGTGTCGAAGATGCATCCTGACACGAGGCATGGCCTATCCCTATGCAAAGTTAAGTATATATTTTCATTTCCATGAGACAGGAAGACAAAATAACGGAGATGCCCTCACTTTACCGCCATCTGGAGCAGAAGAGCGTGGGCGAGTTGCTGGAAGACATCAACAATGAGGACCACAAGGTGGCCGAGGCCGTGAGGAAGGCCCTGCCGCAGATAGAGGCCCTGGTGCTGGAGGCCGAGCAGAGAATGAGGCGGGGCGGGCGCATGTTCTACATAGGAGCAGGCACCAGCGGCCGCCTGGGCGTACTGGACGCCAGCGAGTTGCCACCCACATTCGGTGTCCCGCCCACACTGGTGAGCGGACTGATAGCGGGAGGTGACACCGCGCTGAGGAATGCCGTGGAGAATGCCGAGGATATGACCGCGCAGGGATGGGCCGACCTGCAGGCACTACATCCCGTGCCCGAAGACACGCTCATCGGCATTGCCGCCAGTGGCACGACCCCCTATGTGATAGGGGCGGTGCGCGAGGCCAGGGCCCACGGGATGCTCACGGGCTGCATCACCAGCAACCCCTCCACCCCACTGGCCCAGGCGGCAGAGTTCCCCATCGAGACCATCGTGGGACCGGAGTTCGTCACGGGCAGCAGCCGCATGAAGAGTGGCACGGCCCAGAAGATGGTGCTGAACATGATCTCGACCACGCTGATGATACGCCTGGGACGGGTCAAGGACAACCGCATGGTCAACATGCAGC
>CAVKOT010000291.1:0-2664 GCA_963658045.1 Opitutia bacterium UBA4654
TCATAGTGCTGCACCGTGTCGCCAATGCCTGTGTCCTGGCTGAAGATGGGCGAGGGGTCGGGGCGTTTCTCGCTCTCGCAGGAGGTCAGGCAGGCCAGTAGCAACACGCAGGCGCACTGGCAGAGTGTGGCCAGGGTGTCGCCTGCTATACCTATTATATACATGTCGTCTGCATTTCTTTTCTCGCCAGAGTCCCATCCTGCTGCGCGACATGTCGCATTGCGAGGGGTGAACTGGTGACTTGTGCCACAAAGTTACTCGTTTTTCCTCATACGCTGTGTGCGTTGCAGGAGGGAATTTGCCCATTCGTCGAGCCGCATGGTTGATTTATATCAAGAAAACCGCAATAAACGGAGAAAAACTCTTCTTGGATTATCTCAGTTCCCTCGTTTCGTCTTACTTTTGCACTCGGAAATCAGGAACAGAGGTTTCGGACTGAAAGCAAAAGATGCTGTCCGGCTTCTTGGATGAAAGATATAATAGTGTTGTTAGTTTTAGTTTAAGGAAAGAGATTATTTAGGGTATTTACTAGGTAAAAGATTGTTTCTTTTTATGATGCGAGGTCGGCCGTGAGGCTGGCCTTTTGTCTTATGTAGGGTTGGATGGATGTGCGGGGTGGCGCGGGGGCATGCGGCATGCTCCGAATGGTCGTCGCCCGCCTCGTGAAACTGTGAGGTTGACAAAAAATATCAGGAAAAGTTTTGCGTGCGATGCATTTTTGCGTAAATTTGCTAGCGCGTTCCTCATGTTGCAAGAGGGCAGTTTGCATATTTGTGAAAGTGCCTGGGTGGGTGAGGCGTGCATGGAGTGCTATGCCCATGGCATTGTCAGCGCCGTACTCCAGCAACTTTACAGACCAAGGGGGAGCGAGGCTGCTGCGGTTTCCTGTAACTTTTAACCATATTCTCAAACATGAGGAAAACATTCCCATTCGTGCTTGTGCGGCTAATGCTGATGCTCTCTGCCGCCTGTTTCATCGTGTCCTGTGGCGACGATGACCCCACGCCGTCGAGCGAGATTTCCTGGACCAAGGGGACGTCCACCAACCAAACGTTTTATGCCGACGCAGCCTCGGAGGCTGCACAGGTGAAGTTCAATGCCGCGGCCAGTTGGGTTGCCACGGTCAAGGAGACTGCCGCCAGCCGTGCCGGAGGGTCAAGCGTGGATTGGCTCACGCTGAGCCAGTACAGCGGTGGAGCAGGGCTGAACGCCATCACCATCTCGCTGAAGGAGAACACCACTGGCACTGACCGACAGGCCATGGTGCGCATCACCTGTGGCGAGACCACGCTGGCCATGAACGTGCAGCAGAAAGCGGTGAAGCAGCAAGAGCCTGGAGGTGACGCGCCGAAGGGTGTCGTGAGCAAGATCACATGCAAGTCCTGGTATGGTAGTGAGGATGATGGGGAATATACCGTGGAGTTCTTCTATGACAACCAGGGGCGTGTGGCACGCATGGTGCAGGTCGAGCAGGACGAGTACGATTCCGTCACGGGCGAGAGCGGCACCGAGGAGTCCAAGGCCGAGGTGACCCTGACCTATGGCAATGGGACGGTAAGTTACTACATCGCCCACAGCGTGAATGGCACCGTGAACCCCAACGAGTGGGTCAAGGGTAGCGCGACGCTGGATGCCCAGGGACGTGTTGTGTCGGGCGAATATACTGACATGGAGGAGGACGAAGAGGGCGACAACGAGGAGTACCACAGCACCTACACGCTCACCTATGATGCCAATGGCTATCTGGTGAAGTGCGAGGGAATGGACGGAGATGACCCCCTCACCGAGACCATGACCTGGAGCGCGGGCAACCTGACCCAGGTGAAGTGGGGGAGGGAGAATGGCCAGGACCTCATCGACAGGGCCGTGTATGGCCAGGTGAAGAACAGCGCCAACATCGACTTCAACTGGTTCCTGGCTCTCGACAGCGAAGGCTTCGACTTTGCCACAGGCGACCCCTACAAGATATTCGCCATGCTGGGCATGGTGGGCAAGCGCACCGCCAACCTGGCCACAAAGGTGACCGAGACGTGGGGCAATGTGACGACGAACACCTATGAGACGAATGGCAAGGGTGTGGTCACTAAGGTGACGAGGCAGGAAAATGAAGGCTCCTATGTCGAGAAGGAGGAGTTCACTATCACCTACGCCAAGTAACTCCACTGCATACAACCCATCCGGGCCGGGCATCCCAAGCGTCACCATGGCGCGGGGATGCCCGGCCTTTTTCTGTGACGCAGCCGCGCCGTGAGCCAGCCATCGTGCCGCGCCAACCATCGCCAGCGGCATGCCCGTCCCATGCGCTGTACATGCGGTGTCCGATGCAGCGGCATGCAATGCTCCGCGCAGGGGCATGCGACAGCCCATGCAGGGGCATGCGATGGCCTGCGCAGCGGCATGCTATTTTGCCCCCTCCCCCTTGGGGGAGTTTGTGAGGGGGCCTCCCCCCGCCCATTCTGTGCGTCCAAGCCAAGGAAAGCAGGGCGGTAGCCCCCCTCTTTCACTTATTTTCCTTAACTTTGCAAGTGTGTTGGCCCAGTTTGCGATGCCCGCCCCTGTGGGGGCTGCATCCAGGCGGGCGGAAGACAGGACAGGATATTCACATTTACACAAAAGCATAATGGAAAAGACATCATTGCTTAGGATAGCCGTGCAGTCCAAGGG
>CAVKOT010000292.1:0-2659 GCA_963658045.1 Opitutia bacterium UBA4654
CCCACATGGTCTGCATGGCCTGCACCATGCTGGCCCTATGGCTGGGGCTGGCAGCAGGTACGGCCGCAGCACAGCATGAGGCCGACACGCTCAACGCCCTGAAGGACACGACACTGATGCGCGAGATAACGATAAACGGACAGCGGCAGCGTGTCACCTACAGGCTGGACCGGAAGAGAATTGACGGAAGGCAGGTGCTCACGGCACAGGGGGGCACGGCCCTGGACATCCTCAAGCAACTGCCCAGCGTGCAAGTGGATGCCAATGGTGAGTTGACCCTGAGGGGAAGCAGCGGGTTCCTGGTGTATGTGGATGGCAAGCCCAGCCCCATGACAGGCACCGAGGCCCTGCAGATGATATCGGCGGCCAGCATCAGGAGTATCGATGTCATGACCACCCCGTCGGCCAAGTACAAGACGGATGGCGACGTGGGCATCATCAGCATACAGACGACCAAGGCCGCTGCCGACGGATGGGACGTGGCCGTGAACTCGGCAGCCAGCACATGGGGGACTCTCAGCCTGGACGGCAGAGTCAACTACCGTACAGGACACCACAATGTGTATGCGGGCATGCAAACCTCCAAAATCAAGAACAAGAGTGACTTCCGGCAGAACAAGACCACGCTGGTGGAGGACTACAAGACCACCTCGGAGGCCGACGGAACACGCTTCCGGCACTTCGGCACCTACATCGGGCAGGGAGGCTATGAGTTCAAGAACGCGCACCATGACCTCAGCCTGGACTTGCAGGGAGGCCGGACGCGCAACCCGCGAGGCGGCGACATGTCATACGACGAGTTGCGCATGCAGGGGGACGACCGCCTGCTCAGCCATGCGCTCTATGACAGCCATGACCGCTACAAACTGACGAAATACCTGTTCCAGGCGGCCTCGGACTACACCTGGAAGATAAATGAGCGCAACGAGATAAACGTCAACAACCGCTTCCGCTATGACCGCTACTCCCAGGAATACACTGAGAGCAACATGTTTGACCAGGAAGGGAAACGGCATGAGGGCACACGCAGTTATGAAACGGAGCACCACTGGGACTGTGACGGAGGGGCCACCTATACCCTCAGATACAGGCCGCAGGGCAAACTGGAGGTCGGCTACCAGTATGTGACCTACAGCGAGCACGGTGACTACAGGATATGCTACTGGGACCGCGAGGCAGAGAGGTTCATGTGGCAGGATGGCACGCAGGGACAGGACAACCTGTATGCCCCCTTCTACTATCGCAGGCAGACACACAGCACATTTGCCCAGCTGAGCGAGCGTGTGGGGGCTGTGGCCTTTGACGCAGGGCTCAGGGCAGAGCGGCTCAAGGATGACATGGACCTGCCCACCATCACCTCCAGGCACAAGAAATACACTGACCTGTTCCCCTCGGCACATGTGGGCTACTACTCCAGCGTGGGGACATTCTCCCTGGGCTACTCCCGGCGCACCAACAGACCGGGCATCTGGAAGTTGGAGCCCTACATCACCTATGAGGACTACTACACCCGCATCATCGGCAATCCCGACCTCAGGTCAGAGTACATACATGCGCTGGACCTGGAATGGCGTAAGAAACTGCCCCGAGGGGTGGGCCTGGCCGTCACGGGGTTCCTGAGAAGAAACACGGGAGTGGTGGATTACATCAGGCGGCCCTATGAGCCTGGGGTGACCCTGGACAGTATCATCAATGCCGGTCACAACTGGGAGAAGGGGCTGGAGATGCAACTGACAGCCAGCCCCCTAAAGTGGTGGAGCATGACGGTGAACGCATCTGGCTACCACTACAACTTCCACGCCACCTATGAGGGATGCCACAACAGTCATGGACTGAGTGGCCAGGTGGGTTGGATCAACAACTTCTCGGTGGCCAAGAACATGAGTCTGCAGTTTGACGGACACGTGATGGCTCCCCGACAACTCACGCAAGGGCGGGAGTCGGCTTACTGCTACTTTGACCTGGCCGCCAGGCAAACCCTGCTCGGCAAGCGGCTGAGCATCGGGCTGGTGGCACATGACCTGCTGCACACAGCACGCTACCACAGCCGCAGGCACACTGACTATCTGGTGAGCGAGACCTGGGTGAGGCCCAAATATCCCAGCATCACCCTGTCCCTGTCCTACCACTTCAGGCAGCAGGGCAACAAGTCACACATGGGGAAGGCACTCTCTCCCGATGCCGAGTTTACGGGAAAGGACTTCTGACAAAGAGTCATACTGCCACCCGGCCAAGCCGCCCGGCCCGTATCTGACGATGCGGCGCATGGCATTTGGCACGAAGTTTGTACGAGGATATGTGGAGTAATGCTCCACATAGAGAACGAAGTAAGGCAACACATTATAAATATATATAAGCAATATGGCAACAAAGTTTTCTCCAGACATGTCGATGGTACTGGCCTTCAGTAAGGAAGAGGCGGAGCGGCTGAACAACGGCAGCGTGACGCCCACCCATATCCTGCTGGCCATGCTCAGACACAAAGAGAACAGTGCCGTGAAGGTTCTGCTAAGGACGCAGGCCAATCTGCAAGAACTGAAAAGGAGGCTCGAGGAAAGCACGCGGGACAACCGCATGCTGATTGCGCCCAACATCAATGATATGGACTTTGACCTGGACGCAAGCCGGGTCATAAGGCTGGGTGTGCTGGAGGCACGCC
>CAVKOT010000293.1:0-2638 GCA_963658045.1 Opitutia bacterium UBA4654
GCGCACCGCAGATGCCCGAGGACTTCCAGCCTGGCAAGGACGACCACCAGCTCGTGCATGACCTCACCGAGATATGGGACAAACTCTCACAGCGCTCATTGCTGGAGGACTGGCATGATGCCGAGGACATACGCGAGGAGGCACTTGACCTGTTCCGTCACGGAATCATCGACCTAAAGACGCGCGCCCAGATAGAGTCACTCTACTGGGCCATAAGTCACGAGGTGGCCGAACTCGCCCATCACCAGAAGCATGTGCCCGATGAACTGCGCAAACTGGACAAGCAGATGGCGGACAAGTACTTCTGCAACTTCAGCCTTTTCCAGAGCATGCCGGACTCATGGGGCATCGACCAACTCTTTCCCATCATGCCCATCGCACGGCTCACCGAGCAGCCCACACGCAGCGCGACCTTGCAGGACATCACCTGCGACAGCGACGGAAAGATTACGGCGTATGTCAATGGCGGACAGCAGACCAACTATATCCCCCTGCATCCCGTCAAACTCAACGAGCATTATTATATAGGTGTGTTCCTGGTGGGAGCCTACCAGGAGATATTGGGCAACATGCACAACCTCTTCGGCGACACCAATGCCGTGCACATCTCGGTGGACGAAAATGGCTACAACATCGAACAGGTCATTGACGGTGAGACAGTGGCCGACGTGCTTGAGTATGTGCAGTACAGTCCCAAGAAGTTGGTGCGGCGGCTGGAGATATGGGTCAGCAAGGCCATCAAGGACGGCAAGATAACAGAGACTGAGGGCAAGGAGTTCATCAACAACTACCGCGCCGGGCTCTATGGATATACTTATTTGGAATAAGACGCGGTCTTGCGGTTATACGGTTATATGGTTTTGCGGTTTCGCAATGGCTAAATTGTATAAACCATATAACCGCAAAACCGAACAACCGTATAACCGTACAACCGACAACGGAAATGGAACGAATCAATGTGATAAAGGTGGGAGGGGCCGTGGTGGAAGACCCCACCGCACTCAGCAGCCTGCTTGACAAGTTTGCCAAGATACCTGGAGCCAAGGTGCTGGTACACGGAGGAGGCAGGTCGGCCACGCGTGTGGCAGCGGCACTCGGCATCGAGACCCGTATGGTGGGTGGCCGCAGGGTGACCGATGAGCAGATGCTCAAGGTGGTGACCATGGTGTATGGAGGACTGGTAAACAAGAATGTGGTGGCAGCCCTGCAGCAGAGGGGCATCAATGCCGTTGGTCTCACGGGAGCCGACATGAACCTGATGCTGAGCCACAAGCGCGCTCCCAAGGAGATGAGAATGGACGACGGAAGCACCCAGATGGTGGATTTCGGCTTCGTGGGTGACGTGGACAAGGTGGATGGAGACATGCTCGCCACCCTTGCCGGCAAGGGTCTGGTGCCCGTGATGGCACCTCTCACCCATGACGGACAGGGACATCTGCTCAACACCAACGCTGACACCATCGCTAGCCAGGTGGCCTGTGCGCTCACCCCACACTATGATGTCACGCTCACCTTCTGCTTCGAGAAGAAAGGCGTGCTGGCCAACCCCGATGATGAGGACAGCGTCATCAGAAACATCAGCGAGGCGGAGTTTCATCGCTATGTGGATGAAGGAGTCATAGCAGGTGGCATGCGTCCGAAGTTGGAGAACTCCTTTGAGGCCATCCATCGAGGTGTGGACCAGGTGATTATAACCAGTGCCGATGACCCGGAGGGCAAGCACGGAACCATCATTAGCGAATTTTAACACATCGGGGCTGTAACTTTTGCAGCCCTGATTCGTTTACCTATATAGAGAGCCATGGTGAATATCCTCTTCCAGAAAGATGTGCTGCCACTCAAGGACAGGTTCTACAGGCTGGCCTTGCGCATCACCCTCAACCAGGCCGAGGCCGAGGACGTGGTGCAAGAGACACTCGTCAGGATATGGCAGGGCAGGGACAGGTTGGAGGATGCCAGTGCCATCGAGGCATTTGGCTACACCGTATGCCGCCGACTCGCGCTCGACTGCGCCAACAAGGCAGGTCACGGAAACATCACACTTGACCTCAACAGGCATGACACCACGCTCGTCCAGCCATCGGAGCAGATGGACACCCAGGAGCGGGTGGCTCTCATAAGGAAATTGATGGACAGCCTGCCCGAAGTGCAGCGCAGTATCATGGAACTGCGGGACATTGAGGGAAAGAGTTATCAGGAAATAGCAGACATCCTGCAACTGACCGAACCGCAAGTGAAGGTTTATCTCCACCGCGCGAGGATGAAGGTCAGGACACAGGCCGAACAAATAGAAAGATATGGACTATAAATACATAGAGCAACTACTGGAGCGTTACTGGGCGTGTGAGACCACGCTGGAGGAGGAGCAGATACTGCGCGCCTTCTTCCTGCAGGACAACCTGCCCAGCCACCTGAGAGCCTACCGCGACATCTTCGTGGTGCAGGGCGAACAGGCACAGCCCCACCTCTCGGCCGACTTTGACAGTCGTGTGCTGGAGCGCATAGGCGATGAGGAGCAGGCATCAAGCGTGTTCCATGCCCACCGCATCACGTTCCGCCGTCGCCTGCGCCCGCTTTACCAGGCAGCAGGACTCGTTGCCCTATTGCTCACCATAGGCACAGCTGCACAGCACAGCAT
>CAVKOT010000294.1:0-2615 GCA_963658045.1 Opitutia bacterium UBA4654
TGATATACTACCCCGTGAGCGTGCTCATGCAGGCCGGCATCAGGGACATCCTCATCATCAGCACCCCCTATGACCTCCCGGGATTCAAGCGGCTGCTGGGTGACGGGAGCGACATAGGCGTGAAGTTCACCTATGCCGAGCAGCCCAGCCCCGACGGACTGGCACAGGCATTCACCATCGGGGCCGACTTCATCGGCCAGGACAGTGTGTGCCTGGTGCTGGGCGACAACATCTTCCAGGGCAACGGATTCCGCAAGCTCCTGCGCGAGGCCGTGCGCACCGCCGAGGAGGAGAGCAAGGCCACCGTGTTCGGCTACTGGGTGAAGGACCCCGAGCGGTACGGCGTGGCGGAGTTTGACAGCGACAACAACTGCATATCCATCGAGGAGAAGCCAGAGCATCCACGCAGCAACTATGCCGTGGTGGGACTGTACTTCTACCCCAACAAGGTGGTCTCCGTGGCGCGGGACATCAAGCCGAGCGCACGCGGGGAGTACGAGATCACCAGTGTCAACCAGCGGTTCCTGGAGGACGGTGAACTGAAGGTGCAGACACTGGGACACGGCTTCGCATGGCTCGACACGGGCACGCATGACTCCCTCTCAGAGGCCAGCACCTACATCGAGGTGCTGGAGAAGAGGCAGGGCCTGAAGATAGGATGCCTGGAGGGGATAGCCTACCGCAGCGGATGGATTGACGACGAGCAGATGCGGAGGCTGGCCCAGCCCATGCTCAAGAACCAGTATGGGCAGTACCTCCTGCAGGTCATCGACGAGGTGAAGCGATATGGGAGAAGCAACCAAGACTAACATATAAAACGACAGGAGACACAAGACTATGAACATTCTGGTAACTGGAGCCAACGGCCAACTGGGCAGGGAGATGAGACTGACGACACTCGGGAGCCGCCACCACTATATTTTCACCGACGCGATACCGGCCGAGGGACTCGAGACGACCCTGCTGGACATCACTGACCCCACTGCCGTGGAACGGATAGTGAAGGAGGAGCAGGTGGGCGCGATAGTGAACTGCGCGGCCTGGACCAACGTGGACGCATGCGAGACGGACTCGGCCCTGGCTGCCAAGGCAGAAAGGGTCAACGCGCTGGCTCCCGCCATCCTGGCACAGGCGATGCGCGAGGCGGGCGGACTGCTGGTGCACATCAGCACCGACTACGTGTTCGGTACCGAGCCCTACAACACGCCCTGCAACGAGGAGCAGAAGGGGACACCCACGGGTGTCTATGGGCACTCGAAACTGCGCGGAGAGCTGGCCATACGCAACTCGGGCGTGCAGCACATCATCCTGCGCACCGCATGGCTCTACAGCGAGTATGGCAAGAACTTCTGCCGCACCATGATGAAACTCACGGCCGAGAAGCCACAGATAAGCGTGGTGTTTGACCAGACGGGGACACCCACCTATGCCCTGGACCTGGCACAGGCCATCACCACCATCCTCGAGCGTGACCTGTGGCAAGGCAACACCGGCACTTACCACTACAGCGACGAGGGTGTGTGCAGCTGGTATGACTTCGCCATGGCCGTGCGCAAGATGGCCGGACACGAGTCATGCAACATCATACCATGCCACAGCAGCGAGTACCCCTCGCCCGTCAAGCGGCCGGCCTACTCGGTGCTGGACAAGACAAAGTTCAAGCAGACCTTCCACCTGAGCATCCCCTACTGGTGTGAGTCGCTGGAGAAGTGCGTCAACAACCTCAAGGGAAACATGTAAAAAGACCTACTTATATGAAGAGAACCATCATCATCACAGGCGGCGCGGGCTTCATCGGAAGCCATGTGGTACGCCTCTTTGTGAACAAATATCCTGACTACGAGATTATCTGCCTGGACAAGCTCACCTATGCGGGCAACCTGGCCAACCTGGCCGACGTGGAGATGCGCACCAACTTCCGCTTCGTCAAGATGGACATCTGCGACTATGAGGAAGTGAGCCGGCTGATGCACGAGGCGCAGGTGGACGGCATCATACACCTGGCCGCCGAGAGCCACGTGGACCGCAGCATCAAGGACCCCTTCACCTTCGCGCGCACCAACGTGATGGGCACGCTCACCCTCCTGCAGGCTGCCAAGGAGTACTGGGACTCACTGCCCGAGAAGTATGAGGGCAAGAGGTTTTACCACATAAGCACCGACGAGGTGTATGGCACGCTGGAGATGAACCACCCCGAGGGCATCAAGCCGCCCTACACGACAGCGGCCAGCAGCACACAGCACCACCTGGCCTATGGCGACAAGTTCTTCCGCGAGGACACGCCATACCGCCCCCACAGCCCCTACTCGGCCTCGAAGGCCAGTTCGGACCACTTCGTGCGCGCCTTCCATGACACCTACGGGATGCCCACCATCGTGACCAACTGCTCCAACAACTATGGCCCCTACCAGTTCCCCGAGAAGTTGATACCCCTCTTCATCAACAACATACGCCACCGCAAGCCACTCCCCGTGTACGGCAAGGGCGAGAACATCCGCGACTGGCTCTATGTGGAGGACCATGCACGGGCCATCGACCTCATATTCCACAAGGGCCGCGTGGCCGAGACTTACAACATCGGCGGTTTCAACGAGTGGAAGAACATCGACATCATC
>CAVKOT010000295.1:0-2614 GCA_963658045.1 Opitutia bacterium UBA4654
CTCCAATCCCATGGGCAATGTGTTCCAGAAGAAACTTACTGGAGCTGAAAGCCATCCGCTCATGGTCAACTTCCTCACATTCTTTGTCCTGAGCCCCATCTGCCTGGTGCCTGCCAGCCAGCAGGAGTGGAACGATGTGCCCAGGGCGTGTTGGGCGTATGGCATTGTCGGGGGCATCTTCGGTGCCGTGGGCAATGGATTTCTGGTGAAGGCTCTGCAGGGAGGTGACCTCTCCATCCTGGGCCCCATCAACTCCTACAAGTCTGTGGTGGGCGTGCTCATCGGAATGATAGTCCTGCACGAGATGCCCAACTGGTATGGCCTACTGGGCATCCTGCTCATCATCGGCGGCAGTTACTTCGTGCTCGACACCATGCAGGAGCGTTTCTCATGGGCCCTGCTTCGCAACAAGCAGATTCAGTACCGCATCTGGGCCATGGTGCTGACTGCCATAGAGGCTACGCTTGTCAAGAAGGTCATCAACTATGGTGGCGTCAGTGTCTCATTCTACTTCTGGTGCTGGTTTGGCGCACTCTTCTCACTCCTGCTCCTGCTTCTGTTCAGAGTACAGCCTGTACGGGAGATAAGGCAAGCCCGATGGCGGCAACTTCCCGCCTACGCCTGCCTGGCTGGTTGCATAGGCACCATGCAGTACACCACCAACTATGTCTTCTCGCACATGAACGTTGGCTATGCCCTTGCTCTGTTCCAACTCTCCACCATCGTGAGCATCTTCCTGGGCTACAGGATATTCCAGGAGACAGACATCCGCCGCAAGTTGCTGGGTGCGATGATTATGGTTGTCGGCTCTGCCGTGATTATCCTGTGGAACTGACCCAGGGGCAAATGGCATCAAACTGATTCCACCTCCTCGCTCTTGCTCACGATGGCGTCTATCACCATACCCGCCATGGACATGCCGAAGATGGCCGTGACATGACATAGGGAACCATTGATCTGAGCCTTCGACGTACACCACTCGTGCTCCACCAGACGCTGGTCACCAGGAGCGTCATACCGGGCCGTGTCCGTGCCACGCACGCCACTCAGCAACTTTGCCTTGGGGCACAGGCATCCCCCCGTGCCACACGCATGGTTCACCCCCCTGTTGCGCATCGGCTGTTCCTCACTATAGACACAGAAGAACTTACGCGCGGGAAAAGTGCCCTGCTTCTTGAACTTCGCCCTTATGGCACGAGCCAATGGGTCACCCTTTACCTTCCAGAACTCAGCCTTCCTCACCTTGAACGGGTCAATCCTCAGAGCCGCTCCCATCGAGGAGATGAATGTAATGTGGCGTGGCAAGCCTGTGGCCCGCAATATCAAGTCGGCCTTCTCCCTGAGCGAGTCTATCGCGTCAATGATGAAGTCATAGTCCTCCATGTGGAACGAACTGGCAGACTCGGCCTCGTATATCCTCTGCAGAGCCTCTATCTCCGCATTGGGGTTTATCTCCAGCAGACGTGCACGCAAGGCTTCCACCTTCACCTGACCCACGGTCTTCGATGTGGCCATCAGCTGGCGGTTGCAGTTGGTCACACACACACGGTCGGAATCGACAATGGTGATTCGACGCACACCACTGCGCACCAGACACTCGGCACACCAAGAGCCCACCCCGCCCAGGCCAAAGATCAGTACCCTGGCTTGCATTATCCTGTCCAAGGCATTGTTACCCAAAAGAAGCTCGGTGCGTCGCTGGGCACCTCGTTCAAATGCAGAAATCATATTTCGTCAGTATATCAGTATAAGTAAGAAAAACAACTGTGACAAGTAAGCCTGTGTGTTCTCTGGGGAAAACGGAACATCTGCTTATATAAAAGAATCACGGGCGCAAAGTTACGGCTTTTTCCCCCATAAGCAGCCACAGGCCGCTCCAAATCCGCTTTCCCTGGTGTTTAATGAGTGACTGATGAGCGCCTCCCTCCCTTCGAAAGCATATCTTTTCTTTGTGCTATACTAAGGGCTGTCCACATGAACTATATCCACGCAGCACGATGTCAGCGGCTTAGGACAACATCCTCACAGGAATGTATGTCAACATCCCTTTGGCATCCCTTCACGGCATTTCCACCAATCCGCAGCCCCTTGATGTTGCGCAGGGCTCGGGCACATCAGCCTGCTGGGCATGCGTATAGGTGGGGGCATGAAGGACCAGACGTGTCCACCCGTCATCACCCATCTCGATGTCATGGTAATAGCCATGCACATTGGTGGCATCGTCACCCAAACCACGGAACATACTTTCCTCAATGACAACCGTCCCCCTGCAGGAAGCAAAATGGGTGGCATCGGTGTTGGTGGAGGACGTAGGTCTTGTAGCGACGCTTTGCAGCTTCCTTACAAGCATCATACAGTTCCTGTGCCTCTGCGGGAGCGGCCTTCTTCAGTGAAAGGGCGGACGGCAATAATTATTCTTTAGATGGAGAGACGAATCAATAGTTCTGCGCTTCTATCCATTCCCGACATTTCTTTGCGCCCTCCACATATTCCTCGTAAGCAATAGCATGGAATGGCCTTTCACTGGGTTTAATATTCTCACCATTCCTCATTCGCTCCAGGCACTCCACTCTCCAGGCTCCACGAGTCCAAAGCGTCGTAGCCTCTTCTCCTC
>CAVKOT010000296.1:0-2510 GCA_963658045.1 Opitutia bacterium UBA4654
CAGCCAGCCCAGGCAGCATGCCCCGGCTGACTGGCAGGCACTCTATGAGGGGCTTGGACAGACGGGCAGCACACCCGCCACCGATTTCCAGGACGAGCCCGAGGCGGCCGACCTCTTTGAGGGAGAAGACCTGGGCGCGACAGAGCGCAGCGTGGAGCATTTCCAGTTCCGCGGGCAGTACATCCTCACCGCCGTGCAGTCGGGACTGATGATCGTGGACCAGCACAGGGCACACGTGCGCGTGCTCTATGACAAGTATATGAGCCAGATGGAGAGCAAGAACACCACAGGCCAGCGGCTGCTCTTCCCCGAGCTGCTCACCGTGTCGCCCTCTGACAGCGTCATCCTGCAGCATATCACCGATGACCTCTCGCTCATGGGTTTCGACATCAGCGACCTGGGGGGCGGCTCGTTCTCCATACAGGCCGTGCCAGCCGACCTGGGCGAGATGAATCCCGTGCCCGTGCTGAACCAGATGCTCGAGACCGCCAAGGAGAAGGACACGGGCATGGAGCACGAGATGCGCCATCGCCTGGCACTCGTGATGGCACGCAGCACGGCCATCGTCACGGGCCAGGTGCTCTCGGTGCAGGAGATGGACAGCCTGATCAACGACCTCTTCCTGTGTGCCAACCCCAACATGACACCCACGGGCAAGACCATCATCTCCATAGTGCAGCAGGCACAGATAGACAAACTCTTTGGCTAATCAAGCAGACAAAAAGAACACATAATATAAGTATGGAAGCAAAACAGAAAATCATCCTGACTGGCGACCGCCCCACTGGCAGGTTGCACATAGGACACTATGTGGGGTCGCTCCGCCGTCGTGTAGAGTTGCAGAACAGTGGTGAGTATGACAAGATTTACATCTTCGAGGCCGATGCCCAGGCACTGACCGACAATATAGACAATCCCGAGAAGGTGCGCCAGAACGTCATCGAGGTGGCGCTGGACTATCTGGCTGCCGGCCTTGACCCCCAGCGCAGCACCCTCTTCATCCAGAGTCAGATACCCGAGCTGTGCGAGCTCTCGTTCTACTTCATGGACATGGTGAGCGTGAGCCGCCTGCAGCGTAACCCCACGGTGAAGACTGAGGTGAAGATGCGAGGCTTCTCGGGCGACAGCATACCGGTGGGTTTCTTCACCTATCCGATAAGCCAGGCTGCCGACATCACCCTCTTCAAGGCCACCACGGTGCCCGTTGGCGAGGACCAGGAGCCCATGCTCGAGCAGTGCCGCGAGATAGTGCGCCGCTTCAACAACATCTATGGTGACACGCTGGTGGAGCCCGAAATCCTGCTTCCCGACAATGCGGCCTGCCTGCGCCTGCCCGGCACCGACGGCAAGGCCAAGATGAGCAAGAGCCTGGGCAACTGCATCTATCTGAGCGACCCTGCCGACGAGGTAAACCGCAAGGTAAAGAGCATGTACACTGACCCCACGCATCTGCAGGTGAGTGACCCTGGCCATGTGGAGGGCAATACCGTCTTCACCTATCTGGATGCCTTTGCCACCGACGAGCAGGTACACCGCCTCGCCAAGGACTATGAGACGCTGCAGGAGATGAAGGACCACTATACCCGTGGCGGACTGGGTGACATGAAGTGCAAGAAGTTGCTGATGGGTGTCCTGCAGGAGACGCTGGAGCCCATCCGCCTGCGACGTGCGGAGTATGAGAAGGACATCCCCGCCGTGTATGACATCCTGAAGCATGGTTGCGAGAAGGCGCGTGAGGCTGCCGTGGAGACGATGGACGAGGTGCGCCGCGCCATGAAACTCAACTACTTTGAGGACGCTGCACTCATCAGCGCGCAGACGGAGCGTTTCGGCACCAAGTAAGCGGCATCTGCCGCAGGGCATGCCGGCAGGGACGCACTCCCCGCATGGGCAGCCCCGGACAGGTTGGCATACGGGGTTTCTTCCCCTGTTCCCTGATTCACCCATAGGCCATTGGCTGCCATTCTTCGGGCAGCCAGTGGCCTATGGTCTTATGCCCCGTTCCCATCCCCCCGTCATGGCGCGCGTCCCCTTGCCCTGAGATGGGTCTGCTGGCGCAGTCACTTCCCCGTTTCATCGCATGCCGCTGCGTGGCCGCATGCATGCCGCTGCGTTGACCATCACATGCCGCTGCATCGGCCATCGCATCGTGCTGCATTTTCCATCGTGCCCCATCCCCCTGTCTCTGGTAGCAGGCTTCCCCCGTCCGTTCTCACACTTCACCCGCCCTGCCACATCCCCCTGCGGGGACTGCACCACAGGGCATGTGGGCCGTGCATCGTGCGCCCTGGCGTGCGTCGGTGTGCCAATCTGTGCCCCTTTCCCCCTATTTCTATGCCACTTGTGTGTGTGGTAAAGTGAAAAAGCAGTACCTTTGCAGTGGAGAATACATTGAATCATAATAGATAGTCTGTCTTATGGAGTTGGATTTGTTGACGGCGATATCGCCCGTGGATGGCCGTTATCGTGGAAAGACCGAGCCTCTGGCCGCTTATTTCTCAGAATATGCA
>CAVKOT010000297.1:0-2500 GCA_963658045.1 Opitutia bacterium UBA4654
CCCTTAGGCTGCGCAACTCAGCCTGGCCGCTCCTCAGGCTGTCCTCCGACTCCCGCACCTGCAGGGCTATCTCCTCGGCCATGCGCCTGGCCTGTGTGCGTCCGGCCTCGTCATCGACCGGCGACTTGCACAGGCGGCAGGTGCCCTCGGGCACATCGTCGGGCAGGGGCGACAGGCACTCGGGGCAGAAGTCCAGCCGCAGGCTGCCCAGCACCCGGCGAGCACTGGACGACTGGAGCAGCGCGTCACGCTTGCTGGCCAGTTCGCTGACATACAGGATGGTGTCATCGACCTCATGCCCCAGCAGGTCAGCCTGCTCCTCCACCCTGGCACACTCACAGGCCAGCGTGGCCACCTCGTCCTTCTGCCAGGCAAGCAGCGAGCCCCCGGCAGTGTCACTGGTGTGCTCTCCCGCCCTGGCACGGGCGATGTCCTGGGCATAGCGCTCTATCTCCTCACGCTTCTGGCTAATAAGGCCCTGCACGCTGGCGCTGGTGCGCCGCTCCCTGGGCAGGGTGGCCTCGGTGGAGCGCAGGATGGCCCTGGTGTCGGTGATGTCGGCCTCCAGCTCACGCAGCCTGGACTTGGCCTCATAGAGGCTGGAGTCATAGACTCCCATGAGGAGGTCGGCCACGGCCTCACGCGTGGCCTGGCGGTCAAAGGGCTCGTGCAGGAACACCGAGCAGGTGGGCGACTCCTGGTCCACGTACATGAGGCGCAGCAACTGGTGCATGGTGATATTGCTGTCGGCCTGCACGGCGGGCATGTCCATCAGCCGGAAGAGCACGGCCGAGAAACTCTGCCTGCCGGCAGTGGTGACATAGCCCAGCGAGAGGGACTTGCAGCGGCTGTCCAGGGCCTCGTCCATCGTGCCCCAGTGGAGCCTCATCCCCTGGCGGGGCCTCACGCGCCCCTCGCCGTCCTGGTCCAGGGGACGCTCCAGGGTGACCACAGCACCGCCCAGGGCCACCTCGACCAGCACCCTGGAGCACAGGCGCACCTGGGCCACGAAGCGGGTGTACTCACCGCCCAGGGCATAGAAGAGCAGGTGGGCGACAGTGGACTTTCCACTGCTGTTGTCACCACGGATGATGTTGACCCCGTGGTGGAAACGCTCGTCATAGGCCACCTGCCCCAGGCGGGTGAGCACATAGAGGCGGCGCACAAAGAGATTACTTGTCATCGTACTTGTATTCGATAAGTTGTGTGCGATACTTCAGTCCATACTCGCCCGACAGGGGCGTGGTGCGGAAGCAGTGGCAGAGCCAGTCCACCACGCGGCATCCCTGCACAGGCAGGGGCTCCAGCGAGCCTGTCACCTGGTGCAGGCGCGAGGGATCGGGCACCTGCACCTGGTCCAGGAGCAGGTGCCGCGCGCTGACGAGCCCACAGGCGGCCAGCCGGTGCAGGGCGGCCACCTGGCAGGGGCGCATGCGCTCAAAGAGGCGGCGCTCATTGGTGACCGTGCTGTAGGGGCTGTCGCACCTGGCCACCCACTGGCGGCGCAGGGCCCTGAAGTCGGACTCGGACCGGCGCAGGCGTATCCCATAGACCCTGGCAGGGAAGAGCAGGTAGAAGTCGAGGATGCGCAGGCGGTCGGCCTCGACAGGCTGCTCCGCGCCCAGGCGGTCCAGGAGGTGGAGCATGCGGTAACAGGCCGCATAGGGGTCAAAGGCGGGGATGTACATCATAGTCGGTCCAGTTGATGTGGCAGTTGGCGGTGAGGTAATAGAGCATGCCGAAGAGGTCGTCCTCGCTGTAGCACAGGCAGGAGTCATCGGCCCCGTGGGTGTTGACCTCCTCCATCACGGGCATGATGACCTGCTCATAGACCGCCTGGCGGATGCTGTCCAGCGGACATTCCCGGCGGATGAGCGGCATGACATAGGTGTCAAAGAGGTGGCTTACCCTGGCAAAGAGGTAGCCATCGATGCGCTGGGCCGACTCGAAGTACTGGTAGCGGGTCATCTTCTTGCAGAAGGCCTGCTGGCTGCGGCGGGCCTGGGCTATGTCAGTGGGGCGGAACCCGCCATCGGTCAACTTGGCCTCCAGCCCGATGGACTTCGGCAGGCGGGTGCGGTAACGCCGGATGCTGTCGAGCTTGTCCTGGAGGCGCGTGTCGCTGCGGAGTTCCTCCTGCAGGCTACGGAACCAGCGGGCCAGGCGGTGCTCGGCGGGGGACATGTGGATGTGGTTGGTGACCTGGGACGCACTGGGGTTGAAGTTGGTCACCCGTCCCAGGTGGGCTTCCTCATATCGGTTGCCCGTGCCGGGGGTGCCCTCGATGTTCAGTTTCATCACGATTATGCTTTAGGGGGAGGGGGGGGCTGTCAGCGCGAGCGGATGATGGCCGTCACGCAGTCACTGATGCGGGAGTCGGCAGGGTATCGGCCCAGTTGGCCGCGCACCGAGTGCTCCTTGTCACGCTCAAGCAACTCGGCCAGGCGGCTGGCGTTGCGCTCCAGGATGACCTCCTCGATACACATTATATATATTATAT
>CAVKOT010000298.1:0-2487 GCA_963658045.1 Opitutia bacterium UBA4654
GCCCTTGACAGCACTCGTCTGCAGAGCGCTCTGGCCAAGAAGTTCGGCGTGATGGAGAACCAGGTGGTCGGTGCACACACATTCGGTGGCCATGGCGAGCAGATGGCAGTGTTCGGCAGTGCCGTGAAGGTGGCAGGCAAGCCCCTCTCTGAGATTATTGGCACACCGGAGTTCCCCGCCGAGGAGTGGGAGCAGATGAAGGTGGACGTGACAAAGGGTGGTGCTGCCATCATCAAGTTGCGTGGCCGCTCTTCTTTCCAGAGCCCCGCTCTGTTGTCAGTGCAGATGATAGCAAGCGTGATGGGTGGCAAGAAGTTCCCCTATCCCGCTGGCACATACGTGCAGACAGAGAAGTACAACCACATCATGATGGCCATGGACACCACGCTCGACAAGAATGGTTGCAGCTATGTGGTACCCCAGGGCACTGCCGAGGAGAACGCCAAGTTGGACGCCTCTTATGAGCACCTGTGCAAGATGCGCGATGAGTTGGTGACTCTGAACATTGTTCCCGCTATCAGCGAGTGGAGCAAGATCAACCCCAACCTGTAATGCGTTGTGTGGGCTGTCAAGCCTGGACGTGTTCTTTCCTGTCGGGAAAGTGCTCCACAGGTTTACAGATGCTCACAGACAGGACAATTCCTGCCGGCAATATAAAAGGAACGCGTGTATGCGCGTTCCTTTTATATATTTATAGACATTGTTGCGAGTGCCTGCGAGGTGGGTGTAATGGCAAGATATGCAAATGAATAACGAAAAAGCCACAAAAGTTTTGCTGTCTCGAAAACAATGTGTAATTTTGCGCCGCATTTTAAGTGCAAGCAACTAAAGTTAGTATTATTAAATAAACAAAACAATGATTGTAGTACCTGTAAAAGAAGGTGAGAACATTGAGAGAGCTCTGAAGAAGTTTAAGCGCAAGTTTGAGAAGACTGGTGTGGTGAAGGAACTTCGCGCACGTCAGCAGTTCGACAAGCCTTCAGTGCTGAAGCGTCTCGCCAAGGAGCGTGCTGTGTATGTGCAGAAGCTGCACAGAGTGGAAGACTAAATTTCACTAAAAAACATGCCGACCCCTTGGGGGTATGGGGAAAAAGTCCTAACTTCGCCTTAGTAAAGATACGAGGATGTGGATAGAGCCCTTTGTCGATTACCTCAGGTATGAACGGAATCTCTCCGAGCACACCATCAGCGGGTATGAGGCCGACTTGAAGGAGTTTGAGCGGTTTTACTTAGGGCTGGATAGCGAACTTGACTGGAACAGCATAGACGCGGACGTGGTGCGCCAATGGGAGGTGGCCATTATGGAGCGCGGCAACAAGGCCAGTAGTGTGGGCAGGCGGTTGAGTGCCCTGCGCACGTTCTACAGGTTCTTGATGAAGCGTAAGATGGTGGACGGAGACCCTGCTCATTTGGTACACGCGCCAAAGAAGGAAAAGCCCCTGCCATCCTATGTGCGGGAGGAGGATATGAATGCCCTCCTTGACGGCAACTTCTTTGAGGACTCCTATGAGGGAGTGCGTGACAAGACCATGTTGCTCACGTTCTATACTACGGGCATACGCCTTTCCGAGTTGCTGGGGCTGCGGCTGTGCGATTTTGACGCAGGCCAGATGCAGGTTAAGGTGACCGGGAAGAGGAACAAGCAGCGGCTTGTGCCCTTTGGCGTGGAGATGCGCGAGAGCGTGCTCAAGTATATGACCGTGAGAGCGCAGTTCTGTGAGCAGAAGGGGTTTCATAGTGATGCCCTGTTTGTGGACGAGCGTAAGGGCGGGATGATGACACCTGCGAAGGCAAGGGCCATTGTCGGGAAGTATCTCTCGCTGGTGACGACGCAACGCAAGCGTAGTCCACATGTGCTTCGCCATAGTTTTGCCACTTCGATGCTGAACCACCATGCTGACCTGCAGTCAGTGAAGGAGTTGCTCGGTCATGAGAGCCTATCTACCACAGAGGTATATACGCATACCTCGTTTGAGGAACTGAAGGAAGCCTACATGCATGCTCATCCAAGAGCAAAGTGAAACTTTTTATGAAAGGAGGAGATTATGGACATTAAGATTCAGGCGATTCATTTTGATGCCACAGAGAAACTGACAGAGTTCATCACGAAGAAGGTGAGCAAGCTGGACAAGTTCGGTGGCGAAACAGGAAAGGTAGAGGTGTCATTGAAAGTCGTGAAACCTGAGACTGCCATGAATAAAGAGGTGGCCATAAGGCTGCAGGTGGCGGGAGCAACTTTGTTTGCCCAGGAAGTATGCGACACGTTTGAGGAAGCAACGCTGAAATCCGTGGATACACTGGTGCGCCAGTTGTCCAAAAACAAGGATAAACAGAAAAATCGCTAAAAAAGCGGTGGAAAGTTTTGGCAGTTCAAAAATAATGCCTAATTTTGCAGCCGTTTAGTCGTGACGGCAATTGCTAAGCGGCTGCAATCGCCTCTTTAGCTCAGTTGGCCAGAGCACGTGATTTGTAATCTCGGGGTCGTTG
>CAVKOT010000299.1:0-2454 GCA_963658045.1 Opitutia bacterium UBA4654
TTTTGTTGCACATTATCTACTATTTTGTTGCGTTACAAATATGGTACAAATATACGATAAAATAACGAGAAACAAGCATAGCCATCCGCAAGTGTTAAAAACGAAAATAGGGCGCAACTCATTGAGTTACACCCTATTTTACTATTTATTGTTATAGATGTTTATCTATACTTACTTCACCTCCTCGAAGTCAGCGTCCTGGATGTTGTCATCATTGCCGTTTGAACTTGAGGTGCTCTGCTGAGACTGCTGGCTGCTGGCCTGTGCGTCAGCACCTGGCTGCTGGCCTGCCTGCTGCTGGGCTGCATACATCTTCTGTGCTGCATTGTTCAGCTCGGCAATGGCTGCATCCACGGCTGCCACATCCTGGGCCTTGTGGGCAGTCTTCAGTTTCTCTACAGCGGCCTCCACCTCAGCCTTCACGTCAGCGGGCAACTTGTCACCACTCTCCTTCAGCATGTTCTCCGTCTGGAAAATCATGGAGTCGGCCTGGTTCATCTTGTCCACCTTCTCGCGCTCCTTCTTGTCGGACTCGGCATTGGCCTCAGCCTCGGCCTTCATGCGCTCAATCTCCTCCTTGGAGAGGCCAGAGGAAGCCTCGATGCGGATGGTCTGCTCCTTACCTGTAGCCTTATCCTTGGCAGACACCTTCAGGATACCGTTGGCATCAATGTCGAAGGACACCTCAATCTGAGGTACGCCACGACGTGCGGGAGCAATGCCCTCCAGGTTAAACTGGCCCACGCTCTTGTTCTGGCTGGCCATGGGACGCTCACCCTGCAGGACGTGGATGGTCACGGCTGTCTGGTTGTCGGCTGCTGTAGAGAACACCTCGCTCTTGTGGCAGGGGATGGTGGTGTTGGCATCAATCAGCTTGGTCATCACGCCACCCATGGTCTCGATACCCATTGACAGGGGAGTCACATCCAGCAGGACAATGTCGCTCTTGTCGCCCGTGAGCACTGCACCCTGAATGGCAGCACCTACGGCCACCACCTCATCGGGGTTCACACCCTTGCTGGGCTCCTTGCCGAAGAAGTCAGCCACCAGTTTCTGCACAGCGGGAATACGGCTTGAGCCACCCACGAGGATTACCTCGTCAATATCACTGTTGCTCAGACCGGCATCGCGCATGGCGTTCTGGCAGGGCACTTTACAAGCCTGGATGAGGCTGTCGGCCAACTGCTCAAACTTTGCACGTGTCAAGGTCTTCACCAGGTGCTTGGGCACACCGCCCACAGCTGTGATGTAGGGCAGGTTAATCTCTGTGGTCGTGCTGCTTGAGAGCTCAATCTTGGCCTTCTCGGCAGCCTCCTTCAGACGCTGCAGTGCCATGGGATCCTGCTTCAGGTCAATGCCTTCCTCGGCCTTGAACTCGCTGGCAAGCCAGTCGATGATTACCTGGTCGAAGTCGTCACCACCCAGGTGTGTGTCACCATTGGTGGACAGCACCTCAAACACGCCGCTTCCGAACTCCAGTATGGAGATATCGAATGTACCACCACCGAGGTCAAACACGGCAATCTTCATATCCTTGTGAGCCTTATCTACGCCATAAGCCAAGGCTGCGGCTGTGGGCTCGTTCACGATACGCTTTACATCCAGACCTGCAATCTGTCCAGCCTCCTTCGTGGCCTGACGCTGAGAGTCAGAGAAGTAGGCAGGCACGGTAATCACGGCCTCTGTCACCTCCTGGCCCAGGTAGTCCTCGGCGGTCTTCTTCATCTTCTGCAGAATCATGGCGCTAATCTCCTGGGGAGTATATTGACGGCCGTCAATATCCACACGCGGAGTGTTGTTCTCGCCACGCACCACAGTATAAGGAACACGCGCTATCTCCTTCTGCACCTGGTCGTAGGTCTCACCCATAAATCTCTTGATAGAGAATATGGTCTTCTTGGGGTTTGTGATGGCCTGACGCTTAGCGGGATCACCCACCTTACGCTCACCGCCATCCACGAATGCCACTACCGAGGGAGTTGTGCGCTTGCCCTCACTGTTGGCTATCACTACGGGCTCATTGCCCTCAAACACTGCTACGCAAGAGTTTGTCGTACCAAGGTCTATACCAATAATCTTTCCCATAATTGTATATCTTATATTTTATTTATTCTTGATTTATGTTCTTGTGCCTCATTGCACACCCTTAATGTTACAAACGATGTGCCAAGGTGTGGGGCTATGGGGAAAAGTTTGTGCTCGTGGCATCATGGTCATGCTTTTTGTCGGCTATCCTGCCAACCTGTCACATTTTTCTGCCAGGCTGCAGAAAACCAGGATGTCAACAAAAGCAGGGTGAGTCTGGGGAAGGTGTCTATCTGTCCAGAGTGACTTTGGCACTTGTGTCCACTAATCCAGTTTATGAAAGAGAAAAGTGTATAGTGAATCCAGGAAAAGACATACGACCAACTCCAACCACCGCTACCGCAAGTGGCGTAACCTGGCCAGGGACAT
>CAVKOT010000300.1:0-2432 GCA_963658045.1 Opitutia bacterium UBA4654
AGCAGAACTTGACACAAGAACAACTTGGTGAGCGCATAGGTGTGAAAAGAGCGCAGATTTCCCGATTAGAGAGAGGTTATAGCATAACTATTCCAACTATGCGAAGAGTATTCAAGGCTCTTGGTGTGGTAACTGCAACCATTGATTTGGGTATTGCTGGGAAAGTAGCACTATGGTAAAGAATATGGATTGTCCAACAAAAGAAAAAAACAAACAAAGAAGATTTTACTAATGGCAATGTTGCCGTTTACAGCCTTTGTCAGTAAATCTAAGACTCTTGACGGAACATCGTTCTTGATGTGCGTGTTTAGCGTTATTTTAAGCCGATTCGAAGCAAAATCGCACTAAAATAAAAGAAGCCATATACGACCTGACAAGAACTCTATAAGACTTGGACATTTGGACATCCTCACCGTCCAGCCCAAGGCTGGACGGTGAGAGAAGTTAACTTACTTGGGCAAGACAATATACTTGCATCCACCGTCCAGCCTTGGGTTGGACGGTGGATGAGTACTTTTGCATGGCCCGCTCTTTTTTCCTCGTTGGCCAGTGCACATATATTCTTGTTCGCCGACAAGCCTCATTCCCTGTTGGCCAGCAATATTCATGTGCCATCCTTTCTCTGATGACCGATGACCAGTGGGATTGTACCTTTTCCTGGCGTGCCGTTGGCATCCTGGAACGAGAAAAGCCTGGCAGATGCCGCTTGGGGCATCCGCCAGGCTTCGTTGGGGTGATGTCGTGTCGGGGGTTACTCCTTGTTGTTCAGCCGCAGATTGTGGTCCGCAGTTTTTCTGCTTAGCCCGTTTGGCAAGGGGCGTATGGTGAGGGCTGGGCTTATCTGGTCATGCGTCTTGCCTTCGCGCCTGTCCAGGCTCTCGCCCTTGACGTTGTTGCCAAACCCATCCACCTGGGCAGTCTCTGGCTGATAGCCAAAGACTCCCGCACTCGCATAATAGATGAGTGTCAGAGTGAATGTGCCACGTTGCCTGTCATAGGTGCAGGGGTATTGCTCATAGGTGAGCCCCTCCTGGAAGTGGGGCAGGTCAGAGGCTGATACCTCGCCGTAATTGTCTGTCGTGGTCACATGCTGCGGGAGCACCTGGCAATTGGAGGTCGCCGGGTCATAGTCGATGGTGAGGCTGGAGTCGTCCCACCAGTTCCCAATCCTGAACTGCCCCTTGCGGTCGTTGGCGCAGTAGCGGTAGGATATGGGCCGTCCCGTGAGGGTGGCGGTGGAGATGTTCTGGTGTGTGTAGGTGCATGTGCTGGCATCTGCCGAGAGTGGCCAGTCGCTGGCGGCATGACCATCGGCCACCCATTCGGCCCTGGTGCTGTACCATCTGCTGTAGGGGTCGATGGCATAATGCCGCTGGCCGGCCACATCCTTCTGTATCTTCCCGCTTGCGTCACATCCCGCGATGACCACGGTATAATAGTCACCTGGCTGCGGATTGGGGATGGTGAGGCTGGTGGTGCCCTTGCCAGTCACCCTGGTCTTGCAGGATGCCGTGAGCACGTGGTTCCACACGTTGCCCGTGAGCATACTGTCGGCCAGGAGGGCGATGTAGGCCCCGTCAAATGCCGAGGCGTCATACCGGATTGTCCATGTGGCAGAACTGTCCGCGCTGATGCTTGTGCCAGCCAGGCTCACCGAGAGTTCCCTGGCAGGGCACTCATACGTCTCGGGAGTCCTTCCATTGCTGCTCCAGAAGTTCACGTCCACCACCTTGCGTCCGATGACCGACAGGGTTGCCAGTTTGTACTCGGCATATCGCCTGGGATAGGGTACGGCCACCTTCTGCATCTGGCTTGTGTGGTTGAGGGGAACTTGCACGCATGAGGGGAGGAGTCCGGTCTCATACATCACCCGCACATCCTCCTCGGTGGCATACTTCTCCACCAGTGCCACATAGCCCTTCTCCACTTGTGGGGCGAAGTAGTACAATGCCAGCACTTCCCAGTTCCCATCCTGGCCCTGCACAGCCTTGCCGTCGGTGGCCTGGCCAGTATAGTCGGGGTACTTGATGGCACTGCCTGTGCGTGTGCAGAGGATGCTGCCGTTCCGCAGACCTATGCCTACTACGACAAACTCGTCCTGGAAGTCCACCATGGGGAGGCTTACTATGCCAGTGTCCTTGACCGTCACGCCATAGTCAGCGTCATGCTTCAGCATGTCCAAAGCATCCGTGGCTTGTGCTGGAGGCACACAGGCGAGGCGCACCTCGTCCAGATCGCTCATGATAGCCACATAGGTGCGCAGGTGTTGTTGGCCATTCACAGTGGTCACACTGGACGGGTGCTGGGTATCTGCATAGAAACTGGTGCTGACGACGAAATAGGGTGTGGAGCTTCCCGGTAAACGAACCTCCGTGAGTGTGTTGCTGTTGACCACATTCACCTCATTGCCATAGGTCAGCGTGATGCTGTTC
>CAVKOT010000301.1:0-2411 GCA_963658045.1 Opitutia bacterium UBA4654
GCTGTGCAGGTTGGTGGGAATCTCCACCTGGTTATATCCATACACGCGGAGGATATCCTCCACCACGTCACAGGGACGCTGGACATCCACACGGTAGGGAGGCACCACCAGGCTCATGCCCTCGGCATCCTCCTTCTGTATCTCCATCTCCAGGCTTTGCACGATACTGCGAACTGTCTCTGCAGGGATATGCTGCCCGACCAGACTGTCAACATAGGCATACTTGAGCTCGACAGGGAAACCGGGAACAGGCTCTGGCCGTGTGTCGGCAATCTGCATGCTCACCTTGGCACCTGCCAGTTCCTTGGCCATCAAGGCCGCAGCCTTCAAGGCATAAATCTGTGCATTGGGATCCACCCCACGCTCAAAGCGGAAACTGGCATCGGTACTCAGTCCATGCCGGCGTGCGCTCTTGCGTATCCATGTGGGATTGAAATAGGCACTCTCCAGCAGGACATCCTTGGTGGTGTCATAAGTGCCGCTGCCCTTGCCACCAAACACTCCGGCAATGCACATGGGTTCCTCGGCATTGCAGATGGCCAGGTCGTGGTCTGACAGCTTGTGCTCCACGCCATCCAGGGTGACGAAGGGTGTGCCCTCGGGCATGGTCTTCACGATCACCTGGTTCCCCTTTATCATATCTGCGTCAAAGCAGTGCAGGGGCGTGCCATAAGCCATCATTATATAATTGGTGATGTCCACGATGTTGTTGATGGGGCGGATGCCTATCACGCGCAGGCGGTCCTGCAGCCACTCGGGACTTTCCTTCACCTCACATCCTGTCAGGCTGACAGCAGTATAGCGGGGACAGGCCTCCTGGTTCTCCACACGCACGCTGATGGGCAAGTCCTCATTGTCAACCTGAAATCCATCCACGGAAGGTCTGTGCAGGCTGGTCTCATAACCATTCTGCACCAGCCAGGCATACAGGTCACGAGCCACACCATAGTGGCTGCATGCGTCTGCACGATTGGGGGTGATATCGACCTCTATCACATAGTCGCTCTCAATATGGTAATACTCGGCGGCAGGGATGCCCACGGGCGTGTCCTCTGGCAGGACGATAATGCCGCTATGGTCATTGCCCACTCCTATCTCGTCCTCGGCACAAATCATACCGCAGCTTTCCACACCACGCAACTTGCTTTTCTTGATGGTGAAGCACTCGTCACCGTCATACAGTTTGGTGCCCACCACGGCCACGATTACCTTTTGGCCGGCAGCCACGTTGGGTGCTCCACATACAATCTGCAGGGGCTCGCCCTTGCCTGTATCCACACGGCAGATGTGCATGTGGTCACTGTTGGGATGCGGCTCACATGTGAGCACATGCGCAGTCCACAGTCCCTCCAGTCCGCCTTTGATGGACTGAACTTCCTCCACGCCATCCACTTCCAGTCCTACGCTGGTAAGCGCATCGGCCACTTCGTAGGCACTGAGTGTGGTGTCCACATACTCGCGAAGCCACTTGTATGATATATTCATATTACCTTTATTATGATATTTGTCTAATCGTACTTCGAACCGCAAAATTACAATTTTTCTTTAAGACAGGGAAGAAAAATGGGCACAAGATTAGTGAGGTTATTGGGTAAGGTTATTAGGTTGTTAGGTTATGAGGTTGTGAGGTTATTAGGTTTTGTGGTTATTGGGTTGTGAGGTTGTTGGGTTATTAGGTTTTGTGGTTATTGGGTTGTGAGTTTATGAGATTGTTGGGTTATTAGGTTATTGGGGTGTTAGGTTATGAGAATCCACTCAATTCGATATTAGAGGCGATGTGTGTCGGATTCGGAGGCTTCTTTCCTGCATATACACTTGTGGCTTAACGGTCTGGCCTGGTGCTGTACCCAAGGAAGGAAAGAGCATAAAAAGAAAACGGAAGGAGGCCGCCCGGCATTGCCGGACAGCCTCCTGTAGATTAGGCTTTTGCCTCTGCGGAAATCACAGATTAGCCGTTCACCTTCTTCATGTGGGCGATGAGCTCCAGCACCTTGTTAGAGTAGCCGATCTCATTGTCGTACCAGCTCACAACCTTAACGAATGTGTCGGTCAGAGCGATACCAGCCTTAGCGTCGAAGATAGAAGTCAGTGTGCAGCCCAGGAAGTCTGAAGATACCACAGCGTCCTCAGTGTAACCCAGTACACCCTTCAGCTCGCCCTCAGAAGCCTCCTTCATGGCAGCGCAAATCTCCTCGTACTTGGCGGGCTTCTTCAGGTTAACAGTCAGGTCAACCACAGAAACGTCCAGAGTGGGAACACGCATAGACATACCTGTCAGCTTGCCGTTCAGCTCGGGGATAACCTTGCCCACAGCCTTAGCAGCACCTGTTGAAGAGGGGATGATGTTGCCAGAAGCAGCACGGCCACCACGCCAGTCCTTCATAGATGGACCGTCAACAGTCTTCTGTGTA
>CAVKOT010000302.1:0-2407 GCA_963658045.1 Opitutia bacterium UBA4654
CTGTACAAGAACTTTTTGATGACGGGGAATATGTTCTCGGTTGTAACCCCAATGTTTCCTTGTTTCATAGTAACATTATATTTGTCGTGCGCCAGGGGGCTTTGCCTGGGAAGATCCCCTTCGTCCCCTGTTGCACATGTTTTCTTTATTTATTTCTTTACTTACTATTATTAGTTCTCAGTTGGCTGTTATGGCCAGTTTCTTCTCCTGCTGCTTGCTTCCTGCCTGTTCGTCCGGAGCAGTCTCCTGCTCGATGTCGGCTGTCAGCTGCGCGTCCGAGGCGATGTTCTCCTGCAGGAGTATCTCGCACAGGGGGTTCTCCAGGAGGTTTTGTATGGCTCTTCTCAGCGGGCGTGCTCCGTACTTCACATCATATCCTCGCTTGGCTAGCAGTTGTCGTGCGGCGACAGTCACATTCAGTATGTGCCCCATGTCATGCACCCTGTTCACCAGCGGAGCCAGTTCTATGTCCACGATACGCTGTAGCGCGTCCTCGTTGAGTTGGTGGAAGAAGACCACTTCGTCCAGCCTGTTGAGGAACTCAGGGGCAAACTGCTTGCCCAGAGCCTTCATCACCAGAGCATGGTAGTTGGCGTCATTCTGCACGCTGTCGGCGGCAGAGTGGAAGCCGATGCCATTGCCAAACTCGCTTATCTGCCTTGTCCCGCAGTTGCTCGTCATGATGATGATGGTGTTGCGGAAGTCTATCGTGTTGCCATTGCCGTCGGTCAGGCGTCCCTCGTCCATCACCTGCAGGAGGATGTTGAACACATCGGGGTGTGCCTTCTCTATCTCGTCCAGCAGCACGATGGAGTAGGGCTTGCGCCTTACCCTCTCAGTCAATTGGCCTCCCTCCTCGTAGCCCACATATCCAGGAGGGGCTCCCACCATGCGGCTCACGGTGTGCTTCTCCATATACTCGCTCATGTCCAGGCGTATAATGGAGTCTGCGTCTCCGAACATCTCCTCAGCCAGGCATTTGGTCAGATAGGTCTTTCCCACCCCGGTGGGGCCCACAAACATGAATGTGCCAATGGGCCTCTTCGGGTCTTTCAGTCCGATGCGGCTTCGCTGGATGGCCCTGGCTATGGTGGCCACGGCCTCGTCCTGCCCGACGACCTTCTTCTGCAGGGTCTCCTTGAGCATTCTCAGTCGCTCGTTTTCCTCTTCTCCCACGCGTTGCACGGGTACGCCAGTCATCTTGCTCACCACCTCGGCCACGATGTTCTCGTTGACCTCCAGGCGTGGGTTGTCGCCCGACTCCTCCCATTCCTTCTGCATCTCGTCCAGTTCGGCCTGCATGCGCTTGGCTTGGTCACGGTAGTCAGCGGCCAGTTCGAAGTTCTGCTTCTGCGCAGCCTCCATCTTCTTCTCCTGCAGGGTCTTTATCTGAGCCTCCAGCGAAGTGATTCTCTCGGGCACGGGTCTGTCCTGTATGTGCAGTCGGCTGCCGGCCTCGTCCATCGCGTCAATGGCCTTGTCGGGGAAGCAACGTTCGTTCACGAATCGTCCTGTCAGTTTGACACACGCCTCCAGGGCCTCCGGGGTGTAGGTCACATGGTGGAAGTCCTCATAGCGTCCCTTCAGGTTCTGCAGGATTTGGAGTGTCTCCTCGGGGCTGGCAGGACTCACCTGCACCTTTTGGAAGCGTCTCTCCAGGGCCCCGTCCTTCTCTATGCTCTTCTTGTACTCGTCTGTCGTCGTGGCACCTATGCACTGGAACTCTCCCCTGGCCAGGGCCGGTTTCAGGATGTTGGCGGCATCCATGGAGCCCTCGGCATTGCCGGCCCCTACGATGGTGTGTATCTCGTCGATGAATACTATCACATCGGGGTTGTTCTTCAACTCGGTGCTGATGGAGCGTATGCGTTCCTCAAACTGCCCGCGATACTTTGTCCCGGCCACCACACAGGCCATGTCGAGCATCACCAGCCGCTTGTTCCACAGGGATTGGCTGATGCGGTGCTTCACGATGAGTTGCGCCAGTCCCTCCACGATGGCACTCTTGCCACATCCTGGCTCGCCTATCAGAATGGGGTTGTTCTTCTTGCGTCGGCACAGAATCTGTGCCACACGCTCTATCTCGCTCTCCCTGCCCACCACAGGGTCCAGCAGTCCCTCGCGGGCTGCCTTCGTCAGGTCGGTGCCGAAGTTGTCCAGCAGGGGAGTCGCGCCACCTGCCTTGGCATTAGGCGCGTCATCCCGATCCACCGGCTCATAATCGATTGTCGTGCTTGTCGCGGGCTCTTCCAGCACCTCGGCATTGCTGATGACGGTATTGTCGAGTGGCTTTCCGCCATTGCTCTGCTTGTCATGCACGACGCGCGAGAGTGCCTCATAGGTGATGCCCATCTCCTCCATGATGGCGCTTGCCTTGCAGTCGCCAGCCTTCAGAATGGCCATCAGC
>CAVKOT010000303.1:0-2373 GCA_963658045.1 Opitutia bacterium UBA4654
GCATATAATACACCACACAGGACGTTCTTCGCTGCTTTGTTCTTGACAACTTCGCTTGAACTGCCAGATTCTTACTGCGTCAAAACCAAAGCGTACAAAAACGCCTTTTACAATATGTATGCCCACCCGCCCATCACCCGACAGGGCTTCCGGCACAGATAGACAATGCGAAATTACAAAAATATTCTGTACCAGGAACAAGGGAAGCAACAATAAAGAAGAAAAAGTACATAAATGAGGCGAAAGGGGTGGCGCCAAGGGCTTTTCAAGGCGATATCCGTGCAAGCGGCAAATATGCAGATGGCGCACTGCATCGACACAAAAAGAATGGAGCCTCCCATTTTGTTGGGAGACTCCATTCATTATTTATCTGCGTATAAAAGCGCGGGATTACTCGGCGCGCAGTGTGAAACGCTTGAAGTCCGTTACGGTCAGACCCTTCTGCACTGAGTTCAGGTATGAAGCCACTGTGAAGTTCTTGTCCCAGATGTACTCCTGGCTCAGGAGGCAATTCTCCTTGAGGAACTTGTTCAGGCGACCCTTGGCGATGTTCTGAATCATAGCCTCGGGCAGGTTGTGTGACTTCTCCTCCGACACCTGCGCGATGATGTTCTTGGCACGCTCCACCTCCTCGGCTGTGATCCAGCCCTTGGCGATGTTGCTCTCCATGTGCTCCTCGCTGTTAACCAGTGCGGGGTTGATGCCAGCCTTCTTCAGGGCGTTCTCCACAGCCTTCTGCACCTGCTCAGCCTTGGTCTTCTCGATAGCCACGGCTATCTCGTTGTCCTTGACCTCCTGGGGCACACCACTCTCGTCAACTGCTACGGGAGCCGCGCTGGCCACCTGCATGGCCACGTTCTTGCCCACAGTCTCGTCAGCCACAGGAGCACTCAGTGCCACCATAGCACAGAGGCCGTTGCGGTTCATGTGGTTGTAGGTGCAGATATTGTCGCTCTCGATATAAGAGTAGCCGTCCAGCTCCATCTTCTCGCCTGTGACACCACTGCGTGCAGTAACTGCGTCGGCCACAGTGCCATCACCCAGGGGAAGAGCCTTCACCTCGTCAAGTGTCTTGCACTTGTGGGCAACAGCCGCATCCAGGATCTGCTGTGTCAGAGCAACGAAGTCCGCATTGTTGGCCACGAAGTCGGTCTCGCACTTGAGAGCGATGATAGCGCCGAAGCCGTTCTCTGCCTTTACGAGCACACAGCCCTCGGCAGCCTCACGGTCACTGCGCTTGGCAGCCACAGCCTGACCCTTCTTGCGCAGGTAAGCCACGGCACCGTCCATGTCCTCGGACTCTGCCAGTGCCTTCTTACAGTCAGACAGGCCAGCCCCGGTCATCTCGCGGAGCTTCTTGATATCGGTCATTGTAACATTCATAGTTCTTCTCTTGTATTTGTTAATGACAAATGTTGGGATTTACCTTTATGCCTGCTCAGCCTCGGTAGCCTCAGCCTCCTCGTCCTCACGAGCCTTGCCGTTGTGACGCTTCTTGGGCTGGTCTTCCTGCTGCGCGGCAGCCTCGGCGTCAGCCTTCTCGGCCTTGCGCTCCTCCAGGCCCTCTGCTATGGCAGCGCAGCAAGCCTCCAGGATGATGTCGATGCTCTTGCTTGCATCGTCATTGGCGGGAATCACGAAATCGACATTGTCGGGGTTTGAGTTGGTGTCCACGATACCGAACACGGGGATACCCAGGCGGTTGGCCTCACGCACGGCAATCTGCTCCTTCAGCACATCCACCACGAACAGGGCTGCGGGCAGACGGTTGAGGTCAGCGATAGAGCCCAGGTTCTTCTCCAGCTTGGCACGCTGGCGGCTGATCTGCAGGATCTCACGCTTGCTCAGGTTGCTGTAAGTGCCGTCAGCGGTGAGCTTGTCGATGTTAGCCATCTTCTTCACAGCCTTGCGGATTGTGGGGAAGTTGGTGAGCATGCCACCGGGCCAGCGCTCAATCACATAAGGCATGTTGACAGAGGCAGCCTTCTCGGCCACGCACTGCTTTGCCTGCTTCTTGGTAGCCACAAACAGAATCTTCTTGCCGCTCTTGGCGATCTGCTTCAATGCCTCGGCGGCATCGTCAATCTTGGCGACAGTCTTGTGCAGGTCGATGATATGAATGCCGTTGCGCTCCATGAAGATGTAGGGAGCCATGGCGGGGTTCCACTTTCTCTTGAGGTGGCCAAAGTGACAGCCTGCCTCCAGCAGTGAATCAAAAGTTGTTCTTGACATTTTCTTTGTGTTTGGTTTGTTGTTTACTTTCTTCTTAATTCTTCCGGACTTTGTCCGAGCCTCTCCCCTGCCCTGCCGCCTGCCGGCAGCACGAGGCCAGGAGAAGCCTTTTATGGTCTGGTGAGGAACCAATCTGCGAGT
>CAVKOT010000304.1:0-2366 GCA_963658045.1 Opitutia bacterium UBA4654
ACTCCATCCTGCATAGAGCCCGTGATGCGTATGCTGATGTGTCCTTCGTTGCCACTCACTCCGTGCTTGAAGGCATTCTCTATCAATGAGATGAAGAGAAGGGGAGCAATGGGAAGGCTGCCACACTCATTCATATTGTCAACGAACTCCACCTGCACACTCGGGGAAATGCGCAGGCACATGAGATCAACATAATGACGCAGGAAATCCACCTCACGCTCAAGGGTTGTGTAGGTGTCACGATTCTGATAAAGCATGTGGCTGAGCAGGCGGCTGAGGTTGATGATAGCCTTCTGAGCCTCTGCCTGGTCAATGACTACCAGGGCATAGATGTTGTTGAGCGTGTTGAGCAGGAAATGGGGGCTCACCTGATTCTTGAGGCTTTGGAGCTCGGTCTCCGTGCGACGGTATTCTGCTTGCCTGCGGGCCATGTCAGCCTTACGGAAGCGGAAACTCATGTGCAACACGACAGCAAGCGCAACCAGCAGGAGATAGGTGAGGAAATCGCGTATGGTTACCAGCAGGGCTATCCATCCCTCAGTACTTTGCGGACCGGGATGGTGGAGTCCATGCCTGCCAGCACCCACAGGCGGCATCTTGCCATAGCAACCGCTGGCTGCGGGACGACCGCATGGCCCATTGGCCTCTTGGCCATGAGGCGGTAATGGCACTTTGCCCAGGATGCTGTCTCTCATCATTGACTGGCCGGGAGAAACAGCATACAAGGAGTCTGGCATCCCCTCATTCTCCCACTGTGTAATCTCAGTGCGCTCAAGGCAAAGCTGACAGGAATAGTTCCAGAATCCATTGAGCGTCTGTATAGATATTATGAGCAGGACATTGAGGATGGCAAACTGCCGGACATTGTGGTTGGCCAGCAGGCGAGGCACAAGCCACAGGTAGTTGAGATAGAAGACCAGCGCAAGCAAGGCTGGCCCCACAAGCAAGGGCACAGAATGGGACAAGGCACTAAAAAAGCCTTCTTCCCGCACGAACATCATCTGCGGGAAGGAGAAAATCACCATCCATGCCATGAGGTGGATGAGGATTTCCAGTATGTGGTGACGGCTATCGTCCTTTGCCATTTATTAAATCCGGTCCTTCTGTCTATGCCTGCCTTTTAGTTGTCAATATATCGTGCCGCCACCCAAGAGAGTGGCGGCACAAGGGATTACTCATATCTGATAGCCTCGATGGGATCCATGCGGGCGGCCTTGCGGGCTGGGACATATCCAAAGAAGACCCCAATGAAAGCACACACGCAGAAACTGACTCCCACGCTCCAGAAAGGCACACTGCTGGGAAGGCCAAAGAACGTGGAGGCAATCCAACTGCCTCCATACCCCAGCGCGACTCCCAGGATGGCTCCTGTGAGGGAAATCATGATGCTCTCGATGAGGAACTGGCTCAGGATATCTACACCACGGGCACCCACCGACATGCGCAGTCCTATCTCCTTGGTGCGCTCGGTCACGCTCACGAGCATGATGTTCATGATGCCGATGCCTGCCACCAGGAGCGAGAAGGCCGCCGCAACCACCAGGATGATGGTTATCGTGTCCATGGTACTGCCCATAGTCTCCATCATCTCCTGCTGCGACCGTATGGTGAAGTCATCCTCGGCACCGTCCTTCAACTTATGGTTATGGCGGATGATGCCCGTTATCTCCTCAATGGCCGCGTCACTGAGGTCCTCGCTCAAGGCACTCATGTTGATACTGTTGAAATAGGTCTGCGCGGCTATACGCTTCATTACCGTGGTGTATGGGGCGATAATCACATTGTCTTGGTCCATGCCCCAGGAGTTATAGCCCTTGGACTTCAGCACACCCACAATACGGAATGGGATACTCTTGAACCTGATGGTCTTCCCCACACACGGGGCATTCTTGTCCCCGAAGAGTTCCTCCACGATGGTACGTCCCACGACACACACCTTGGCACTCTTCTTCACATCCTCATCATTGAAGCAGTCACCCTCCTCCACGGTCCACAACTTGATGTCAAGATACTCGGGCGACTCGCCATAGAGTGACGTGTTTGTGTTGTTTGCCCCATAGATGACCTGGCCGCTGCTTGTCACTTCCGGACTGATATGTGTTATCAGCGTGGCGTCAGTGAGCAGGCTCTGATAGTCGGCCATCTTGAGTGTCTGCATGGAACTGGGGTCTCGGCGCACTCCTCCACGCATGTCGGCACCTGGCCGTAGCGTGAGCAAATTGGTGCCCATCTTGCTCAACTCCTCCCTGACGCTCTGCTTGGAGCCCTGGCCGATAGCCATCATGATGATGACAGCCGCCACACCAATGATGATGCCCAGCATGCTGAGGAAGGAGCGGAACTTGTTGCTCAGTATAGCATTGATA
>CAVKOT010000305.1:0-2315 GCA_963658045.1 Opitutia bacterium UBA4654
GTACAGCCACCGTGAGCGGCAATGAGTTGCACATGCTCTTTGATGCAGACAAACTCCTCACAGTCATGACAGGACTGGGTAGTTCTCTCAGCCAGACATCCACCATCGCCTCCCTGCTCCAGAACTACAATGGCATGAAGTTGGGCTGGACGATGACCCGATAGCCTGTTCTCCGCCTCGCAAAGGTGACTTACACATTGTCCCTTCTCCCCTTCCACCGCCCTCACAGGCTGAATGAAGGATGAAGGGACAACTTTTTTATCCACGGCACGATAGGTTATGCTGAAAAGTCATATCTTTGTCTCTTGAGAACACATAATGACAAGTTAAACCAAAAAGAATAATAAGTATGGGTTACGACAAGTATTACAAGAATGAGCATGAGGGCGGGCGCACCGTGGACTTTGCCACTCCCTTTGTTAAGGTGATGAGAAACGTGTATGCCTGGATGTGTCTGGGACTGCTGATGACAGCACTCACCGCAGTGCTGGTGGCCAGCACCCCCTCCATCATCTATGCCATAGCCAGCAGCAAACTCCTGTTCTTCGGCCTGTTCGGGGCAGAGCTTGCCCTCGTCATCTGGCTGTCAGCCCGCATCGACCGTATGTCCTCCATGACCGCTGGACTGATGTTTGCCCTCTATGCCGTGCTCAATGGTGTCACCATGTCGTTTATCTTCCTGGCCTACACGATGGAGAGCATCGCCACCACCTTCCTGGTGACAGCAGGCACCTTTGGCGGCATGACCCTTGTGGGCTACACCACCAAGAAAGACCTCTCGGGCATGGGGCGCACGCTCATTATGCTTCTGATAGGCCTGATAATCGCCACCGTGGCCAACATCTTCGTAGCCAGTTCCGGACTGGCCGCCATCCTGAACTATGCTGGAGTGCTCATCTTCGTGGGACTCACCGCCTATGACACCCAGAAAATAAAGGCCATGGTGGAGTATGCCACCGCCGCTGGCGACGAGGAACAGACCACCAAGCTGGCCTTGATGGGCAGTCTCTCGCTCTATCTTGACTTCATCAACCTCTTCCTCTATCTGCTGAGGATATTCGGCAGGAAGAGGTAAGCCTTCCCCGGTGCCCAGTGGCACTGGAAATCACATGGCTGCACACAGGCGGCTGGAGAGCATTGCGCTTACAATGCACTCCAGCCGCTTTCTTTATGGCAGGATGGAGCGTGGGAGCGAGGGTGGCGATGATTTCAGCCATGTGGGCTTGCACAAATGCAAAAGAAATGCTAACTTTGTAGAAAGACATTGTTTTTAGGATACGATTTTTAGCGAATTTGATGACAAGAGAAGAGGCATTTGAGTCCATGACAGAACTGGTGGCCACGCTTTCCGAGGAGGAGAAGACTAAGGTGCTCAGTTGCATGCGGGCACGGTATCTGGACAAGAACGAGATTATATACAGGGAGGGAGACATCCCCCAGGACTTGTTTTGCCTGATCAAGGGCAAGGTGAAGATCTACATCGACGGCGTGGGAGGCAGGTGCCAGATTGTGCGTGTCTTTGACGAGGTGGAGTATTTCGGATACCGTGCCGCCTTCTCGGGCGAGAAGTTTGTCACCTCTGCGGCAGCCTTCGAGCCTTCTTTCCTTGTCTGCATACCCCTGTCGGTGGTGCGCGCGCTGCTGGAGGAGAACGCGCGCCTCTCCTGGTTCTTTATCCGCAAACTGGCTATCGCGCTGGGCAAGAGTGACGAGCGCACGGTCAACCTTACGCAGAAGCATATCTGTGCGAGGCTGGCCGACTCGCTCCTGTACCTGCGTGACCACTACGGCACAGAGGATGACGGGTGCACGCTGCGCATCAAACTGAGTCGTGATGACATGGCCAGCCTGAGCAACATGACCACCAACAATGCCATACGCACGCTCAGTCTGATGGCACGTGACAAGGTGGTGGCCATCAACGGACGCAACATCAAGATCCTGGACGAGAAGGAACTGGAGCGCATCTCACGCATGGGATAACTGCATTTACAATTTTTCGATTTACAATTTACAATTCCGCAAGAGGCCATTTGCTATTTTGTGAGGGGGCCACTGTCCCAAACTGATGGCGGTGGAGCTGGCTCCCAGGCGGTTGACTATTGCTCTCCCAGGAGTGCGAGTATCTGCTCCACCCTACCCTCCAGGTCCTCGCCCGCGTCCTGCCAGTGTATCGGGATGCCCCTCCTCTCCATACCACGAAACCAGGTCATTTGCCTCTTGGCAAACTGATGGATGGCAATCTCCAGCTGGCGCACCATCTCCTCACGCGTGAGTTGGCCCAGGCAGCACAGGGTCAGATACTTGTACTCCAG
>CAVKOT010000306.1:0-2301 GCA_963658045.1 Opitutia bacterium UBA4654
GGATGATGAGGTTGTCACAGAGCGAGAGGCTGTTGGCCATGGGCTGGTCAAACCGCTCGCCGTCGGGGGCTGTGAAGATAACCTCGTCATAATGACGCTCTGCCTTGAGCGCGCTGATACAGCGGTCGATGGGCTCACACTGCATGACCATTCCGGCCGAGCCGCCAAAGGGATAGTCGTCCACGCGCCGCCACTTGTCCAGAGTGTAGTCGCGCAGGTTGTGGATGTGTATCTCCACCAGCCCCTTCTTCTGCGCCCGTCCCAGGATGGACTCCTGCATGAAGCCCTCGATGAGCGGAGGGAGCACTGTGATGATGTCTATTCGCATAAGCCGACAATCTCCTTTACGCTATGGAAGCCGTGGCGTTCCAGATAGTCATCAATGCCATGTGCCACCTTGGCACTCACGGCGGGATCCACAAAGTTGGCCGTACCTATCTCCACCGCCGAGGCTCCCGCCAGCAGGAACTCCACCGCATCGGTGGCCGTGCTGATGCCTCCCAGCCCTATCACGGGTATCTTCACCGCATGGGCCACCTGCCACACCATGCGCAGGGCAATGGGCTTCACACAGGGGCCGCTCAGTCCGCCTGTACCTATGCTGAGCACACGCTTGCGCCGCTCGGCATCGATGGCCATGCCCATCAAGGTGTTGATCAGGCTCACGGCATCGGCCCCCTCGGCTTCGACAGCCAGGGCGATGTCGGTGATGCTGGTCACATTGGGCGAGAGTTTGACGATGAGCGTCTTGTCATAGGCCTGCCTCACAGCCCTCACCACACTGGCCGCGCCATCGGTGGTGGTGCCGAAGGCCATGCCTCCGTGCTTGACATTGGGGCAGGAGATGTTGAGTTCGATGGCCTCGATATGCTCCAGGCCAGCGATGCGGCGGGCGCACTCGGCATAGTCCTCGGGACTGTTGCCTGACACGTTCACCACGACCTGCGTGGGCAGGTCCTGCACCTGGGGATAGATGTGCTCACAGAAGTAATCGACCCCCTTGTTCTGCAGCCCCACACAGTTGAGCATCCCCTGCGGGGTCTCCGCCATGCGGGGATAGGGGTTGCCCTGGCGTGGGTGCAGGGTGGTGCCCTTCACGATGATGCCTCCCAACTGGCTGAGGTCAACCAGGTCAGCATACTCAAGGCCGTATCCAAACGTGCCGCTGGCTGTCATCACGGGGTTCTTGAGCGTGAGACGGCCTATGTGTGTTGTCAAATCTGCCATTTCAGTTTCTCTATGTCAAACACTGGCCCTTCCTTGCAGACGCACACGTTCCCCCCGGTGGTGTCCTCCACACAGCAGAGGCAGGTGCCCAGGCCACAGGCCATCATATTCTCCAGACTCACCTCGCAGGCCACTCCGGCCTGGCGGGCATAGCGTGCCACAGCCACCATCATGGGCTTGGGGCCGCACACGCTGATGCGTGTGAACCGCTCCCGGGTGAGCAGGCTGTGCTGGGTGACGAAGCCGCGCTCGCCCTGCGTGCCGTCCTCGGTGGTGACGAACACACGTCCCACACGCTCAAACTCGCGCATCTGCAGCAGGTCGTCCTGGCTGCGCGCGCCCAGCAGGAAGGTTGGCTCCACGCCCATTTGCCGCATCTGTATGCCGGCATAGAGCAAGGGGGCTACGCCCACACCGCCTCCCACGAGCAGGGGACGCTCATCGGGCGAGGCTGGCATGGTGAACCCGTTGCCCAGGGGGAGCAGCACATTGAGTGTGTCACCCTCATGGAGCAGTGCCAGATGGCGCGTGCCCTCGCCGGCCAGACGCACCAGCAGCCAGAGTTCATTGGACTCCCAATCGACATTGTGGATGCTGATGGGGCGACGCAGGTAGGTGGCGGGGCTGCCGTCAACGCGCACCTGGGCAAACTGGCCAGGCCGCATCTCGGGCAGAGGGCCGCTGGGATCGGTAAGCCTGAGCAGCACATACCGCTCATGGATGTGCTCCACAGCCCTCACTTGCAGGTCTATGATGTGTTTCTTCATCTGTTTCCTTCTATACATTATATATAATGACACTGCAAATGTACTAAAAAGAATTGGTTTTGCCTGTCTCACCAGCCCATGAATGCGCCCTCAAGCACGAAACGAGGAAAAAGGATGCGTGACACAGGACTTTGCTGGCTCTGCATTTCTGTCTCGGCACTACAGGTTCCATCCAAAAGTGTTTTCGGCTTCGACAATTTGCGAACACCAAATATTTAGATTAACTTTGCCGCATGAACATACAGTTTGACAAGGAATACCTAAGAGAGTTGTACATCCTTGGGAAAACAAAAGAAAAGAGTCACCG
>CAVKOT010000307.1:0-2271 GCA_963658045.1 Opitutia bacterium UBA4654
CCTTGGCGAAGTAGTCATTGGCCTCGCCCTCAAGCTTGATGTTGATGCCCCTCGTGAGGAAGGCGCCGAAACTCTGTCCGGCCGAGCCCTTGAACTTGATGTTGATGGTGCTGTCGGGCAATCCCTGCTCGCCATACTGCCGGGCTATCAGGCCAGAGAGCATGGTGCAGGTGGCACGGTCAGTGTTCTTGATTGCATAGTCGAGGTGTATCTCGTGCCCGCTCTCCACGGCCTCCTTGGCATCGGCCTGGATGTCAAAGTCCTTCACACCCTCGACGTGGGTGAAGGGACGGCCGTCCCAGTGCTGTGCCTCGCCGGCAGAATGCAGCAGGCGTGTGAAGTCGAGTGTGGATGACTTGGTGCCAGCCTTCTGGGGCTGCATCTCTATCAAGTCCGTGCGTCCGATAATCTCGTTGAGTGTGTGGAATCCCATGGCTGCCAGGTACTCCCGCACTTCCTGGGCCAGGAAGGTGAAGTAGTTGACCACATATTCATAATGCCCGCGGAACTTCTTGCGCAACTCGGGGTTCTGTGTGGCCACGCCCACAGGGCAGGTGTTGGTGTTGCACTTGCGCATCATCACACATCCCAGCACGATGAGTGGCAGGGTGCCAAAGGAGAACTCGTCCGCTCCCAGGAGAGCCATGGCTATGACATCACGCCCGGTCTTCAGCTGGCCATCCGTCTGCAGGCGTACCTGGTGGCGCAGGCCATTGAGGGTGAGTGTCTGCTGTGCCTCGCTCAGTCCTATCTCGGGGCTGATGCCAGCAAAGCGCATGGAACTGGCTGGTGACGCGCCCGTACCACCCTCGGCTCCACTGATGACGATGAGGTCGGCATTGGCCTTAGCCACACCTGCGGCGATGGTGCCCACACCACTCTCGGCCACCAGTTTCACGCTCACTGCTGCCTTGGGGTTGATATTCTTGAGGTCAAATATCAGCTGCGCCAGGTCCTCGATGCTGTAGATGTCATGATGGGGTGGGGGAGAGATCAGGCTGATGCCTGGGATGCTGTTGCGGGTGTGCGCGATAATCTCGTTCACCTTGAAGCCCGGAAGCTGTCCGCCCTCACCAGGCTTGGCACCCTGGGCCACCTTAATCTGTATCTCCTCGGCATTGACCAGGTACTCGGCAGTCACTCCGAAACGTCCGCTGGCCACCTGCTTGGTCTTGCTGCTCAGTGATATGCCGTCGTAGGTGCTGTGATAGCGTGCGCTGTCCTCGCCTCCCTCACCGGTGTTGCTGCGGGTGCCCAGCTTGTTCATCGCCAGTGCCAGTGCCTCGTGGGCCTCGATGCTGATGGCTCCGAATGACATGGCTCCTGTGACGAAGTGCTTGACGATGCTCTCCACAGGCTCCACCTCGTCCACGGGGATGGGCTTCTCGGCCATGCGTATGCCGAAGTAGTCACGGATGAAGATGGGGTCCTCCTTCTGGTCCACCAGGTGGGTAAACTCCTTGAACTTCTTGTAACTGCCCAGTCGTGTGGCCAACTGCAGGGTGCTGATGGTCTCGGGGTTCCAGGCATGCTTGATGCCGTCACGGCGATAGTTGAACTGTCCGTTGTTGGGAAGGAAGTCCGGCTCGCTCTCGGCCAGCAGACCCTGCTTGTGCAACTTAATTGCATCCTGGGCGATATGGGCCAGCCCGATGCCCCCGATGGTGCTCGTCTCCGTGCCGAAATACTTGCGCAGGAGAGGCTCGCCCAGTCCGATGCTCTCAAATATCTTGGCTCCACGATAGGAGCGGATGGTGCTGATGCCCATCTTGGACATTATCTTGAAGAGTCCCTTGCACACGGCCTTGATGTAGTTCTTCTCTGCCGTCTCATAGTTCTCCTGTATCTCGCCCTTCTTCACCAGGTCATCCAGCACGGCGAAGGTCATATAGGGGCAGATGGCGCTTGCTCCATAGCCCAGGAGCAGTGCGGCATGCATCACCTCACGTATCTCGCCACTCTCCACGATGAGTGCGGTCTGCACACGCTTGCCCACACTTATCAGGTAGTGGTGCACCGCACTCACGGCCAGCAGCGAGGGTATGGCCGCATGCTTCTCGTCAATGTCGCGGTCAGAGAGGATGATGTAGCTGATGCCGTTGTCAACGCTCTCCTCGGCCTGGTGACACAGGTTCTCCAGCGCGCTGCGCAGGCCACTCTCACCCTGCTCGATGGGGAACAGGATGGGCAGTTTGGTGGTATTGAACCCCTTGTAGCGTATGTTGCACAGGATGTCCAGCTGGGTATTGTTGAGCACGGGGTGCGGCAAGC
>CAVKOT010000308.1:0-2254 GCA_963658045.1 Opitutia bacterium UBA4654
ATACACGATGCACAACGTGTTCTGCAGGGAGGAGAGCGGACTGCTTGGCGATACAATATCAGATGAGGATAAAACACAGAAATGGTATGAAATAATTTTCTTTCATCGGGCATCCGGTCGGGTGGATACACTTTATAGCCCAGCCTACAGGAACTGCAAATCTACTATTTTGGGACTTGGCTATGTCAGTGGTGGCAAGGAGTATGGGGAATGGCTGGTGCTGGAATGCAAGAAACCAGGCAAGATAGTGGGGCGTGATGACTTGTACAATGTGAAACCACTGAATCAGTATGGCCCGCTTGGTGTAAGTATGAAGGATTGTACCTACAAGGGTCAGGAGAAGGTGTTTGAGAGCCCCATCGTTGACTACTGGATAGCCAGCCAGCACACGCCCAACCTGTACGGCCCATTTACCAAGAGGGAACTGAAAGCGTGGATGGACAGATTGGGTATTACGCGCCCCATGAGGTTGTATGTGCCTTATGACAGATACAATTATGTGTGGGACAGCATCGGAGATGGTCCCAATGAAGAGCCCAAGGCTTTCCGCTGGCCTCACCATCGCAGCAGGAAGGGTACATTGATTGAATGAGAAACTGTAATATAATAAAAATAAAGATGAATGGTAAAATAGAAACACACATCATACAGACCTTCTGGAGCGGGGGCCACAACCCCCTGGAGTGCGGCTACGGCTGGAGCCATGCCGAGCACAACCTGATGTCATGGGCACTCAGCTGCCATTCCCTGCGTGAGCACTATAGCCAGGTGGAACTCTACACCGACCAGCGCGGGTATGACGTGCTGATTGGGAAACTGCGCCTGCCCTATACCAAAGTACATGTGGTGTATGACGACAGCCTGTGCCTGCCCCAGCACTGGGCACTTGCCAAGATAAAGACCTATGCCATGCAGACCGAGCCTTTCCTGCATGTGGATGGTGACATCTATGTGCCCAGGCCACTTTCCCCGGAGGCACTCTCTGCCCCTCTCGTTGCCCAGAACAGGGAGATAGGCACGGTGTATTACCGCCGCATGATGGAGAACGTGCAGCGTCATGAGGACATAACGCTTCCTGCCTATATAACAGAGGCTCTTCGTGCTGAGTCTGTGGCCTCCTACAACATGGGCATGTTCGGCGGGCACGACCTGGACTTCATCCACCGCTACTGCCAGGAGGCTTTCTCATTCCTGGAGCGCAATCACATGAACGACCGCTCGCTTCCCCACTCGCGAGTGTGCTGCAACATCCTCTTCGAGCAGGTCTTCTTTGCCGTGCTGGCCGACCTGGCGGGCAGGGAGGTTGCCAGCGTGCTTGGCCGCTCGGTGAGGGACGAGGGCTACTCAGGGCGTGAGTTCTGCGACCTTTCCTACTGGAGCCAGCGTCCCTTCTTCCACCTGCTTGGCGGGCACAAGCGCAATCCCTACAATGTGGATATGCTCCGCCGCACGCTCCTGAGGCTCTACCCCGATGTGCTGGAGAGGATAACAGGCCTCTTCAGTGAATGCCACAGGCGGTTTTCCACAGACAAGGACTCAAAAGGCACTTGCATGAGCATCGAGCGCAGCGTGGCCTGGTACGAGGATGCCGTGGAGGAGAGGCGTGTGAGGTGGGACTCACTGCCAAAAGATGGATTGCTTCAATGGGAGAGGAAGGTGGCGGAGTCCATTGCCTTCGAGCAGTCGGATGACGTGGCACGCAGGGCTCTCAGGATGGAGTGCAATCCCTGGCTGGGGTGGTATCATTTTCCCGAGAACTTCCATCCCGAGGCTTTGCGCCTGCTGCATGGCAGGCTTGGGATAGAGGAGCAGTACCCGCTGACGGACGTGGCGATGGTTTCCTGCCTGTATGGCGATGGCATGAGGGAGGTTCCTGTGGTGGATGTGCAGATGAAGGCCATTCGGTTCTTGCAGGAGTGTCCCATGACCTATGGGGAACTGGAGAGTGTGCTCATGGGTGGCTTTACCCTGAAGAGTGAGGAGAGCCGTGAGAAGTGGAGGCATATAACGGAGCGTCAGATGGCCGAGCTGATACACAAGGGAGTGTTGTCGGCAAATAAAATAAATGAATAATCAAATCAATTAAAAAAGAAAACTATGGCAAAGACATCAGCGAAGGGGACGATAGATAATCCCTATTCATTGGACGAGTGTGAGAAAATGCTTGACGCAGGCACATGGCCAGGCGGTTATGTGCGGGATGACGCGGGCACAGTGTCCTATGTGATGAAGTCCGTGACAGTACAGGGTTACA
>CAVKOT010000309.1:0-2249 GCA_963658045.1 Opitutia bacterium UBA4654
CCATGGACGAGAGTCCCGTGTCCCGCATTGCAGGGGCGCGGGACTCTTCCGTTTTATATGTTCTTCTCCATATTCTTCTCCCTTCCTCTTCCTCTTCTTTTTTCTTCCCCCCTCCTTTCCGTACGCCTGGTCCAGGAGGCATGCCTGTTCATAATGGTTCATGTTTGTCTTTTTATGCGCGAAGTTGTTCCTCGCTTGCGGGAAAAAAAGTAACTTTAGGGTGCAAATAGTGAATCGGGGTACGCGGAAGCATGGTTTTTCGTGTGCCTCCCAACCTAAAAATGTAATATAATGAGCAAGGTGAGGTGGTTGTATGGCGCGTCTGTACAGGGCATTCAGAAGTATATCTTTCAGACAAACGATCTGAAGGATATTATCGGCGCGAGTGAGTTGGTCAACAAGATATGCTCTGAAGAGAAATTCCAAGCAGTTTTCAAGGACGAACAAGGAGAATTGTATCAGGCAGCAGCAGGTAATATTAGGTACCTGTTTGACTCAAAGGAGGCTTGCGAAAAGGCAGTCCGCCTCTTTCCCAAGTATGCTATAAAGAGTGCACCAGGCATTGTGGTCAGTCAGGCTGTTGTGCAGGTCAGTGGTGAGAATTGCTCGTCGGATGACTTCGAAGAACTGGAGGAAAGGCTTCATTCACAGCGAAATAAGCCTGTCAAGAGCATGACTATGGGTTGTATGGGTATGAGACGTGCCCCAAAGACAGGATTGCCTGCGGTAGGACGAGATAAGGATGAATTGTTGGATGAGTGTACTCTACGAAAGCGAGAGACTGTGAAAGATGAGGATGTCAATTCTGCCCTTGCGGAAAAACTGATGGGACGTGAGGTGACATACAGAGACCTGCACTTGGACACAGACAAAATGAATGATAAAAACGATTGGGTCGCTGTTATCCATGCGGATGGTAATGGATTAGGTGAGGTGGTCGCTCATTTATCGCCCGAGGAAAGGAGGGATTTTTCCAAAAAACTGGATGAAGCCACGCTCTTAGCTGCTCAGAAGGCCTATAAATCTGTCTCTGACGATATTGTTTCCATCCGGCCCATAGTAATCGGCGGAGATGACTTGACTGTAATATGTAGGGCAGACATTGCAGTGGATTTTGTGAAGTCTTATTTGGATGCTTTTGAGACAGAGACAAAGAACAAGTTGGGGGAGACTCATAAGTTGACAGCATGTGCAGGTATAGCCTTTATTAAGTCCTCTTACCCATTCTATTATGGCTATGAGTTGGCAGAGACTTTGTGCGGACTGGCCAAGAAGGATGCGAAGTCAGAGGCTATGAAAGAAAAAAACAAGGGGCTGGCTCCCTCGTGCCTTATGTTCCATAAGGTGCAGAGCAGTTTCGTTGAGGATTATGAGGCTATACAGAAGAAGGAACTGACGCTAAAGGATGGCACGTTGCTTAATTTCGGCCCTTATTATCTGTCAAGTCAAGAAAATCGATGGACAATTGAGAAGTTATGTGGCATTGTTGATGAATTGTCGAAGGATGAGAACGGCCCAATAAAGACCTCCGTGAGAAAGTGGTTGACGCTGAATCATGACAATACCGATGCTTCCAAACAACTCGAAGCACGCTTTAAGATGATTAATAAGCAAAATAAGATTGACCTATATGAAGATGCGCTTAAATGCAAGGAGAGAAATGGTTATTGTCCGGCCTATGACATCCTTTCGCTGGTGACAATTAAATATCAAGAAACACAAAAAGATATAAGAAAGCATGAAGAAGATAGAATACAAGATTAAGTTCTATTCTCCCTGGCATTGCGGGTCTGGACTGTCAGCAGGTGCTGATGTGGACTTGCTTGTGATAAAGGATAAGAAGAATGGGATGCCCTATATTCCAGGAAAGACTCTGAAGGGACTGATTAGGGAGGCTGCGGAAACTTATATGCAATATGCGGGCGAGGGAGAAGACCTTACTGCCCTCTTCGGTAATGAAGGTGATATTACGGGTTGCGCATATTTCTCCAATGCCACTCTTGCTCCCCTGGAGTATAACGAGATTGTCAAGCAGAATCTGCAACGCTTTATGTATCGCAAGTCAACGACTACGGCTATTGGGAGAAATGGTATCGCCAAAGACAATTCCCTTCGCAGCATTGAGGTTGTGGTTCCGTGCGAACTTCATGCCACGATAGCCAACGTGCCTGAGGAGATGGAGCAAATCCTGATAAAAAGCCTGGGGCTGATCAAGCGTATGGGACACAAGCGTAATCGTGGGTTAGGAC
>CAVKOT010000310.1:0-2239 GCA_963658045.1 Opitutia bacterium UBA4654
AAGATACTTCTTTTGAGGAAATTCCTTTTCTCAAACCACTTACTTTTGACTATAAAATGCAGTTGATTACTTCTACGATGTTAACCTTGCACACATAGCCACGTTTTGCTACTGAAAGATGGGGAAGTATTTCTGAAATTATCGTATCTTTGTCAAGTACTTTGTACATATGGGAGTTTTTTGCTTCTGTTTGTTTGTGGTAAAACAAAGATAGCAAATTACTCCCATTTTAACAAATCGCAATAAGTTTAGACGACTTCTTTATTTATAATCCTGCGATTTGCTCTGTCCACCACTTGTGAATTGATGGAAGCGAGGTAAATCTGTGTGGTGCGCAAGTCCTCGTGTCCCATGCCTTCACGTATGACCGAGAGAGGGACGTGCATCTCCTGCGCCATGCTTGCCCAGGTGTGCCGAGCCACATAGGTGGTGAGGGGAGCACGCAGATGAAGCATCTCACCAACCCGCTTGAGTGCGCGATTACATGCACGGAGTGCCGACTGGTACTGCTTTCGCTCTGTGCCATCCATGCGGGTGATGATTGGCAACAGGTAAGGAGTGTCCTGAGTGAGGGAGGCATAACGATCAACAATCTCCTGCATACATGACTCCCAGGCTATGCTGAGAGTCTGCCTGGTCTTCATGCGGCTATAAGTGACGACACCACCCATAAGGCTGTCCCTACGCAGGAATGCCATATCAGCAAAGGACATGCCACGCATATAGATGCTGAACAGGAAGAGATCGCGGGCAAAAGCCATGGATGAACCTGGCGGAAGAGGGAGGGAAGCCAGGCGGGAGATGTCCCGGGCAGACAAAGCACGCTTGGCAGTACGGGCATAGCCCATATAGACATTGCGAAAGATGTCCCTGTCGGGGGTAAGTCCTGCACGCACCGACATGCGATAAACAGCACGCAAGACACGCATGTAACAGGAAGAGGAATTGACACACACGCCACGAGTTTGCAGCCAGCCCTCGTACTGGTCAATAATCTCATGGGTAAGCATATCGAAAGTAAGGTCACGGCCACCACGAAAGAGCATGAAACTGCGCAGCACATTGCTGTATGAGGCTGCCGTGCCAACTCGGCCCCTTTGCCGACGGACCTCAGACTGACTTCGCATGAAAGCGAAGAGCGTCTGCACAGGCGTTATAGACTGGAAGGCATGCAATAGTTCGTCCGCAGTGTACTCAAGGCGTGTACTCTCCTTGAACGAGACAATCTCAGCCATGCGTTGCATTTCCCATCTCACCATCGAGGCCACGAGCCGCACTTCTGCTTGCTGCCGTTCATTGCCCGAGGGAATGAATGTGTGACGGCTGTCATCCCAGTTCTCGGCTATGAGATGATGGTCTGTGCTGAGCGTACGTACCCGCCGCTGATGCGTCACTTGGTAATAAAGGCTCCCCCACTCCCCACCGGAAACGGATGGGCGAAAGCATAGTTTGATTGTTGCCATAATAAGTAGTTGTTATAAATCTGTAACTACTTATTATAACGTGGGGAGATTAGAGATTATGGGAACACATGAACAAGAGGATATGCAAAGGCTACATTTGGCACACCTCGTCCTCACTGATGCCAAGCATCCCTGCAATAGTCTTTGCATCCATGCCATTGCTACGAAGACCGAGAACCATCTTGCGAAGCATCTCTTTCTGAGCCTTCAGCATGGCAGACTGTGTCTCCAACTGCGCACTCTGCTGTTCCAACTGGGCATTCTGCTGCTCCAACTGCACATTCTGCTGCTCCAACTGGGCATTCTGCTGCTCCAACTGGGCATTCTGCAAACTTAATTGCTCGTCCTTCTGACTTATCTGGGCATCCTTCTGACTTATCTGGGCATCCTTCTGACTTATCTGGGCATCCTTCCGCTTAATAATCTTATCGCGTTCCATAATGGCGGTATCACGGTCTTCAATCTCCCTGAAGAACTCGTCCTCAGCATTCATCTGGTAGCGCATATCAGGGTCTGCTGCTGCAGACTGAAGGCGACGCACCACATACTCCATATCGCTGTCACCCTCAAACTGGCGGTCGTCTATCTTCACCACCTTGTTGTCGTCAGCCACGTTTGCCTGGTCGAAGACACTCAGCACCTGCTCCAGACGGTTATTCACCTGGCCATGCAACAGGGGTATCTGCACGATGATGCTGTCGTGCTGCAGACTCTCCACGAATGGGTCGGGGATGCCCTCGCACACCTCATGGTCATCATAGTCATAGGCTTTGTGC
>CAVKOT010000311.1:0-2237 GCA_963658045.1 Opitutia bacterium UBA4654
CTACTGGGCCACACCGCTCGACAGCCTGCGCGAGAACTCACACCTGGTGGGCGTGGAGAACGAGATGACCGAGGAGAACCCCGATGCCTCATACTTCCGCTTCGTGGAGGTGGAGTCACCCATCGCACCCGTGGCAGAGTTCCACAACGTGATGGAGAACAGCCGCCTGGCCCTCAAGCTCGCCAGCACAGAGACTGTGGGTGAACCCCTCATCAAGAATGCCGACCAGCTTTCAAGTAACGCAAGCGACGTGAACGAGGGCAAGGTGCTGGCCCACCTGATTGACAATGACCCCGCCACATTCTGGCACAGTGACTATCACAATGCTGTCACCGCACCCCACTATCTGCAGGTGTCATTCCCCGAGGCTGTGTCTGGCATTATCCAGGTGGACATGACCCGACGCGCCAATGCCGAGAACGGTGACGTGACCCGCATGTATGTGACAGGCAGCAACGATGGTGAGAACTGGGACAAGATAGGTTACATCGACCTGCCCTTCAACAAGGTGGGCGAGCAGCTGACCTCCACTCCCATTGACCTGGGCGGCTCCTACACCAACCTTCGCTTCATCATGACAATGAGGAGGGGCTATCCCGATGCTTACCGCAGCGACGAGCTTGACCCCTTCGGCAAGAAGTGTACCTACTTCCACGTAGCCGAATTCCAGATTCGTCCCGTAACCATGACTTATGCCTCCGAGGCTGCCAGCGCACTGGAAAAGGCTATGACAGAGGCCAACAAGGTCGTGCACAAGGACCTTGCCACATCTGACTACACAGCACTCGCCACTGCCTACAACACCCTGCAGCAGGAACTCAATGCCGGCACCCACAAGGTAGTGCCCGCTGCTCCCGTCAAGCCTGCAGCCTTCGTGTTGCAGAACAAGGCGACGGGCCTGTTCGTCTATGCCCTTGGCCCCAACAACCATGAGGTGACCCTGCAGCTCACACCCACCATCCTCAGCCACTCTGCCCTGGGATATGGTGAGAACCTGCTCCGCGTGGACAACATCGATGGCCTGTTCTGCACCTACTTGCACCTCCAGAGGAACACGCACCAGTTAGTGACCTGGGACAACTTCACCGCTGGCACCAACTCTGGTCTGATGCTTGAGGAAGTGGAGGCAGCAGAGGAAGAGCCTGAGTTCACCTTCACCAAGGACATCATCTATGGCAAGATCAATGCCTGGTGCTATCCCGTGGCTATCGCCACCAGCGAGGCCGAGGTAGTACCCTACACTGTGGCCGGTGTGTTCACGGACGATGACACCCAGCAGACCTACCTCGCCCTGGACAAGGCTGAGGGCATAGAGGCTGGCCAGCCCGTGCTCTGCATCCAGGGTAAGCCCGAGGACTGGAAGGAGGCCACCGAGGAGGAGCCCGCCGAGATTACTCCGGTCGAGTTCACCCTCTCTACCAAGTTCAACTTCCAGGCTGGCAGCAAGAATGGCCTGGTGGGCACACTCGCAGCCACCCATGTTGACGCTGGCATGATGACATTCGTGAACAACACCACCCAACTCATCAAGGACGAGAAGGGTGCCGACATCGCAGCCAGCACTGCATACCTTGACTATGCGAACTGTCCCAAGATTGAGGCAGGCGAGCACGACATCAACATCCTGCTCACCGAGACCACTCCCGACGGCATCAGCAGCACGCTGAAGCATGTGAGCCGGAGCGGCAACATCTACACTGCCGACGGCAAACTGGTGCGTGCAAACGGTACGCTCAACGATGTCAACAAGCTTGGCCGTGGCCTTTACATCATCAATGGTGTCAAGGTGCTGGTTAAGTGAGAGGATTCAGGGAAGAAGGCCGAAGGACTTATTCCATGAAGCCCGAGCGTGAAGCAACTCGGCGACAGCCAAGGTGCTGAGCGGATTCGGGAAATAGATACTACTGACAGACGCGCCCTCCTGGTCATTTCCGGGAGGGCGCGTTGCGTCTCACGATACGGAAGTGCCCCTGACACCTCCAGGGCAAGCCCGCCATACGTCCGCAACCTTCCCCATCCCGCAAGCCAAAAGGTACTCCCTACAGGCCGTAGAAGAAGAAAAAGTTCGTGCAGGAATACAGAAAGTGCAGCAGGGCAAGCAAAGAGGCTCTCAGAGGCCTCCCTGACACGTCATTTATACAATCTTTGCAGCACAAATAGAGTACTAACACTATATTTGCATGTAACTATTCAGCTGCCCCACAGATGCTAAAGTTTATAGCATGGGGTAGCTCCCA
>CAVKOT010000312.1:0-2236 GCA_963658045.1 Opitutia bacterium UBA4654
TCCTCTTCCGTATTGCTAACTTATTTGCTTATCCCCACTAAATATCTACTGACCCCAAAGCAGCCGAAAGCGGCTTGACTTTCGCTAAATCGTTACCTAAAATTATCCAGTCGCAACAACTTCTCTGATTATTAGACTGATACAACTTTTTTGATTATTCCCTGCAAAGATAGGTATTTTCCATGTGCCACAAAGTAAACATTCCTGGGGAAATGTAACCCCAATTACATCTTTTCACGTTTGTGCGCCGTAGGGGAGGTGCCGAAAGAATGTTCGCTTTCTCTTGTACAATTGTCCTTTTTGTACTATCTTTGCATGACGGGACTACTAATCCTACAAGGAATGCAAGACTCAACTAAGATAAAGGAGATGAGCCTGGAGGACATGATCAGCATGTACCACATCACCGAGGAAGGCAACACACAGGGAGTGGCCTATGGTGGCAGCATGGTCATCTCCCACAACATCTGCCCCGACAGCCTTAACCGTGGTGACGACATCCTCACCAAGCCCGTGCGGGCACAGTTCTCCATCCTGCTTCTCTGCACCAAGGGCAACACGTCCTTTCGCTGCAACTCCCGCGAATGCCGCATCCAGGCCAACACGCTGTTTGTGTGCAAGCCTGGCAGCGTGGTGCAGTTTATTGATGGACACCTGGACCAGATAAGCGTCATCTGCTCAAGTGGGCGGCCTGACGGAGCCGTGAGCCTGTCCCTTCAGAAACTGCTCCCGCACTATGCCGAACTGGAGGCCCTGACGGTACTCAAACTAAGCGCGCACGATGCCAGGCGCATCAACACGATGATGGGGTTCCTGGAGGAGGCCATCAGAGCCGACCACGACCTGCTCTACTACCATGAGGCGGTCAAGGCACAGAGTTCGGCACTGATATTCAACATCCTCAACGTGTTCAGCGCAGGGTTGAGCCTGAAGAAGCAAGCACAGCACAGCGCACACTATCGCCAGCAGGACTATGTGCGGCAGTTCATGTCACTGCTGAGCCTGCATTTCCGCGAGCAGCGCAGGGTGACCTTCTACTCTGACCAAATGCACATCACTCCCAAGTACCTGGGAACTATCGTCACGCAGCAAACGGGGCAAACAGTGTCAGACTGGATAGACCGTTTCGTGGTGTCAGAAGCCAAGGTGCTGCTGGGCAGTTCTAGTCTGACCATACAGGAGATTACCTACAAACTGAACTTCCCCAACCAGAGTTTTTTCTGCAAGTACTTCAAGTCACACACAGGCATGACTCCCTCCGGCTTCCGCACCAGTCACCAGTAATTTTTTAAGGTTTTAAGGTTTTAAGGTCGCTACGCTTCCAGGTTGTGAGGTCGCTATACGCTTTCAGACTAAGCACGATGCAGTCCAACACCGCTAAATAGGTTGCAAGGTCGCTACGCTTCCAGGGCATGAGGTCGCTATACGCTTTCAGGCTAAGCACGACACAGCTCAACACCGCTAAATAGGTTGTAAGGTCGCTACGCTTCCTGGGTATGAGGTCGCTATACGCTTTCAGACTAAGTACACCGCAAAACCGCAGAACCGTAAAACCGCACAGAACCGTACAGAACCGTACAGAACCGCAAATGCCCTCCATCTCATTCACAGAAATCACAGAGCGCCAGCAAGTAAGCGTTGACGACATCAACAGCCTGCTGCGCCAACTATCCCCCACCTGCCCACCCATTGACGAGAGACAACTGGAGGAAATTATCGACAATCCCGCCAGCCACCTCTTCGTGCTGCACGAGGCCAGGAGGGTCATAGGCATGCTCACCATAGCCATATACCAGACACCCACAGGCAGGAAAGCCTGGATAGAGGACGTGGTGGTGGACGAGAATTACAGGGGACAGAAATACGGCAGGCTCATGATGGAAAGGGCCTTGCGCTATGTCGCCGACCTGGGAGACACTACCCTCATGCTGACCTCCCGCCCACAAAGGGTGGCTGCCAACAGGCTATATCAAGACTGCGGCTTCGAGCGAAAAGAGACCAATGTCTATCGTATAAAGATGTAGCACCCGTCCTGTTCCTTATATAATATAATAAGTAGCTGTTCAAAATTAAATGATATAATCTATAAGCGGATGGCTTGTTCTTATTTCACCATCATCTTCCGCCCATATTGCGGCTCTATTCCCATGTCTCATCAGTCACGCAACCCGCTGCGCTCCTTCTTCTGACATGAAAATACATCTCACAGTCTGGACAAAATATAATGGTGTTTAAT
>CAVKOT010000313.1:0-2229 GCA_963658045.1 Opitutia bacterium UBA4654
TCCATAGTGTGTTGGCGTTCAGTTGGATATATCGGCACAACTTGATTCTGCTGGTTAATGTCATGGCATCGTCCAGCACATAGTTCACTGCATAGGGGATGAGCACGGCCTTGAAAAGGCTCTGGTCCATGCTGGGCCCCTCGTCCCTCAGGATATTCTTCCCATTGGTGCATCTGCCGCTGGTGAAGGCGTACTCAATGTATGTCTGGGCATTCTTACGGTAAATGCCCTTGTTCGTAATGTGATAGAGGCGGCGGCAAGCCTCGCCGAAGGTACCTTGGGTATAGGTGAGGGGCGGCTCCTCCACGCGTCCGTCGCTCTTGACGATGTGCTTCTGCATGTAGGTGTAGAACTTCTCGGCATACTCCAGGTACTTCTCCGTGCTGTACTTCTCATACAGTTTGGCCGCTATCAGACAGGCAGGCCCCAGCGTGCAGGCATTGGGGCCCGACCCCTGGTCGGTGTTCCATGGGAGCCACAGCCCCGACTCGTCCTCGGTGGCACGTGTCATGATGGCATTGTCAAACACCTGTCGTGCCGTGGTGGCATACGTCTCTATCCCTGTGGCCTCGGTCATGTGCAGGAGTGTGAGGCATATCCAGCACATGTCGTCAGTGAAGGGGTTCTCAAAGCCTGTCTTACCTCCCGAGTAGTTGTTGGCACGGCTGTTGTACCACTTCCTCATGTAAGTCTTGTAGCGGGTGGCCAGCAGTTTGTTCACCGTGTCGTTGACATGCCGCTCATAGGCATACACCAGCACGTCCATCGCATGGGCCTGCTGCCAGTAAATGTAGGTGCTTGACTTGTCCTTGTCCTTGGGTGTGGACCAGAACGTCCCCTTCTGCGTGTTCATAAACTGCCCGATGAGCACCTGGGCCAGGCTGTCGGCCTTGCCTCCATACTCACCCTTCACTGATTTGGCCAGGGTGGCGTTGTATGTGTATGCCGAAGCCCCCATGGGCAAGCCGAGGGTCAGCAGGAGTCCGAGGAAAAGTTTTCTCATCTCTTATTTTTCTTTGTCTTTGAGCAGGTCACGGATTTCGGTAAGCAGTTTCACCTCGGCAGAGGGCTCTGGCGTGGGTGCGGGCTCGGCAGGTTTCTCCTCCTTCTTGCGTGACAGGGCCGCGATGCCCTTTACCATAAGGAATATGCAGAACGAGATGATGAGGAAATCGACCACGTCCTGGATAAACTGTCCATAGTTGAGCGTCACAGGCTCGCTCACCACCTTGTCACCATCCATCACGGCACTCTTGATAACCAGTTTGAGGTCAGTGAAATCCACGCCACCAGTGAGTACGCCTATGGGAGGCATGATGATATTGTTGACCACACTCGTCACAATCTTGCCAAACGCGCCGCCGATAATCACACCGACAGCCATATCCACCACGTTGCCCTTGAGAGCAAAAGCCTTGAAGTCTTGAATAAATGACATACTTTATCTTTTTTTTGCTTTGTTTCGAGTGCGAAATTAAAAAGAATATCGTAATTTTGCGTCCACAAAAAGGAAAAAAGTTAATGAGAAGATGGATATACATACACTTTTGGTTCCTATGCGCCTTGCTTCTTGCGGCGTGCAAATCCTCTCATTACTGCAATTGTGGATAAGATAGGCTATTATTTCTAACCCTTTAAATAAATTAAAGAAAATGGCAACAAAAGTAGGTATTAATGGTTTCGGCCGTATCGGTCGTTTCGTATTCCGTGCCGCTCAGACTCGTGACGACATCGAGATTGTGGGTATCAATGACCTGTGCCCCGTGGATTACTTGGCTTACATGCTGAAGTATGACACCATGCACGGTGCATTCCAGGGCACTATCGAGGCTGACGTGGAGAAGAGCCAGCTGATCGTTAACGGCAAGAAGATCCGCGTGACAGCAGAGCGCAACCCCGCTGACCTGAAGTGGAACGAGGTGGAGGCTGAGTACGTGGTGGAGTCAACAGGTCTGTTCCTGACTCAGGAGAAGGCTCAGGCTCACATCCAGGCTGGTGCCAAGTATGTGGTGATGTCTGCTCCCTCTAAGGACGCTACTCCCATGTTCGTTTGCGGCGTGAACTTCGACAAGTATGTTAAGGGCACTCAGTTCGTGTCTAACGCATCTTGCACAACCAACTGTCTGGCTCCTATCGCCAAGGTTCTGAACGACAAGTTCGGCATCGCTGACGGTCTGATGACAACTGTTCACTCTACAACTGCTACACAGAAGACTGTTGACGGTCCAT
>CAVKOT010000314.1:0-2216 GCA_963658045.1 Opitutia bacterium UBA4654
GGCGGTAAGTGATGATGTCGTGCTTCTGCTCCATAGGGGGGCTGTCGTGTCATGTGCCTGCAAAGGTACTCACATTATGCGCCTCCCCCCTCACTTTGATGGTAAAAAAGTGCCTTGCATGCACCCAAGGTAACGAATTTACCATAACGCGGATGTTTTTTTATATGCCTTTACGGAGGAATGCACCTACCTTTGCACTCCCAAAAGAAGGCAGGGCACCTGCCGTGATGTGTAATCAAACGTAAGAATTATGAAATTGACTCACCAACTGAACCAGTATGAGGGATTCATCTGGAAGCGAGAAATCAACGTCCGCGACTTCATCCAGCACAACTACACACCTTATGAGGGCGATGCCTCATTCCTGGCTCCCGCCACGGAGCGCACGCTTCGCCTGTGGAACAAGTTGAGCGAGATGTTCAAGGTGGAGCGCGAGAAGGGCGTGTATGACGCCGAGACTCGTCTGCCCCAGACGCTCACCACCTACGGCGCAGGATATATAGATAGGGAGGATGAGGTGATCGTGGGCCTGCAGACCGATGCTCCCCTCAAGCGCGGAATATTCCCCAAGGGTGGCATACGCATGGTGGAGTCGGCCCTGGAGGCTTATGGCTACAAACTCGATGCCGAGACCAAGGAGATTTACACCAAATACCGCAAGACGCACAACCAGGGTGTCTTCTCGGCCTACACCAAGGACATCCGTGACGCGCGCCACAGTCACATCATCACTGGACTGCCCGATGCCTACGGACGCGGGCGCATCATCGGCGACTACCGCCGTGTTGCCCTCTATGGCGTGGATAACCTCATCGAGGAGAAGAAGCGTTACATGGACCGCCTGGACATCGCCGAGATGAGCGACGAGGTAATCCGCTGCCGCGAGGAGATTACCGAGCAAATCCAGGCCTTGAAGGATTTCGTGAAGATGTGTGAGGCTTACGGCTTCGATGTGACCAAGCCTGCACAGAACGCACGTGAGGCTGTCCAGTTTGTGTATTTCGGCTACCTGGGCGCGGTGAAGGACCAGGATGGCGCCGCCATGTCCATCGGTCGCATCTCCACATTCCTGGACATCTTCATCGAGAACGACCTGCGACAGGGCACGCTGACCGAGGAGGAGGCCCAGGAGCTCATTGACCAGCTCATTATCAAGTTGCGCATCGTGCGCTTCCTGCGCACTCCCGAGTACAACGACCTCTTCTCGGGCGACCCTGTGTGGGTGACTGCGGCTGAGGGTGGCATGGGTATCGACGGGCGCACACTGGTGACCAAGACCTGCTTCCGTATGCTGCACACGCTGGAGAACCTGGGCCCGGCTCCCGAGCCAAACCTCACTGTGCTGTGGAGCGAGCGTCTGCCCGAGCCCTGGAAGCGCTATTGTGCCCAGATGAGCATCAAGACCTCAGCCATACAGTATGAGAATGACGACCTGATGCGACCGGATTATGGGGATGACTACGGCATAGCCTGCTGCGTGTCTCCGATGAAGATAGGCAAGCAGATGCAGTTCTTCGGCGCACGCGCCAACCTGGCAAAGTGCCTGCTCTATGCCATCAACGGCGGACGCGACGAGCGCAGCGGCGAGCAGGTGGCCCCTGCATACGCACCCATCACAGCCGACATCCTGAGTTATGACGAGGTGATGGAGAAGTTTGAGCAGATGATGAAATGGCTGGCCAGAACCTATGCCAACGCCCTGCACATCATCCACTACATGCACGACAAATATGACTACGAGGCATTTGAGATGTCCCTCCATGACGGAGATGTGGAGCGCACGCGCGCCACGGGCATCGCTGGCCTTTCTATCGTGGCCGACTCCCTGGCCGCCATCAAGTTTGGCACGGTGAAGGTGCTCCGCGATGACCGTGGCCTGGCAGTGGGCTTTGAGAACACAGGCTATGTGCCCTTCGGCAACAATGACGAGAGCACCGACGCGCTGGCACTGATGATTACCGAGAAGTTCATGGAGTACATGCGCCAGCACAACACTTATCGTGGCGCGAAGCCCACGCAGTCGCTCCTCACCATCACCTCCAATGTGGTGTATGGCAAATATACTGGCGCGACTCCCGATGGCCGTCCCGCAGGCGTTCCCTTCGCCCCCGGAGCCAATCCCATGAACGGCCGTGACACTCGTGGAGCGGTTGCCGCCCTCTCGTCAGTGGCCAAACTGCCTTTCCAGCACTCGCATGACGGCATCTCCTACACCT
>CAVKOT010000315.1:0-2211 GCA_963658045.1 Opitutia bacterium UBA4654
TCTCAGTTGCTCCTCATCGACAGTCCCTTCCTCGTAAGTCTTTCTGGTCTCATTGGGAATAAAAGTGTAGAGGCAGACTGACCCCTCGGGCTGATTGCGGTCTGTGGCAAACCAGCCCAGGTCATTATACTCGTCAATGACCATGAGATAGTCATTGGCAGGAGAGTTGAATGGCATGCCCACGTTCTCTGGAGAGAGGTACTTGTGTTCATCAGCATCATAACGTGTCATGTAGATGTCATAGCCACCCAGGCTCTCCTCGTTCTGGGCTGAGAAATAGAGGGTCTGCCCGTCAGAGAGCATGAAGGGGTAACTCAGGTTGTCCTCTTCCTCGTCACCCAGTCCGCGCAAGGGAGTGGGCTTCGACCACTCGTCTCCATTCCGCACACTCTCATAGAGTTTCAGTACCCCACGCTTGTCAAGTGCCGAGAAGACAATCTTGTTCTTCAACTGGTTCTCAAAGACGGTACACCCCGGTGCATCCTTCTTGCCAAAGTAATGCTCGTAGGTGTCCATGGTACCGCTCTCAGCCCCCAGCGTGAGTGCGTCCAGCAACTTCGACTTGGGAAGCACCAGACTGTCGATAATGACAACGCGCTCCGTGGCATGCAACTTCACGCTGTTCTTCTGCACCACTTCCAGCAGGCTGTCCTCACTCTCGGTAGATTTTCTCTTCTTCTCAAGCAGAGTAATCTTCTGTTGCAGGAGTTGTTCAGCCTTGCTAAAGTCATAATGTGACATGGCCTCGCTGATGGGCGCATCCAGTTCCTCGGCACTGACCTTTCCCCTTTGGGCATAGGAACATGTGCAACCCACTGAGAGTATTACTGCTAACAGGTACTTGTTCATTCTTCTACTTAAATATGAAATATACTGCCATTACCAGGCACACCATAGCCGCCAGGTGATTCCAGTGCAGTTGCTGTCCCTGAAACAGCAAATTGGCCACCACACAGAAGACCACCAGCGACACGACCTCCTGGATAATCTTGAGTTGCATGAGCGAGAAGGGACCGCCATTGCCCTCAAACCCAATGCGGTTGGCAGGCACCTGGAAACAATATTCCAGGAAAGCGATACCCCACGAAAATGCGATGACAGCGATGAGGGGCCACGATTTCGTGACACCCGCACCCTGCATCTTCAGATGGCCATACCAGGCCAGCGTCATAAACAAGTTGCTGCAGACAAGCAGGGCAACCGTTTGGATTCCTTTCATTTATTGCTCAAATACTCGTCCATGGCCGCTGCGGCGCGACGGCCATCTCCCATAGCCAGAATCACAGTGGCTCCACCACGCACGATGTCACCGCCTGCAAATATCATGGGGATGTTGGTCTGCATGCCATCATTGACCACAATGGTGTTCTTGCGCCCCAATTCCAGTCCGTGAATAGAGGTGGGTACTATGGGGTTGGGAGACACACCCACGGCCACGATGGCCTGGTCAATGGCGATGGTCTCCGTGGCACCAGGGATGGGCTGAGGTCTCCTGCGCCCTGAGGCATCAGGCTCGCCCAGTTCCATCTTCTGCAATACCACCTCGGTCACATTGCCCTTCTCGTCGGCATGATACTCAATGGGATTGTGCAGGGTAAGGAACTCGATGCCCTCTTCCTTGGCATGCTTCACCTCCTCCAGTCGTGCAGGCATCTCGGCCTCGCTGCGCCGGTAAGCGATGAACACACGCTCGGCACCCAGACGCTTGGCGGTGCGGCAACTGTCCATGGCTGTATTTCCACCGCCCACAACCATCACGCTCTTGGCCTTACGGATAGGCGTGGCAAAGTGAGGATCGCTGGCGTTCATCAGATTAACGCGTGTAAGGTACTCGTTGGAACTCATGATGCCATTGGAGTTCTCACCAGGAATACCCATGAAGTTGGGCAGTCCGGCGCCCGAACCCACGAAAATGCCCTGAAATCCCTGCTGCTCCAGTTCCTCCACAGTGATGGTCTTGCCCACCACGCAGTCCTTCTGAAACTTCACGCCTATCTTCTCCAGGTTGCTGATTTCCACATCCACAATCTTGTTGGGCAAGCGGAACTCAGGAATACCATACTTCAGCACACCGCCAATCTCATGCAGGGCCTCAAACACGGTAACGTCATATCCTGCCTTGGCCATATCCCCCGCGAAACTCAGTCCACTGGGGCCCGAACCGATGACAGCCACCTTCTTGCCATTCCTCTCGGCCACCTCGGGCAAGGC
>CAVKOT010000316.1:0-2204 GCA_963658045.1 Opitutia bacterium UBA4654
GCCTATGCCTGTCCCCCGGTGCTCATGAACTTTATCCAGGACTTCGGGCTCATACTCTTTGTCTATTGCATAGGCTTGCAGGTGGGCCCGGGCTTCTTCGAGAGTTTCCGCTCGGGGGGTGTCCGACTCAATGTGCTGGCATCCAGCATCGTGATGTTGAACGTGCTCTGCTGTGTGGGCCTCTTCTTCCTGGTCTTCTGGGATGGCGGCAGCATGAGCCAGGGCAACAACTCGGTCAACCTGGCCATGATGGTCGGCGTGCTCTGCGGAGCCGTGACCAACACCCCCGGACTGGGTGCCGCCAGCGAGGCATGTAACCAGATATTCGGGTCATCCGGCGCACCTGCCATCGCCAACGGATATGCCTGTGCCTATCCCCTGGGCGTGGTGGGCATCATCGGGGCCACCATCGCCCTGCGCTACCTGTGCCGCATCAACATGAGCAAGGAGGAGGAGCAGGTCGAGGCCGAGCACCAGGGCAACGCCCACATGAAGCCCCACCAGATGACCGTGGAGGCACAGAACCGTGCCCTTGACGGGCGCACCATCCTGCAGGTGAGCCAGTTCCTGGGCCGTGACTTCGTCATCACGCGCATGCTGCACGACGGACAGGTGAGCATCCCCAACCGCAACACCGTCATCCATGAGCATGACAAGATGTTCATCGTCTGTGCCGAGGATGACGCCGAGGCCATCATCGCCTTCTTCGGCGAGACCTGTGAGGTGGAGTGGGAGGACCAGAAGGTGAAACTCGTGAGCAAGCACATCCTCATCACCCACCCCAGCATGAACGGAAAGACATTCGGCTCGCTGCACTTCAACTCCATGTATGGCGTGAACGTGACGCGCATTCGCCGCTCTGACCTCAACCTCTATGCCGACCGCAACCTGCGCATGCAGGTGGGTGACAAGATTGTGGTGGTGGGCCCCGAGGACGCTGTCGATCGCGTGGCCGCACTGATGGGCAATTCGGTGAAGAGCCTGGACCACCCCAACCTGGCCACCATCTTCATCGGCATCGTCATGGGCATCATCCTGGGCTCACTGCCCATCGCGCTGCCTGGCGTGCCCACTCCCGTGAAGCTGGGACTGGCAGGAGGCCCCCTGATAGTGGCCATCCTGATAGGACGCTTCGGCTACAAGGCCAAACTGGTGGCCTATACCACCACCAGTGCCAACCTCATGCTGCGCGAGATAGGGCTGGTGCTCTTCCTGGCCAGCGTGGGCATCAAGGCCGGCGCCACCTTCTCGGACACGGTGCTCAAGGGCGACGGACTCACCTATGTCTGGTGTGGCTTCCTCATCACGGTCATCCCCCTGCTCATCGTGGGCGTGGTGGCACGACTGCGCTACAAGGTCAACTACTTCACGCTGATGGGCATGATAGCCGGCAGCACCACCGACCCCCCAGCACTGGCATTCGCCAACCAGGCCGCCGAGAACGACGAGCCTGCCGTGGCCTATTCCACCGTCTATCCCCTCTCAATGTTCCTGCGCATCCTCACCGCACAGATTGTGATCCTGCTCCTGTGCGCTGTGGCGTAGAGCCCCCTAACCTCCCCCAAGGGGGAGGAACACATTTGCCCTACCCTCTCCTCGCATCCTGAGGAGGGAGGGACAAGGTGTCTCATCCGACGCAGCGGTATGCACTCATTTCTGCATGCCGCTGCGTTTGCGTTTACATGCCGCTGCATAGGCGTTTGCATGCCGCTGCGTTGCCCCATGCATGCCGCTGCGTTTTTAGGTGTCCCATAGTGCCTTGTTTTCAGTGAAGGCAAAGGCCCTCTCTCGCCGGCGAGTTTGGGCAAGCCAGTTGGCGGGCTGAGAAAAGCATTGCGCCGTGCTTCCAGGAAAACGGAAGCACGGCGCAATGTATAATAGGGGAAAGTCAACAGGAAGCCGCAGCAGTCCCTCCCCCTTGGGGGAGGTCAGGAGGGGGCTCGCCTTCTCCTACTGTATCTCCTCCAGTATGCGCTTGATGACCACCTCGGCCGATATCTCGCGGTTGGCCGCCTCGGGGATTACCAGGCTGTCAGGGCTCTCTATCACGTCATCGGTGACGATGAGGCCACGGCGCACGGGCAGGCAATGCATGAACTTGCCCTCGCGTGTCCATGACATGTGCTCGCTGTCGATGGTCCAGGACTTGTCGCTGCACAGTATCTTGCCATAGTCCTGGGGACGCGTCACACCAGGGCAGCTCC
>CAVKOT010000317.1:0-2184 GCA_963658045.1 Opitutia bacterium UBA4654
CCGCAGCTGTTGCCGTCAAACATGTACTCGGCCTTGGTGTAGCCGATGCGGTTGATGACCTCGCGCGCCACGCGCTGCAGGTCGATGTAGGCCTCGCTCGACACCTCGCCCGACAGGAACACCTGTCCGGTGGTCACCATCGTCTCGCAGGCCACGTGGGACTGCGGGTCAAAGGCCAGCAACTTGTCCAGCACAGCATCACTGATCTGATCGGCCACCTTGTCGGGATGGCCCTCGGACACAGATTCTGAGGTAAAAAGATAACCCATAGTCAATTGAATCATTAAAGGTTGAACAATCAACAAGCTGGGGAAAAGACGTAGGCATAAATGCGTGGCAAGGCCGTGGCCTTGTCAGTTTTAGCATTTTTTTGTGTGGTTGCAATCAGCCCAAATCTATCCACATTTCTCGTTTCGGCTGCAAAGGTACGAAGTTTCAGCGGAATGTGGTGGCGGGGCGGACGTATTTTTATTCCCGCCCCATGCCCGTTACGGTGACAGGGCACCTGCCACGGCCTGGTGGCAGATGCCCTGTCGGTAGTGTCCTCCTAGGCAGTCGCGGCGCGCTATTCCATGAGGTGGAAGCCCACGTTGATGCAGCGGCCTTTCCAGGCCCAGGGGCTGTGCTGGCGGTTGAAGGCGGGGAAGCGGACTGACTTCAGCATGCTGTCCAGTTTGCGGAAGCGGCTCTGTGACATGACCGACAGGATGGAGGCCGGGCTGCTGAGGCTTGCCTGCAGCACCTCCCCCTCGCTGCTCACACACAGTTCCAGGTAGGGGCGGCACTCTCCCGTGCGTGCCAGCCGCCTGCGCTCCTGCTTGCTCAGGAAGTCTCTCACCCGCCTGTCCATGCCCTCGCACAGGTCCTGGAACTCCTGCAGGTTCTGACCCTGGTAGAGCTCGCTGGCCGGTGGGCAGGAGAGCGAGGTGTAGTACTTCATCATCCTGTTGGGTATTGTGCAGACAAACAGGCTGCCATTCCAGTTCCGCCGCTCCTCGATGGGCTCCTGGTGTGATGAGGTCCTGTCGGGCTCGCCCATGTAGGCCAGTTGCCGGTCAAACGCCCTGGTGAAGATGCGCACGAAGGTGAAGGGAGGCTGGTCGGCCAGCGCGTTGATGCAGGTGGACTTCATCGCTTCCACGCGGTAGATGTAGTCCCCGTCGATGCGGTACAGGCTGTCGTTGCCCGGGATGATGAACTTGTCCACGGTGTAGGCGCACTTGCCCTCGACCTGCGGCAGGTACTTGGCGCGCACCTGCTCCAGCGAGAGCCACAGGATGGGCTGCTCCGTGCGTGCCTCCCACACGCCCATCAGGCGCACCCGCTGTCCGCCGACGAGGGTGTCCATGGGCTGCCTCTCCCTGAGCGGTCGGCCAGAGTCGTCGCGGGGGACAGGCCTGGAGTCCAGGTAGTGCTGCCTCCAGCCATTCTCGGGTATCTTGGCGGGGTCGAGTCCCACGGGTGCCATGCCTATGAACACTCCGTTGACGATGAAGCCGTGGTCGGTGCAGTGGGCGCAGGCCAGCGAGCAGTCCGTCTTCCAGGGGTCTTCCCGGGGCAAGGTCTGTTGGGGTCCATAGTCTTCTCCCATGAGTATCTCCCACCTTGCCTGTGCTATGGCCGGGGTGGCGAGGAGCATCCCCAGCAGGGATGCGATGGCTTTGCTGTATTTCATCATGGTGCTGTGTGGTGTTATGTTATGAATGTTGCTTCGTGTTCCTTTGGCTATACTGCCGTGTGGGGCCAAAGCCGATGTTCACATAAGTGTTGCTTGTGCTGTAGGGGCAGCGTCTGTTGTTGAAGGTCGGGGAAGCAGTGCCGCCTCACCTCATCCAGTGTCACCCACCTGGTGTTCCTCGCCGTCCGGTAGTCGGTCAGCGATGTCAGGCGCAGCCTGTGCCCGTCGATGATGGCGTCCAAGGGCAGTTCGTTCACTGTGAGGGGCACCTGGCCCACTCCTGTGAGCGTGAAGGGGAGTTCGGGCGTGTGCGGAGTGACACCGCTCTGGTCTCGATTGAGTCCCACAGGCAGCATGCCGATGAACATTCCGTTCACGGAATAGCCATGCCCGCTGGCAGCCAGTTCCTCGTCCGACATCCCCTCCTCGGCATGGTTACGCCCTATGGGGCCGGGGGCCGCCTGTTCCTGCCGTACCTCACCCACCCGTGTGGTCCACTCCTGGGC
>CAVKOT010000318.1:0-2169 GCA_963658045.1 Opitutia bacterium UBA4654
AGACCGTGCTGATGAAGACCATCGTGGGACTCCTGCAACCCACCAGCGGGCAGGTGCTCTATGACGGGCGCGACTTTGTGGCCATGACCAAGCGGGAGAGGGTGATGATACGGCGCGAGATGGGCATGATATTCCAGAGCGCGGCACTCTTTGACTCGATGTCGGTGCTGGAGAACGTGATGTTCCCGCTGGATATGTTCTCGGACATGAACGAGACCGACCGCATACAGCGCGCGAAGTTCTGCCTGGACAGGGTCAATCTGCGGGGAGCCGAAGAGAAGTTCCCCGGCGAGATAAGCGGGGGAATGCAGAAACGTGTGGCCATCGCAAGGGCCATCGCACTGAACCCCAAGTACCTGTTCTGCGACGAGCCGAACAGCGGACTTGACCCCCAGACGAGCCTGGTGATAGACGAACTCATACACGGCATCACGCAGGAGTACGAGATGACCACCATCGTCAACACGCACGACATGAACTCGGTGATGGGCATTGGCGAGAACATCATCTTCATCTACAAGGGTCACGAGGAGTGGCAGGGCAACAAGGACGAGATTATGACGAGCACCAACGAGCGGCTCAACTCCTTTATCTTTGCCAGCGACCTCTTCCGCAAGGTCAAGGAGGCCAACCTGGAATAGAACGGTGCAGACGCTATCACTGCCAGCCGCTCACCCGCGACTGCCTGTAAGCACAGCCAGCAGTCGTGGTAAAAATCTCTCCAAAAGCTGATAGACAAGAAGGCATACGGCTACCGTCACCAGCGGTGTCAGTACATAACGCAATGACAGCAAAAATGCGTTACCATCGGGGAAAAGTTTGCCCATGATACCAGCCACATATCCCAAAGCAAACGGATGACTAAGAAAGACAAAGAATGAAGCCCTGGCCAAACGCGGATACACCCTAACGCGCCCTTTTACCACCAAATCTCGAGCCACACATACGGCACAGAATACAGCCGAGGCCACATACACAGGATAGAGTACCCCACCCAGCACACAGGGTTTCTGGCCGTCACCCATACGTCCATTCAACCATATCAACGGCAAAAGTGTGCAGAAAGCAGCCCCATAGGCTAGGAAACGAAAACGGTACAGGGTTGCCACCATATCCATGTGCCAAATACTGAAGTATGCGCCCACAGAGAACCAGAAAAACGCTCCCACGGAAAACCCAGGAGTGCGAAACCAAATACCAGATATATAACAGAAAGCGAGCAGCAGGACAGGAACAAGACGGAACCTACGTATAAGCCAATATACAAGAGGAGTTAAGAAAACAACCACCATAAGGTCACGCAGAAACCACAGAGGAATAAGCGCGGGACCAGTCAGTGGGACAGGCCACCCCAGCCAGTTATGATAGTTGAAACCCCACACACTACTGTTCCAAAACAGGTGGATGCCAGGAGAAAGCCAGTCCCATAGAGTGCTTACAGGTCTGCCCTTTATCAGGACAGCCCCCATCTTGTGCGCCTCATTATGCAGAAGATACAGCAGTAGCCAAATTACATATGGTACGAGAAGGGTCGCGGCGCGCCTGCGAAGTTTCTGTCTGTAAACTGAGAACGTGAAGTCATCAAGCCTATAGAAGAACAGGAAGCCTGAGAACATAAAGAACACAGGAACGGCGAAATGGGTTGCCACATGCGACAAGGCAATGCGCAGAAAATTAAATAATGACTCTGAACTGAATGGCAAAGCATGCACAGCAGCCAAATCGAGTTCCGGATTTCCAAAAGCATGGATGAACACAACGGACACGGCAAGAGGGAAGCGCAGCCAGTCGATAACCATGGACTGCAGGTCGCGGCCATGGCTGTAGGCACACTTATCAGCGAGAAATGACGAATAAAAAACCATATAACTGTTTGATAGAATAATACGATGCATCACACTATCAAACGCATATATGACACTAAAAAAAGAGGTGCAGGCTCTCTTATAGCGTCTTGCTTAGAGGCGAGCCTAGGAAATGGAAGCCTCCGTTAGTCATATAAGATACACCCACACCTCCCTTTTGGGGAGTGTGAGCATTGCTCTTATCTTGACTAACGTGGCCGCCACTACCATACATGGCAAACCTTCGCTTATCATTTCGAACTGTTTATTGTTAGTACTCAAATTAGGGCATACCCCTTTGTATAGGCACTTTTGCGAGTGCCTA
>CAVKOT010000319.1:0-2100 GCA_963658045.1 Opitutia bacterium UBA4654
ACCTGGCCATGTACCTCCTGGAGGTAGGTCATGTGGCCACTGTGGGCGGTGATGCCTTTGGCTCGCCCGAGTGCTTCCGCATGAGTTATGCCACCAGCGAGGCCAACATCACCGAGGCCATGCGCCGCATAGCGGACACCCTGGCACGACTGAAGTAGGCTGGAAGCCCCCTTCCTGTTCCCCCAATGGGTATGGATACTTGCCTTGGGGGCTTTCGCGTGCTTATAATATAAGAGGGACGCCCGAAACATGCAGATCCCCCTGGTGGAAAGCCAGGATATGGTCTCGCATGTTACGGGTGTCCCTTTTTATGTTACGGTAGTAGGGGCAGCATGTAAATGGGGATGCAGAGGGTTGGATTTGCACGTTTCCGCAAAATGTTTAGGGCGTGTTTTGTACGTTTCCGCGATTTTTGAACTGGCGGATTTGTACGTTTCCGCAAAATGTTTTGGGTGCGTTTTGTACGTTTCCGCGATTTCTTGGGTGGTGGAATGGGGGTGCTCGGGCAGGGGCGTGGGTGTGGATGAGGTCCTGTGAAGGGCTGTGGGGTGGCGGGATAACTTACTCGAAGTAGAGCGTGAGCACAATCATCTTGGACGAGGCACCGTCCACACTGCGTGTGTATTTCAGCAGCGTGTTGTCTATCAGGTCCTTTCGGTTTTTCTTCAAGATGTCTGCCAGGCCAAAGCAAAACTTGAGCTCGGGATTGAGCTTGAAGAAGGGCAGGTAGATGTCACAGCCCATGCCCACCTCCAGATAACAGTCAAAGGGCTTGAGCATCAGCGCGCCATGCTTCTTGGTGGTGAGGTCCACCATGGGGTTGACGCCCGTGATGAGGTAAGGGCGGAAGTTGTTGTAGCGCGGGGCGGCGAACTTCAGGTCGAGCGGGATGGAGATGTAGGTGCTCTTGATGTTCTGTGTCGTGTCCCGTCCGCTGGTCTGCTCATGGAACAGGATGTGCTTCTGGCCGAAGTGCATGGTGGGCGAGAGGCGCAGCGCGAGATACCTGTTGAGCCGCAACTCCCCCAGCACACCCACGCTGAAGCCAGGATTATAGTTGTCCACATCAGCATACCACTGCTGCCCGGTGGCGGGGTCAATGTAGCCATTGTTCTGCATCTCCATGTCCTGGATGTGCAGTCCGATGAGGAAGCCATAGTGCAACTTCCGCTCGTCCAGGTAGGGGCGGTTCATCACCTTGCGCTTCTGCGCTCCCGCGCCAGTGGCACACAGGAGGCAGAGCATCAGGCACAGGGCATGTGTGAGCAGGGATTTCATCATTAAGAATAACGCCCCCAGGGGCTGCTTTATTGCCCTAATCATTGTTTTTGATGAGGATAATGGAAAAAAGAGATGGTTTTTGATGGTCAGTATCACTAAAATCAATTACCTTTGCAATCACAATACGAACAAATATTCATTTTACTAAAAAAAACTTGTAGATTATGGCATACGTAATTGGTGATGATTGTGTTGCATGCGGCACATGTATCGACGAGTGTCCCGTAGGAGCAATCTCTGAGGGCGAGAAGTACTCTATCAACCCCGAGCTGTGCACTGAGTGCGGCACTTGTGCTGACGCTTGCCCCAGCGGCGCTATCTCTCTGTAAGAGGTAGAAAGCCGGCAGGACAAACCGGAAAACTTCATTTTTATATAATGGTAGGCCAGGACCCATGGCGGAGCAATCCGCTGGGTCCTGGCTTTTTCTGTCTGTGTTGAAAGCCCCCTCCCGGCCTCCCCCAAGGGGGAGGGGCGCATCCTCTGTCGGGGGCAGCGCGGTGCGTTGGTCAATGCATGCCGCTGCATCAGGCATCGCATGCTGCTGTATTGGCCAACGCATCGGCATGGGTTGAAAGCCCCCTCCCGGCCTCCCCCAGGGGGGAGGGGCGCATCCTCTGTCAGGGACAGCGCGGTGCGTTGGTCAACGCATGCCGCTGCATCAGGCATCGCATGCTGCTGTATTGGCCAACGCAGCGGCATGGGTGAAAGCCCCCTCCCGGCCTCCCCCAGGGGGGAGGGGCGCATCCTCTGTCGGAGGCTTCGTGGTGCGTGGGGTGATGCATGTGGACATCCCTGCCAGGCCCATCATACAACAGGGG
>CAVKOT010000320.1:0-2076 GCA_963658045.1 Opitutia bacterium UBA4654
GGTGTGGGCTCAGCAGGCTGTTCGTCCAACGTTGACTCAAGCACCTTCTTGGCACCCTGGGGCTGTTTCTTGGGAGCGATGAACATAATCATGCGCTTGCCCTCGAGCTGCGGCATTTGCTCTACCTTTCCGTAATCCTCCAGGTCGGCGGCAAAACGGAGCAGCAAGACTTCGCCCTGCTCCTTGAACAGGATGCTGCGCCCCTTGAAGAAGACAAATGCCTTCACCTTGTCCCCATCAGAGAGGAAGCCTTTGGCATGTTTCAACTTGAACTCGTAGTCGTGGTCATCGGTCTGAGGTCCGAAGCGGATTTCCTTGACATCCACCTTGACCTGCTTAGCCTTCATTTCCTTCTGGTGCTTTTTCTGCTGGTAGAGGAACTTGCTGTAGTCTATCAGCCTGCACACAGGGGGCTGTGCGTTGGGTGATATCTCCACGAGGTCCACCCCCTTCTGCTCCGCCAGATGGAGAGCATTACGGGTGGGCATTACTGTGGACTCAATACCATCACCCACGATGCGTACCTCACGTACACGAATCTGCTCGTTTACTCGATACTGCTGCTTAGCGTTGTCTTTCTTCATCAATAACGTTAAAAACGGTGCAAAATTAATACTTTTCCGTCATACGGCGCACCTCTTCGTTGATTTTCTTTGCAAAATCCTCGAATTTCACAGTGCCTTGCTCGCCACCGCCCTGCTGACGGAAGCTCACAAGTCCCTCGGCGGCCTCCTTCTCGCCCACGATGACCATATAGGGGACATGCTTCACCTCGGTGTCACGTATCTTACGCCCTATCTTCTCGCTGCGGTCATCGATATAGGAGCGCACGTCATGCTGTTCGAAATAGTCCTTGACCTGCTGGGCATATTCATTGTATTTCTCTGAGATGGGCAGGATGGCAACCTGGTCGGGGGTGAGCCACAAGGGGAACTTGCCGGCTGTGTGCTCGATGAGCACAGCCACGAAACGCTCCATCGAGCCGAAGGGGGCACGGTGAATCATCACAGGACGATGCTTCTGGTTGTCCTCGCCCACATACTCAAGCTGGAAACGCTGGGGCAACTGATAATCGACCTGAATGGTGCCTAACTGCCAGCGGCGTCCGATGGCATCCTTGACCATGAAGTCCAACTTGGGGCCGTAGAAGGCGGCCTCGCCCAGTTCGGTGCGGGCCTTCATGCCCTTCTCCTTGCATGCGTCGATGATGGCCTGCTCGGCTGTGGCCCAGTCCTCGTCGCTGCCGATATACTTCTCGGTGTTCTTGGGGTCGCGCAGGGAAATCTGCACCTCCACATTGTCCTCGGTAAAGTTGAAGATCTTGAACACATGCTGGATAATCTCCATCACCTTGATAAACTCATCCTTCACCTGGTCGGGACGGCAGAAGATGTGGGCATCATCCTGGGTGAAGCAGCGCACACGGGTAAGTCCGTGCAACTCGCCGCTCTGCTCATAACGATACACGGTGCCAAACTCGGCACAGCGGAAGGGAAGTTCCTTGTAAGAGCGGGGACGGTAAGCATACACCTCGCAGTGGTGAGGGCAGTTCATGGGCTTGAGCATATACTCCTCATCCTCCTCGGGCGTGTGTATGGGCTGGAAACTGTCCTTGCCATAATGGTCCCAGTGGCCTGAGGTCACATACAGGCTCTTACTGCCTATGTTGGGGGTGATGACCTCCTGGTAGCCGTAGGAGCGCTGTATCTTGCGCAACATGTCCTGCAGGCGCAGGCGCAGTTCCGTGCCCTTGGGCAGCCAGATGGGAAGTCCCTTGCCCACGCGCTCTGAGAACATGAAGAGCTCCATCTCCTTGCCTATCTTGCGGTGGTCACGCTTCTTGGCCTCCTCCAGCATGTTGAGATACTCGGTAAGCATCTTCTGCTTTGGGAAGGATATGCCGTAGATGCGCTGCATCTGGTCCTTGGTGGCATCGCCACGCCAGAAGGCACCGGCCACGCTCATCAGTTTCACGGCCTTGATGACACCTGTTGACAGGATGTGGGGGCCCTTGCAGAGGTCGGTGAAGTCGCCCTGGGTGTAGGTGGTGATGGAGCCGTCCTCAAGGTCCTGCTC
>CAVKOT010000321.1:0-2046 GCA_963658045.1 Opitutia bacterium UBA4654
ACAATTAAAGAATATCGGCTTACTATGTACAACGCTGAAAGCCCCACGCCAGTGTGTCACTATATACGGATACCCCAAGTGCCAACAGATGCACACTGGCACCCGCAGGCAACAAGGGCTGTACATATAATACACCTCCATAGGGCGTTCCCGCTGCTTTGCTCTTGACAGATGGCTTGAATTTGCGAGATTCACGAACCGTCAGAACCAAAGCGTACAGTTACGCCTTTATTTGTAAATGCACCCCGCCCGCTTGTATTCCCTCACCAGGGCTTCCAGCGGACGTAAGATACCGCAAAGTTATCCATTTTCGACATACATGCCACAGAAATCGCCAATTATTTTCCAGTTCAAGATGGTTCACTTGTCATGTGCAGGCAACTTCCGCATGGTGATGCATCTCCCTGCCTGAACGAAACACATTTGCGGCATACCCTGGACACCTGCTTTCCTCTTTACAATCAGATATGTGTGTATGTGAAACATGTTCTCATACTATTCCATTTCAAACTGCGGAACGAATATTCCAAAGTTTGGAATATACGTTTCCAAGTTCGGAATACATATTCCCAACTTGGAAACATAAAAGACACGAGGATCTTATCAAGAAGGGAACTACCTGATGCAGAAAAGGCAGTTGGCATTCCGAAGGAAGAGGGCGGACGGGTTGCTGTAATGGGGAGGAACTGACGGACGGAAAGAACCTGGCTGAGGAGGGAATGGAGGTGGGACGATGGCGGGAGGGGATGCCAGGAAACGGAAATGACGGACTGCCCTGTGCGGGCCAAACACCCGGACTCCCGCGCGAACAGACTGGTTTGGGGGAATGAGAGCGAGGAAGGCCGTTGCACGACCTGGGTAACTTCTTCCGAATTTTGGGTAATCCGCTATGTGCATAAAAGTGTGTACCTTTGCCACGTCAAAAAGCAAAAGAAGATGTACATAGAGAAAATCAAGTCACCAGCCGACCTCAAGGGGCTGGACATCAATGCGCTCAAGGCCGTGGCCGACGAGACACGGCAGGCCGTGCTGAACCGCGTGAGCAAGCATGGCGGACACGTGGGACCCAACCTGGGATTTGTGGAGGCCACCGTGGCCCTGCACTATGTGTTCAACGCGCCAGTTGACAAGTTCGTGTTCGACGTGAGCCACCAGTGCTACCCCCACAAGGTGCTCACGGGCCGCGCGGCTGGCTTCCTGGGTGACGTGGAGGACATGAATGCCATCTCGGGATACTCATCACCCACGGAGAGCCCCGTGTATGACAACTTCGAGGTGGGGCACACATCCACCTCGGTGAGCCTGGCCACGGGACTGCAGAAGGCTCGTGACATCAGGGGCACACACGAGAACATCATCGCCATCATAGGCGACGGCTCGCTCTCGGGTGGCGAGGCCTTTGAGGGACTGGACGAGGCATCGGAACTGGGGACGGGCATCATCATCGTGGTCAACGACAATGAGATGTCCATCGCCGAGAACCACGGAGGCATCTACAAGAACCTGCGCGCCCTGAGGGAGAGCCATGGGGAGTGCCAGCACAACTGGTTCAAGGCCTGGGGATTTGAGTATAGGTACCTGGAGGAGGGCAATGATGTGGAGCGACTCATCGAGGTGTTCCGCAGCGTGAAGGATACCGACAAGCCCACCGTGGTGCACATCCACACCGAGAAGGGACACGGATTCGCGCCTGCCGTGGCCGACAAGGAGGCCTGGCACTGGGGCATGCCCTTCAACATCAAGGACGGAAGCCGCCCTGCCGCGCCTGCCGTGGAGACCTATGAGCAGCTGTACAGTGACTGGATGCTGCGCGAGATGAAGCAGGACAAGACCCTCATAGCCGTGACAGCCGGCACGCCATCGGCAGCAGGCTTCACGCCCGCAAAGCGCAGGGAGGCTGGCAAGCAGCACATCGACATGGGCATCGCCGAGGAGCAGGCAGTGGCCATGATCTCGGGTATGGCCAAGGGAGGGCTGCACCCGGTGTGGACTGTGTACAGCACCTTCATACAGCGCACCTATGACCAGATAGCGCAGGACCTGTGC
>CAVKOT010000322.1:0-2007 GCA_963658045.1 Opitutia bacterium UBA4654
CCTTAAATAGGGCGTTTCGCAAGTGCGCTCTATGCGCCTATACCTATTGGTGAGTATGCAAAGGTGTATGGTCGTGTACGAATTGGAGGAAGTTCAGAGGTAAAGGGAAAGGCACGTGTGTACGGTGATGCGGTACTTAATGGTTATACAACAATATATGGTTCTGCGCAAATATATGGAAATGCAAAGATAGAGAAAGGATGTGTTTACGGTAATGCCAAAGTCTATGACAATGCTGTCGTGTGTGGTTCTTGTATAAGGATTTATGATGATGCGCAATTGTTCGGGAACGCGCAAATGCAGGAATGCACAGAACTATATGGAAAAGCCAAGGTCTTTGGTGATGCGATAATAAAGACAAACTCCAAAATATGTGGTGATACAGAAATAGGTTGATTCCAGCATGGTAAAAATGGGGGCGTGCTTTTGGGCACGCCCCCATCGCTTATGTTTGGCAAAAGAGGCCTGGGGGGACACTGCATGTGGGCCCCCAGGCCGTGCCGAGTGTAGGCCTGCTCCTTACTGCAAGAGCCTTACAGGGCCGATGAGACCTGACTCCTGCAGGGGCGAGTCGGCATGCCAGGGGTTGACACTTGTCCAGGTGGGACGCTCGCTCTCGGGCAACATCTGGTCGCCGATGAGGCGGTTCTGCCAGTTGTTCACCACCTCCACACGCAGGGTATTTGTTCCCTTATGCAACAAGTGCTGGACGTTGAGGCGGTAAGGGGCTGTCCATACGCCGCCGGCATACTGGTCGTTGACATACACGCGCGCCATCACCATCACCTTGCCCAGGTCAATCCATACGGGCTGGCTGGGCTGCTGCTTCAGTTTGAAGGCGTTGGTGTAGGTGGCTGTGCCCGAGAAGTAGCGCACACGCTTGTCCTCGCTCTGGTTCCATGCCTGCAGGGTGTCCATGGTGCAGCCCTCCTCGGGACCCCGGCGGCCTTCCTGGAAGGTCACCTTCCAGGGCGTGCTGATGGTGAGCAGGGGTTGCAGGCTGGCGGGGGCATAGGCGGTGAGTGTGTCGTTGGCCTCGTGGCTGAAGACGATGAAGGCACTCTCGTTGCCCTCCAGATGCAGGCTGGCTGTGGAGAGGGTGCCGTTGTCCTGCAGGTCGGCTATGCGCATGCGCTCGGCTGTGACAGGGTTCCATATCTCGGCCCTCATGCCTGTCACGCGGAACTGTGGCTGCAGGTCCTGGGGGTGGTCACTCTGGTTGCTCACGAAGTAAATCTCCTTGCCGGGCAGGCGGCGGTGGATAAAGGCGAAGGGTTGCTGTGCATCCACATAGCAGTCGGGCTTGACGCCCATGCCGTCCAGTACCGTCTTCAGTTCTGTGCCTGCTGGATAGACGCGGCCCTTGCCCCATTGGCCCTTGCTCCACATTTCTTCTGCCAGTTTCTTCACATGCATGTCTGAGGCCGGCCAGTTCTGCATGCTTGGCGATGCTGTGGGCTGTGGCCCGATGACGGTGAGCCCCTCCTTGAGCAATCGCGAGATGTCGGCCAGCACCTCGGGGCGCATGGTTGTCTGGTTGGGGAGCACCAGTGTGCGATAGGTCATGCCACCTGCCAGGCAGAGCTTTCCGTCGCTCACCCAGGCAGAGTGGAGCACCTCGGCATTGAGATAGTCAAAGCTGTAGCCACGGGGCAGGGCGGGGTTGCACTCGCCTGTCATCTTGGGAGCATCCTCGCCGATGAAGTAGGCCACGTCGGCCACATAACTGCCCTGCTGCAGCATCATGTTGCAGCGGCGCAGATAGTCGGTGAAGAGGTCCATCTGCGAGAACCAGGTGTTCTTGCGCTGGAAGTCATTGCCGAAGGGCGCGCTCACGCCGGGGAACGTGGTGTCATCGGGCTGCTGGATGAAGAGGTGCAGGAGGGTGGCATTGATGCCCTCGCAGAAGAAGCGGTCGGTGCGTTGCTTCATCACGGCAGGATAGCGGCTGAAGTTGGGGCCGCCTGCTGTGCATGACTCTGCCCACACCTTGCGCTTGCCATAGAT